>CAZKPC010000068.1:0-9339 GCA_964554565.1 uncultured Halobacteriales archaeon
CATGCACACCGCCCGGGAGAACCACGACATGACCTACATCGTGTTCAACAACGAGGTGTTCGGCCTCACGAAGGGCCAGACCTCGCCGACGAGCCCGATGGGCCACAAATCCAAGACCCAGCCCCACGGCAGCGCCAAGGCCCCGATGCGACCGCTATCGATGGCGCTGTCCTCGGGGGCCTCCTACATCGCGCGCACGGCCGCGGTCAACCCCAACCAGGCCAAGCAGGTCCTCGTCGAGGCGATCCAGCACGACGGCTTCGCCCACGTCGACTTCCTCACGCAGTGTCCGACCTGGAACAAGGACGCCAAACAGTACGTCCCGTACACGGACGTCAACGAGTCCGACGAGTACGAGTGGGACCTCACGAGCCGCGAAGAAGCCGGCCGGATGATGTACGAGGTCGAGTCCGCCCTCTACGAGGGCGAGGTGCTCACCGGGAAGTTCTATCAGGAGGGCGAGCGGCCGTCCTACGAGGAGGAGAAGCGGGCGATCGGCGAGCTGCCGGAGACCCCGCTGGCCGAACGGTACTTCGACCCCGACGCCGAGTGGGAGCGGTCCTACGACTTCCTCGACGTCCACCGGTAGCGGTTTTTCGATTCGGAAGATTTTATTGCTGGACCGCCAAGTTTTCAACGTGAGTAGCGCCGAGACCGAAGCCCGGATCCTCCGGCTGTTGGAATCCGATGCGCAGGCGTCCGTCGCGGAGCTGGCCGAGCGGGCCGGGGTCTCGAAACCCACCGTCCGCAAATACATCGACAAACTCGAATCCGAAGGGGTCATCGTCGGGTACTCGGCCGACATCGACCCGAAGAAGCTCTCCGAGCAAAGCATCGCGCTGGTCGGGATGGACGTGGCCTCCGACCAGTACGTGGAAGCCACGCGGTCGCTCAAAGCCGTCGACGAGGTCGAATCGCTCTACACCTCGAGCGGCGACCACATGTTGATGGCCGAAGTGCGCGCCCCCGACGGCGACGCGCTGGGCGAAGTGATCAGCGACGAGCTGCTCGCCATCGAGGGCGTGACCGCCGCGCACCCGGCGATCCTCCAGGAACGGCTGAAGTGATCCCCACAAGCGATAGTTCATTAGGCCGTCCCCCGAACGCGGGCCATGGCCGAACTCCTTGAGGCCGCACGGGACGCCCGATCGTTGGCGATCGCCCCGTACTCCGAGTTCCCCGTCGGGGCCGCCCTGCGGACCACTGATGGGACCGTCTACACCGGCTGTAACATCGAGATCGTGAACTACAGCAATTCCCTCCACGCCGAGGAGGTCGCGCTGGCCCAAGCCCTCGTGGAGGGCGAGCGCGAGTTCGACGCCGTCGCAGTCGCCGGTCCCCACGCGGACGGCCTGACGCCCTGTGGCATGTGTCGGCAATCGCTGGCGGAGTTCTGCCCGCCGGAGTTCGAGGTGATCGTCGATGTTGACGGGAACCCCGACGGCTACACCCTCGGCGAACTGCTGCCGGCCGGGATGACGAGCGACGCCCTCTCGGACACGTAAGCACGTCAAAAGCGACCTGCATTCAGCTCCACCCACTCCTCATGGCTACCTACCAACGCTCCACGACGGTCCGGGCCGACCTCGATGACGTCTGGGCCTTCCATTCGACCGTCGACGGGCTCGTCGAACTGACCCCGAACTGGTTGAACCTCCGTGTCGACGCGGTGGAGGGACCGGACGGGGAGCCCGATCCGGAGATCTTGGTGGAGGGGAGCGAAGTCCGGGTCTCGATCCGTCCGATGGGCGTCGGGCCCCGGCAAACCTGGACCTCGCGGATCACCCATCGGGACCGATCCGGCGACCGGGCCGTGTTCCGCGACGAGATGGTCGAGGGACCGTTCCGGCGGTGGCAGCACACCCATCGGTTCGAGTCGACGAAGGCTGGCACGCGGGTCACCGATCGTGTCATCTACGAGTTCCCGCTGGGCCCGGCCGCCGCCTTGTCCTGGGTGGCCTGGCCGGGGTTCGCCGCGATGTTCCGCTACCGTCACCGCCGGACCCGCCAGCGGCTCGGATAACCCGCTGCCGGCCGCTTCCGTAGCGCCTTTCCGGCCGGGCCGGGAACCCGCAGACATGCCAGATGTCATCGTCGTCGGTGACGGGCCCGCCGGATTGAGCGCCGCGCTGTTCACGGCGAAGAACGGGTTGGACACGCTGGTCTTCGGGACCGATGACACCTCGATGCACAAGGCCTACCTCTACAACTACCTGGGCATCGAGGAGATCCACGGAACGGAGTTCATGGAAACCGCCCGAGAGCAGGTCGAGAACCACGGCGCCGAACTCGTCGAGCGCGAGGTCGTCGAGATTCAGGACACCCTCGAGGGGTTCGAAGTCTCGACGGAGTTCGACTCCTTCGAGTCCGAATACGTCGTACTGGCCACCGGCTACGTCCGCGAGGTGGCCGAGAAACTGGGCTGTGAGTTCGAGGAGATCAACGACACCGAGGTCGTCGCCGTTGATCGGAACCACGAGACGTCCGTCGACAACGTGTACGCGGCCGGCTGGACGACCCGCCCGGAGAAGATCCAAGCGGCAGTCTCCGTCGGCGCCGGCGCCATCGCCGCCTTGGACATCCTGTCGACGGTGAAGGGCCAGCCGTTCCGCGACTTCGACGTGCCGCCGGACGCCTGATCCCGAAGGGCTAACGGCGACCGGGTCGACGGCTGGGACGTGCCCGCCGTCGCTGACCGCCACGCGGAACGGGTCCCGCCGATGGCGGCCCTCGGGATCGCGGTCCTCGCGGTCAGTACTAGTGCCATCCTGATTCGTTTCAGCGCCGCCCCGAGCCTGGTGAAAGCCTTCTACCGGGTGCTGTTCACCGTCGGATTGCTGGCCCCGGTCGCGGTCCTCCGCCATCGATCGGCGATCTCCGGGCTCCCCCGACGCCAGCTACTGGCGGCCGGCGCGACCGGGATCGCCCTCGCGGTCCACTTCGCGGCGTGGTTCGAGAGCCTGGAGTGGACCAGTGTCGCCGCGTCGGTGACGCTCGTCCAATCCCAGCCGCTGTTCGTCGCCCTGGGGGCCTTCCTCCTGCTCGATGAGCGCCTGAACCGCCTGATCGCCCTCGGCATCGCCGTCGCCGTGGCGGGCATGGTGACGATGACCGTCCCGGGGGCCACGTTGACCGGCGCGCGACCCATCTACGGCAACGCGCTCGCGACACTGGGAGCGCTGATGGCCGCCGCCTACGTGCTGGCCGGTCGATCGCTCCGCCAGCGGATCGCGTTGGTGCCGTACGTGACGGTGGTCTATACGGTGTGTGCGGGGATGTTGCTCCTGTTCGCGGTCGGCGATGGCGCGACGGTCTGGCTGGGGTCGTATCCGCCCCGGGAATGGGGGCTGTTCCTCGCGATGGCCGTCGGGCCGGGCCTCCTCGGTCACACCGTCATCAACTGGGCGCTGGAGCACGTCGAATCGAGCGTGGTCAGCGTCACGCTCCTGGGCGAGCCCGTCGGGAGCACGCTCCTGGCGGTCGTGCTGCTCGGGGAGGTTCCGGGGCTGTGGACCGTCGTGGGCGGGGCGGTCGTGTTGACCGGGATCTATCTGACGGTCCGGGGCCGGTCCTAACCGGACCCGGCGTCGCCGGTGTCCTCGAGCCGGGCGTCGTACTTCGCGATGGCGCTCCGCAAAGCCGCCGTAGCATCGACGTCGGCGGCCTCACAGAGAGCCAGCAGCGCGAACAGGGTGTCGCCGAGTTCATCGGTCGCGATGTCGGCGCCGTCCGATGTGCCATACTCGGTCGAGAGGTTGATCTCCTTGGCGACCTCCCCGACCTCCGAAACCAGATCCAGGACGCGGTGGGCCGGATCGGCCTCGAGGTCGTGTGCCGCGACGAACTCCGCCACTTCGCGCTGTTCGTCCATGTCACGTCCACCTCCCGAACCGGCGAATAGCTTCCGACTCAGTGCAGCTTGAGCTCGACGATGCGGCCGTCGGGATCCCGGACATAGGCCGACCAGTCCCTGCCGTACGTCCCGAGGCGTTTGATCGGTTCGTCCTCCAGAACCTCGATCCCCGCCCCCCGGAGCTCGGTAAGCAGGCGGTCCATCGCGTCCCGCGTGTCGGTGTCGTCACATCGCAGCAGCAGGCACACGTGTTCGGACCCGGGATCGAAAGGCTCGTCAGTCGGGACCAGATGGAGGTGGCGGCCGCCCGCCACGACCGCCACGAAGGGCAGCTCGCCGGCCTCGAACCCCTCCCGGTCGCGAACCGGGAGCCCTAATTGGCCGTGATAGAATTCGAGGGCCCGATCGATGTCCGCGACCCGAATCGCGGTATGGTCCATATCGGCGACGCCGAAGGAAATCGCCGTCATAGCCGTCGGTTCATCCGCGGCAGATAAAAACACGGTGCCGGGCACGCTATCAGCGGGATGCACCAGTTTTTGATGCGATCGTCCGCGGCGCAGTTCATCGTGGGACCCGGGATGGACTGGCCGCCGAGAATTGGCGTGATCGCGAGGAGCTCGGGGACTCCCGCTCCTGGCTGGACCTCCGGAACCGTCGGTCAGGGAACGGGCCGACGGGACCGCAAGCGATTAACCGGGAGACCACCGAGCCGGGAGCCATGGAGGTCGACGCTGAGGCGAACGCCGACGCGATGTATCGGACCTTGACGAGTTTGGTCGTGCCTCGGCCGATCGGATGGATCAGTACGGTCAGCGAGAACGGCCGGGACAACCTCGCGCCGTTCAGCTACTTCAACGCGGTGAGCAGCCGGCCGCCGGTGGTCCTCTTCTCGGCCGGCTCCCACGAGGGCCGGCCGAAGGATTCCGCCCGGTTCGCGCTCGAGACCGGGGAGTTCGTCGCAAACCTCGTTACGCAAGACGTCATCGAATCGATGGACGCCACGAGCGCCAGCGTCGCGGGGTCGGAGTTCGATGCTGCCGATGTCACTCGACAGGCTGCTCGGACCGTGGCACCGCCGCGCGTCGAGGCCGCCCACGCCTGCCTGGAGTGTTCGCTCAGGGAGTCCCTGGAGATCGGCGACCATACCGTCGTCTTCGGCGACGTGCAGCACGTCTACGTGGACGAGGCGCTCCTGACCGACGGGAAGGTCGAAGCGAGAGCGGTCGACGCCGTGGGCCGGCTGGGCGGCTCCTTCTACACCGGAGTCGAACCCCTCGAGTACACGCGCCAACACTGAACCGTTTCAGCCCCGTCAGGCTACCGCGTAACATTAGTTTCAGGGTCACGCAAGGGGATATCGCGGCCCAGAGCGCGGACGCCCTGGTCAACGCGGCGGCGACGAGTCTCGAGATGGGGTCGGGCGTGGCGGGAGTGCTTCGCAGCGATGCGGGGGACCCACTGGACGATGCCGCCGTGCGAAGGGTCCGGTCGAGCTGGGCGAGGTCGCGGTAACGGACGCGTTCGACCTCGATACCGAATCCGTGATCCACGATGCAGCGCTGCCCATTACGGGGCGGCCAGGCCACGGCGTCGAGCATCCGGGTGGCGACGCGAAACGCCCTCGCAGCCGCCGACGAACGCGAGTGTCGGTCGGCGGTCATCCCGGCCCTCGGCTGTGGGTTTCCGGGTTCCCATTGCGCGAAGGTGCCCGCCTGATCTGTGAGGAGATCGACGCCTTCCACCCCGACCACCTGGAGGACGTGCGCTTCATCGCGTACAGCGACGAGGAATTCGAGACCGTCCGGGAAGTCGCGGCAGCCTTCGACACCGCCGGGGGTGACGCGCCGCCTCACTCGAGCCGGGTCCCGTCCCGCGGACAGTGGGTGAACGAGGGTTCCCGGGTCGCGAATCCGCAGACCGGACAGCGCTTCTCGGCCTCCGTCGACGCTTCCTTACGGCGCCTGAACAGCAGCGGCACCATCGGGACCAGCAGGAACAACAGCAGTGTGTCGAACAGGATCCAGGCCGCGATACTGATCCCGAGGCTCGCGAGCACGCCGACGAGGGCGGTCGCCACCCGGGAGGAGACCATATGGGCGTGTAGCGGATCGTCCGGTTAAGGTTTCACGACCGGCTGTGAAGGCGAGTTCAGTCAGTATCGCTTCGTCGAGGACGTATCGAACCGGCAGCCCCGGATTGTCGCTTCCATGTACCAGTTCGATTGGATCGTCCGGGCAGACAGCTCCCTATTCCAGGAGAACCCGATATGAAGGGCCGGGACGCCGGCCTCTATCAGTCGAAGACGCTCCGGATGGCGGCCTCGAGCGCATCGACTCCCCGGTCGACGTCCGCCCGCTCGATGACCAACGGGGGCGCGATAATGACCTGGATCGGCGGCCGGCCGGCCCCGAGCAGCAGGCCGGCGGATTCCGCCGCCTCGATCACCGATTCCACCGGGTTATCGGCTTCTGAAGTCCACGGGTCCACGAACGGGTCGCCGGTCTCGGGATCGGTGAACTCGACGGCCCAGAGGTGCCCTCGCCCGCGGACGTCGCCGACCGCCCAATGCTCCTCCAGGGATTCGAGGCGGTCTTCGAGGTACGGCGCCACCGCGCTCGCCTGCTCGATCAATCCGCCCTCGCCGCCGTATTCTTCGAGCGCCGCAACGCCGGCCGCACACGCGACCGGGTGGCCCGCGAACGTCTGGCCGAGGTCGGTGCCCTCGGCCCGGACCCAAGCGCCCAGGTCCTCACGGGCCAGGACCCCAGCGAGCGGCGCGTAGGCGCTGGTGGCTGCCTTAGCGAACGTCAGCAGGTCCGGCTCCACCCCCTCGGTTTGGATCCCGAACCAGTCGCCACAGCGGCCGAAGCCGGTGATCACTTCGTCGGCGATCAGGAGGATATCGTACGCATCACACAGGTCGCGGACGCGCTGGAGGTAGCCCGGCGGCGGTGGATAGGCGCCGCTGGTCCCGCCGATAGGCTCCATCAGGACGGCGGCGATCGAATCGGGGCCTTCGTTTCGAATGACGAACTCGAGGTGGTCTGCGGCCGCCTCCGCCAGGCCCTCCGGCGAATCAGCGTCGAACGGCGACCGATGGGCCAGCGGCGGGAGGAACTTCGCGGTCCCGGTGGTGGCGACATGGGACTCCATCGCGGTTCGCATCGCCGGATCGCCGGTCAGGCCAGCGGCGCCGTAGGTGCCACCGTGGTAGGACCGCCAGCGGGTCAACACCGTCGGGGCGTCCTGATACTGGCGGGCGAGTTGGACGGCGGTTTCGTTGGCCTCCGAGCCGGAGACCGCGAAGTAGACCTCCGAGAGCGAATCGGGCGCGACCTCGATCAGGTCGTTGGCGAGCCGGCTCCGGGCGTCGTTGTGTTTGGCCGAGGAGACGTATTGGATGCGTTCGAGCTGCGCCGTCATCGCGTCGATGATGGTCTCGTTGCCGTGCCCCGCGTTCACACAGTAGAGCTGGGAAACGAAATCCAGGTACTCGGTGCCGTCGGCGCCAGTGACGTACGCGCCGTCACCGCTTCGCACGTCGAGCAGCTCGGCGTCTGCTGAGAGCCAGTGTGGGATCACGCGGGACTCGGGTTCGGACGACGCGGACGGGGGCATGCTGTAACAGGGGATCCGGTCGTGACATAGGTATTCCGACGGCCCCGCGTCCAGCTGGAACGTCCGAGAAGAATGTGGCCGGTCAGATGAAGACCAACGGGAGCATCAGCGCCGACCCGACGACGATCCCGCCGACGAGCTCCCGACGGCCGCCACCGGGCACGTCCTCGCCGGCCTCCAGAGCCTCGGGAACGAACTCGGTGAGCACCAGATAGATCATCGCGCCGGCCGCGAACCCGAAGCCGAACGGGAGGAACTCCCGGGCCAGCCGCACGAAGCCGAACGCGATCACGGCGCCGACAGGTTGGGGCAGGCTCGAGAAGATCGACCACCAGACCAGCCGCCAGTTCGAGACCCCCATCGCGCGGAGCGGGATCGAGATCGCCACCCCCTCCGGAACGTTGTGGATCGAGATGGCGACGGTCATGAACACCGCGAGCAGCGGCACGAGGAACCCCCCGATCATGAGCCCCTCGACCCCCTGGAAATCCAGTTCGGCGAAGGAGACGCCGATGGCGACGCCTTCGGGAAACGAATGGACGGTCAGGATCCCGAGGATGAGCACCAGCTTCCGGAAGTCCGCCGCCTCGAACTCCCGCGAGTCCAGCTCGGCCCCCGAGATCACGCGGTGGCTCCCGACGACCAACACGACCCCGGCCACCAGCCCGAGGGCCACGGACGTCGGGCCGCCGATCACGAGGCCCTCCCTGATCAGTCCGAAGACCGAGGCCGAGAGCATGATCCCGGACGCGATCCCCCAGAGGATGACGTTCCACCGCTCGCTGATGTCGTCGGTGATGAAGAAGGGGATGGCGCCGAGGCCCGTCGCGAGCGCCGTGACCAAGCCGGCGAGGAAGACGAGCAGATAGGCCCCGAGCGACGCCATAGGTGGCAGTCCTCAAGGGTTCTGGTTAAGCCTGCGCATTCCGAGCGCCAGCGCCTGACCCCTCGTCTCGAGATCAAAGCTGAACGTAAAGGAAGTCCACCTGCCACGGTCGCGAGCCCCGGTTGGCGGCTCTAAAGACCGGACTACCGGCCCGCGTCCGAGGGCACTTCCGCCCGGAGATCGTCGACCAGCGCCTCGATGTCCTGGTCCTCCAGCCCCTCCAGGGTGGCTTCGATGGCTTGGAACTTCTCCCGCAGTTCCCGTTCCAGGGCCGTGTAGGATCGGCTGGACTCGAGCTCCGAGGGCGAGCTCTCGGCGTCGAGAACCGCCTTCTTCGAGGCCAGGGCCAGGAACTCGCGGACGTCCTCGGAGTGTTGACTCCGCCAGATCAAGCGGTCGACCAGCTCCACGAACTCGTCACGACGGACCGGTTTGACGAGGTAATCGTCGAAGCCCATCCCGATGATGTCGTGCTCCGGCGTCACGGCCGACACCATGGCCACCCGACAGTCGAAGCCCCGGTTGCGGATTTGCTCGAGGACTTCGTCGCCCGAGAGGTCCGGCATTCGGCGATCGAGGAGCACCACGTCGATGGTTGCATCGATCTGTTCGAGCGCCGCCGTACCGCCGTTCGCCACCCGGACGTCATAGTCCTCCGAGAGCCAGGCTGCGTAGAGGTCGGCCAGATCAGACTCGTCCTCGGCGATCAGCACGCCCGGCACGGTGTCGGCGGCCATCGCGATCGTCTGTTCTCACGGTGGTTGAGGCATTAAGCTTCTGGCCACCATTTCGAGCGCTATAACGCCGTGTTTGCCACGAGCGATGACTCGCGGATGAGTCCGGAAGACGGACGCTCGGGAGATCTCCGGAGCGGCTGGGAGAGTGGACCAGTGGCCCGGTTTGGCCATCCGGGCCTCGATGGCCGGGACTCTCGATCCCGTTCGGGCCATCCGATTCCGGCGCCGAAGTATTGATTGGC
>CAZKPC010000069.1:0-2680 GCA_964554565.1 uncultured Halobacteriales archaeon
AGATCAGGAAGAACAGCGACGTGACGATGTAGAGGATCCCGATGTCCTTGTGGTTGGTCGTGACGAACCAGCGCTTGATGGCGGATTGGGGCGGCAGCCCGTGGAGGTCCTGGTGCTCCTGATCCGAAGTGACCGGCAGCGCGATGTCCTCGACGACCCCTGCGGCCTGGGCCTCGGTGCCGCCGTCGGCCGTCGGCTCGACCTGATCGAACAGCGATTCCTCCTCGTCGTCTTCGGGTTGATCGCGAGGCGTATCGGTCATCGAATCACGCTCCTCATCAGCTGTCCTCCCCCACCGAGGCGTACCACTCGTCGAACTCGTCCTGTGGCATGACCTCGACCTGGGCCGTCATGTAGGAATGGCCGGCGCCGCACAGCTCATAGCAGGCCGACTCGTAGGTCCCAGTCTCCTCGGCGATGAACCAGGTCGATGTCGACTGCCCCGGCATGGCGTCTGTCTTCACCCGTAGCTCCGGGATGCCGAAATTGTGGAACACGTCCTTCGACGTCACGGAGATCCGGACTCGGCGATCGACGGGGATCCGGAAGGCATCGCCGTTGGCGCTGTCAGCCGTGTAGCCGTTCTCGTAATGGAACTCCCAGGCGAACTGCTTGCCCACGACGTCGACCTCGAGCTGTGACTCGGGCTCGGCGGCCTGGCTGTTCTCCACGTAGAGGAGGGTGCCGTAGGTCCAGATGATCAGCGAGACGACGATGACCGTCGAGAGCCCGAAGGAGAGCGCGAGCTTCCGGCCGCCGCCACCGCCCATCGGGAGTTCACCGAGGACCGGTCGCTCGACGTCGGCCTTCTCGGATTTCTCCGAGCCAGACCGGTAGACGTAGGCCTTCCACAGCATGTAGCCGATGACGACCACGCCGACCAGCGTTCCCAACACCAGGAACGCCAGATAGATCGTCTGGAAGACGTCGACTCTCGACCCTGTCGGGATGAGTCCCCCGCCGGCCAGCGGCACGAGCCAGTTAGTCCAGATCACGCCGGGCACCTGTATTAGTGGTTGCTTCGACCGGCCAGCCTTAGGTGTTACTCTACGCGTCCCGTCGGAATCGTGACACGGCACGGGTGGCGGGGGCCCGTGCGCTGGCACCAGCTACATCGAATCGGGGGCCGCCACGCCGAGCGCATCGAGGGCGTTGGCCACCGTGTGGCGGGCGGCACGAGTCAGGCCCAGCCGGGCCGAGCGGGTCGCCGGATCGTCGGCTTCGAGCACGGGACAATCCCGGTAGAAGGCGTTGAACGCCTCCGCGAACTCCCGGGTATAGGTCGCGATCTCGTGGGGCTGGAGGTCCGCCGCGGCGGTCTCGACGACGGCGGGGAACCGCGCAATGGCGCGGAGCAGTGCCCGCTCTTCCGGGGCTGCCAGCGACTCGGCGGCCAGCTCCTCGTCCGGACCCGGGATGGCTACGTCGGCCCGAGATTCGGCCTCCTCGAGGATGCCACAGCAACGGGCATGGACGTACTGGACATAGGGCGCCGACTGGGACTCGAAATCCAGGGCCTCCTCCCACTGGAACGTGATGGCCTTGGTCGGCTGCTTGGCCACGATGTCGTAGCGGACGGCGCCGATCCCGACCTGACGAGCGATCCGCTGGATGTCCGCCTCGGTGAGATCACCCTTCCGGTCTCGGGACTCGAGGCGTTGTTCGACCTCGTCCCTCGCGCGCTCGATCGCTTCGTCGAGCAGGTCGTCGAGATCGATGCCGGTGCCGGCGCGGGTGCTCATTCCCTCGCCGCCCGGCAGGTTGACCCAGGAATAGTACAGCTGCTCGAGGCGGTCGGTGTCGTGGCCGAGCAGCTCCAACGTAGCATCGAGCTGTTCGAACGTGAGCTTGTGGTCCTCGCCGATGACCGTGATCGCGCGGTCGAACTCCTCGAACTTCCACTCGTGGTGGGCGATATCCCGGGTGGTATAGAGCGTCGTGCCGTCCGAGCGGAGGAACACGAAACGGTCCTCGAGTCCGAACCCGGAGAGATCGAGCTGCCAGGCGTCCTCCTCGTAAACGGCTTCGTCGAGGGCTTTGAGGCGGTCGACGACCCCGTCGGTGTCGCCGTTCCGGATAAAGCGGGTCTCCTTGACGAACTCGTCGAACGTGGCGGGGAGGCGATCGAGGGTGGCCTGCATCCCGTCGAGGACCCGATCGACCACCGTCGCGACGCGGTCGTAAGTCCCCGGATCACCGGCGTCCAGTCCCTGCATGATGGACTCGATCTCGGCTTCAGCCGCCTCGGCTTCATCGGGGTCGGCGTCCTCGAGGAACGCGTTCCCCTTGCGGTAGTAGCGAACGAGCTCGTAATCGCCCTTGGTGCGTTCGGGCTCGGGCAGTTCCGCCTCGTCGAAGGTCTCGTAGGCCCAGGTGAACAGTGCGACCTGGCGGCCGGCGTCGTTCACGTAGTAGTGCGCTTCCACGTCGTAGCCGGCCAGCCGGAGCGTCCGGACGACGGCATCGCCGATGATCGGGTTGCGGGCTCGGCCAACGTGTACCGGCCCAGTCGGGTTCGCGCTGGTGTGCTCGACGACGACGGACTCGTCGCGGTCGGGGCGCTGCCCGTATTCGGCCCCCTGAGCGGCTGCCAGCGTGTCGGCGTAGTAGACCTCGGAGGGCTCGAAATTGACGTAGGGTCCGGCGGCGGTGACCGCCCCGACGTAGTCCAGCTCGTCGA
>CAZKPC010000069.1:2780-9228 GCA_964554565.1 uncultured Halobacteriales archaeon
CGGGACCACACGCTTTTGTCAACCCATGTCCAACGACTGGATCAGCCGATGAGCACGGATGGACCCAAGCAGGTCGACTCGCCGGATTACCACAACGAGTCCCACACGGCGGCACAGGCCTGCGGCTGGACTAAGAACGCGCTCCGCGGCGAGGGCCGCTGCTACAAGAACGTCTGGTACGGGATCCAGTCCCATCGTTGTATCCAGATGACGCCGGTCGTGAAATGCAACGAACGCTGCGTCTTCTGCTGGCGGGACCACCGGGGCCACGCCTACGAGCTCGACGAGGTCGAGTGGGACGACCCGGAGGCCGTCGTCGACGCGTCCATCCGGCTCCAGCAGAAGCTGCTCTCCGGGTTCGGCGGGAACGACCAGGTGCCCCGCGAGCGCTTCGACGAGGCGATGCATCCCCGGCACGTGGCGATCAGCCTCGACGGGGAGCCCACCCTGTATCCGTACCTCCCCGAGCTCATCGACGCCTTCCACGAGCGGGACATCACGACCTTCCTCGTCAGCAACGGCACGAATCCGGACGTGCTCGACGCCTGTTCGCCCACGCAGCTCTACGTCAGCGTCGACGCGGCCGAACGAGCGACGTTCGATGACGTGGTCCGACCGGTGGCTGACGACGCCTGGGAGCGGCTCGTCGACACGATGGACGTCCTCGCCGAGAAGGGCGAGACCCGGACGGTGCTCCGGACGACCCTGCTGGCCGGGGAGAACATGACCCATCCGGACTGGTACGCCGGGTTCTTCGACCGGGCCGATCCGGATTTCGTCGAGCTCAAAGCCTACATGCACGTCGGTCACTCCCGGGGCCGGTTGGGCCGCGACACCATGCCCGATCACGAGGACGTCGTGGCGTTCGCGGAGGCGGTGCAGGCCCACCTTCCCGACCACGAAGTGCTGAAAGACATCCCCGCCTCGCGGGTCGCGCTCCTCGCCCGTGAGGAGGACACCTGGATCCCGAAGCTGCGCCAGGACAGCGCCTTCTGGAACCGCGATGCCCGGACCGGCGCCACGGCGTCACAGAACTGAGATCCATAACGGATCCGCTACGCTTTTCAAGGGTCGTAAGCAACGGACGTTGGATGCCCGAATCTGTCGCCGCTGGCCAGGACGAGCTGGCAACCCTTCGACGGGTGGCTCTCGACGGCGGGTTGACCGGCGAGACGAAGCTCTCCTGTGCGGGCCTCGCCGAGGAGCTGTCGGTATCGACCCAGACCGCCTCGCGACGGCTGCAGTCGCTTGAATCCGCCGGGTACGTCGAACGGGACACCGTGGCCGACGGCCAGTGGGTTCGGGTGACGGAGGCCGGTGAACGCGCCCTCCGCGAGGAGTACGAGGCCTATCGGCGCCTGTTCGAGTCACCGGCCCGGATCGAGCTACGGGGATCGGTTACCAGCGGGATGGGCGAGGGGCGGCACTACATCTCGCTTCCGGGCTACCAGGAACAGTTCGAATCGCGGCTCGGGTACGAGCCGTTCGCGGGGACCCTCAATCTCGATCTCGACGACGAGAGCATCCGGGCGCGGGCCGGGTTGTCGGCGTTCTCGCCCGTTCCGATCGACGGCTGGGAAGACGAGGACCGCACCTACGGGCCGGCCGTGTGTTATCCGGCTGCGGTCGAAACCCCCGACGGGGACGACTACGAGCCGGTGCACGTGATCGCGCCCGAACGAACCCACCACGACGAGGACCAGCTCGAGGTCATCGCGCCGACGAAGCTGCGCGACGCCCTCGACCTCGAGGACGGCGGCGTCCTGCTCGTGACGGTGGAGGACGATCCGTGAGTCAGCACCAGGCGACACCCGTGCGACGGGCGGTCAGCGCCTTCGAACAGGGCCGGCCGGTGTGCATCCACGACGCGGCGGATCGGGAGGGCGAGACCGATCTGCTCTATCCTGCGAGCACAGTCACACCGGACGCCGTGGTCCGGCTCCGAAACGACGGCGGGGGCCTGCTCTTCGTGGCGCTCTCTGACGGGGTGGCGGAGGCGTTCGAGCTGCCCTTCCTCCACGAGCTGCTGGACCATCCGGCCGCGGACTTCGACGACGTGGGCTACGACGTCAACCCCTCGTTCTCCCTGACAGTGAACCACCGTGACACCTACACTGGGATCACGGACAACGACCGGTCGAAGACCATCCAGGCGCTCGGCCGGGCCGCGGCCGACCCCGAGTCGGTCGACTTCGCCGCCGAGTTCCGTTGCCCGGGACACGTCCATCTCCTGCGGGCGGCGCCGGATCTGCTGGCCGATCGGAGCGGGCACACCGAGCTCGGGATCGCCCTCGCCCTCGCAGCGGACCGAGAGCCCGCCGTGGCCGGCTGTGAAATGCTCGACGATACCACCGGCGAGGCGTTAGCCCCGGCCGATGCACGCGCTTATGCGGACCGCCACGACCTGGTCTACGTCGAGGGGGCCGACCTCATCGACGCGTTCGCCTGACCGCGACTGTTCTCGCAACCGTTAGGGGTTACAGCAGGAGAGTGCCGGCGATCAGCAGGACGGCGACGATCCCGGCCACGACCGAGGCCTCCGTGTTCGGCAGGTCGTGGTGTTCGCGGAGCCCGGCCCGCCAGATCAGCCCGCCCCAGATCGATTCCAGGGCCGTACCGAGCGTCCGGTAGCGATCGAAGCTGCGCATCTGGGCTTCCAGGGGCGCCAAGGCCGTCTCGATGTCGTCGCCGGCGCCAATCGTCACCGGATCGACGGTCTGCCACAGCCCGACCAGCGAGACGCCGACGATCAGCACCGATGGCAGGAGCCCCCAGGCCGCGATCCCGAACGACGGGAACCAGCCGGTGTCGCTGCCGACCAGCCAGGCGCCGCCGTGTAGCAGTACCGTCAGGATTCCGAGGACGAACGGGTAGACGATGAACGACGGGCCTAACAGCCGATCCAACTGGTCCCAGATGACCGTATCGACGTCGCGGTCGATCCGCTCGGGTTCCTCGCAGCCGTCGTTGTCCTCACAGAACCAGTCGGGCGGTCGCTCCGGGTTCTCGACGGTTACGGTCCCATCGATGTGGGAGGTCATGACCCAGCCGACGCCGTAGATCGTCATCGGGCCGGTGAACAGGAGGACCGCGAACACGGCCATGACGCGGAAGAAACTGATCTCGCGCTCGGCAAAGTAGGACCGCGGCCGCAAGATCGGGGTGAACGGTGGCATGGTCAGCCGGACCGACGATCTCCTGAGGGAGCGACCAGGGGTTCCATTCTACCCGGACCAACGACAGTCCCGGGTGCCCTCAACGAGGTGAGAACGCCTCCGGCCGCGGCGCTGCCGGCCAGGCTTCGAGCGGCCGGCTGGAGCAAGGTCGGTCGCATCGCTGAGCGGATATCGAGGACGCTGATCGACATAGCTGTGGGTGCGACAGTCCAGCCAAAAGGGCCATCGAAGGCTCAAACACGCGTTGTATTCTCCAACCGGCCCCGGCTTCGAGTGCCATCTGTTCTGGAGGGACTGGTGTGCGATCACCCTCGTGGCCTGGCCTGGCGGAGGCGCCGGCCACCAGTCCGGATTCCTACTGTATTAAGGGATTTCCGGCGTAACCGTCTCACATGGCCGGCTTCGACGACATGGACGTCGACACCATCTGGATGGACGGCGAGTTCGTGGACTGGGACGACGCCCAGGTCCACGTATTGACTCACGCCTTGCATTACGGCACCGGCGTGTTCGAAGGGGTCCGGTGCTATGACACCGAGAACGGCCCGGCGATCTTCCGCTGGGCGGATCACCTCGACCGGTTCTTCGCGTCCGGGGACCCCTACGACATGGAGCTCCCACACGATCGGGACGAGATCACCGAGGCGACGATCGAGCTCATTCGGCGACAGGACCTCGCCTCGTGTTACATCCGGCCGCTGGCCTTCTACGGGTACCACCAGCTCGGCGTCAGTCCCGGGGACTGCCCGGTGCGGGTGATGGTTGCCTGCTGGCCCTGGGGCGCTTACCTCGGCGAGGAAGCCCTGGAGGAAGGGGTGGCAGTGAAGGTCTCGTCCTGGCGGAAGTACGCCTCCAGCATGATCCCGACGAACGCCAAAACGACCGGGCTCTACGTGAACTCGATGCTGGCCGGCGAGGAGGCCCGCCGCCACGGGTACACCGAGGCCATCGTCCTCAACAAGGAGGGGAACGTCGCGGAGGGCCCCGGGGAAAACCTGTTCCTCGTGCGGGACGACGAGATCTACACGCCCGGACTCGCCGAGGGGATCCTCGATGGGATCACCCGGAACGTGGTCATCACCATCGCGGAGGACCTCGGGTACACGGTCCACGATCAGGCCACCATCAGCCGGGGCGAGCTCAACACGGCCGACGAACTGTTCTTCACCGGCACCGCCGCGGAGGTCACGCCGATCCGTGCGGTGGACAACGTCGAGATCGGGAGCGGGACGAAGGGCCCGGTGACCGACGACATCCAGACCCGGTTCTTCGAGATCGTCGAGCGCCGCACCGACGACTACGACGACTGGTTCACCTACGTCTGAGCCGGCCGGGCCGCCCTTCGCAAGCGCTATCCACACTCACCCGTAGGCTGGGCCATGGACCGGCGACGGGGGGTCCTGCTCCTGCTCGGGCTCGCGGTCCTCGTGGCCGTCGGCGGAGCCCTGGCGGTCACGCTGGTCCCGAGCGGGCCCACGCTCAGCGCCACGTGGCTGAGCGCCCCGCCCGACGGCGCCGGGGGTAACCATCACGGTCCGGCGGTCGGGACGGTCGATGGCCAGCCGCTCGTGTTCGCGCCGATCAGCGGCGTGAGCGAGGGTCCGGCCTGTCGGCTGGCGGCGTTGGATGCGGCCACGGGCGAAGCCGTCTGGCGACACCAGGTGCCTCCCGAGGACTGCACGGTCCACGCGGTGGCGGACCCGACGCTGGCAGACCGGAACGGTCGGCTCTCCGTGATCGTCGCCACGACCGAGAACGCCGTTTTCGATCTCGATCCCGCCACCGGCGCGGTCCGGGATCGGTTCGATCTCGCCTCGTACGGGTACACGCCGCCTCAAATGGTGGACCTGTTCCCGGCTCGGGGCCCGGAGCTGCTGATCGCCGACGCCCGCGGGACCGTCCAGCTCATCGACGCCAACGGGTCGGTCCGCTGGCGGGAGTCCTACGGCGCGTTCATTTGGGCGCAGCCCATCGTGGCCGATTTCTCCGGCGGCGGTGACCCTCAGATCGCGATCGGCACGAGCGACGGCCGGTTGTTGGTCCTCGATCGGACGGGCGGCCGGGTCCGGGAGGTGGTCGATCCCTTCAACGGGTCGATCACGTGGATGGCGGCGGGACAGCTCGATGAGGACCCGGCACTCGAGATCGTCGCGGCCACCGTCTCCGGACAAGCAATCGCGGTGGACGGCGCGACCGGTCGCGTCCAGTGGACGCGCACCTTCGGCCAGTTCGCCGCCGTCGCGGCCGTCGGCGACGGCAATAACGACGGCACGAACGAGGTCTACGTGACGGCGGCCGATGGTGCGGTCCGTGCCCTGGCGGGCGAAACCGGTCGGACCGAGTGGGAGCGGACGGTGGCCGCCACGGACGTGCAGATGATGCCGCCGCCGGTACTCGGCGATGTTACCGGTGACGGCACCGATGATCTCGTCGTGGTGTCGAACGACGGTCGGGTGGTCGCGCTGAACCCGGGGTCGGGCGCAGTGCTCGCCGAACACACCCGGGACGAGATGGTCTTCGAGAAAGCCACGCTGGCGGACGTGGACGACGACCCGGGCCTCGAGACGTTCGTCCTTTACGCGGACGGCGCCGTGGTCCGGCTGGACTACGAGGCGTAAGCGTCGGCCGCCGGACCCTCAGTTCTCGTCGCTGATCTCGACGGACTCCTTCCCCTGGTCGTCCCCGACTGATTCGAGAACGTCGATCGGGATGCCCTCCCGGCGGCTCTCGCCGAACCCGGCACTCAGGATCCGCGTCAGGGCGTCCTCGACGCTCTCGTCCGTCTCGATGAGGTCCGCGGGCTCGACCTCCATGACGAATCCGGTGGTGATGTTCGGCGCGGTCGGCATGAACACCATCTCCCGGCCGTCATCGGTCGTTTTTCCGGTCTTGAACGCCGTCAGGCGCATGCCGCCCCAGAGTTCGACCTTGACCGGTGTCTGGAGGTCGCCAGCACCCGAGAGCGTGGTTTCGACGGCCATCTTCGACGCGTTGTAGATCACCCGCAGCCCCGGCACGCGGTTCATGAAGTCGTCGATGGCCTCCTCGATGATCGCCCCCACCGCGGTCCGCATGAGGTAGCCGATCGAGAACACCAGGGCGCCGAAGACGAGGAGGGTGAGCACCACCCGCGCCAGTTCCGCGAGCGCCTCGTTCCCGCCGAACAGGGGCGGCTGGATCACGGTCTGGAGCAGCGGGACGTTAGCGATCGCGCCGTAAAGCCAGGAGACGACCCAGATGGTCACGAGGATGGGCAGGAGCACGACCAGGCC
>CAZKPC010000070.1:0-9111 GCA_964554565.1 uncultured Halobacteriales archaeon
TATACTGGGAGGGTCCTTCCAGGGCCACTGTAACACCCGACAGACTGATGCGATCAGCGATCGAAGTTCAGTTATTCGTTTTATCGGGTGATAGCTGATGGATTCGGGAGGAACTCGGGCGGTCCACCCGACCCCGACCGGTCAGCAATCGGGTCGTTTTCCTCGGTTGGTGAGTGAGAGTCGGATCGTTCGGGGGCAGGGTTACGAGGCATTCTAGTGGTGGAGAACCCCAACCGACGCCGGGGGCTGCCTGGGTCGGAGACGCCCTTGACCCGTTGCCAGGTTTCCTGATCACGAGCCGATAGCCGATACTATGGAGCGCCGCTCTGTGAGTCAGTCCCGAACGGGATGGCCACCTACCCGAACAGTCAGAGAAGCAAGCCGAACCCGTTCAGCAGAGCTTGAGCCGTTCGTTGGCCGGTGAAGTACTCTCTATCAGCTTCATCGTGCGTTGCGCTCCAATCCTGGTTCGCGGGGGTATGGTTCGCGAACAGGCTCATCAAACCGGCATGTAAGGCTACGTTCAAACCCCTGTAGATGCTGCTGGCGTTTCTAACCTAGCTTTACAATGAGACTTCTCGACCTGTTCTCTTGGGTCAGACGATAGCAGTGATAAGTTGGTAACAATGTTTTTCGCGAGACGGATTAGCATGCTGTTGGAAACGCGCCTTCTATCTTCTACGCCTCGTATGATTCGCTCAGCTTTTGTCTGGCATGGCGTGACCGACATAGGGACTGACCTCAATTAACGGATAATGATTCATCCAGCATTATGCTGCGCATAGCTTCGTAAGTGACCGTGATCCGCGCACCCTCGGTGGCGCAAGCGCCTAAATCGTTAGCCCGGCCGCAAACAGAACGGCGTACGCGGCCGTCAGCTTACCCGTCCGTGAGAGTGCCGGGTTAAGCGCCTCGCCCGAGGTCTCCGTGAGTACCGTGCGAACGAGCTGCGCTGCAGCCGGGAGCGTGAGGAGCGGAGCTAACACGAACGGCGAAAACCCTCGCGTGAGGAACCAGACCGGCACCAAGTAAGCCAGCACGAGGAGCCCGACGAACTCGATGCGGCTTCCGGTATACCCCAGGAGCACCGCGAGTGTCCGCTTGCCGGCTGCCCGATCGGTTTCGAGGTCCCGGATATTGTTCACGACCAGGATGTCGGTGATGAGCGCGGCCATCGGGAGACTCCCGACCACCGTCTCCAGCGTCACGGTTCCCGATGGAATCCAGAGCGGAAACGCGGACGCGGCGGCTGCGGCTTGGACGTAGTAAGTCCCGGTGACGGCGACGAGGCCGAAGAAGACGAAGACGAAGAGATCGCCGAGACCGTAGTAGCCGAAAGGATAGGGGCCGCCCGTGTAGAGGATGCCGGCGGCGATGCTCGCCAGACCGACGACGAGGATGGGGATACCGCCCACATAGACGAGGTAGAGTCCCACCAGGATCGAGACACCGAACGTCGCCGCCGTCACGCGCTTTACCCGTTGAGGAGGAATGAGCCCGCCGGCAGTGACCCGGGTGAATCCGTCCCGGTCCTCGGTATCAGCACCCTTCTCGGCGTCGAAGTAGTCGTTAGCGAGGTTCGTCCCGATCTGGATGAGTGCCGCCCCGACGAACGCGAACAGCGCGGGGATCGGCGCGAAGACCCCGTCGTGGAGGGCCAGTCCCGTCCCCACGACCACGGGCGAGACGGCCGCCGGAAGGGTGTGTGGCCGAGCAGCCATCAGCCACGCTCGGGTTCGTGAAACCTCCTCCGTCATGGTTACAGGAGCGAACGGACGAAGTTGAGTGCAATGGCGAGCGTCACGACGTAACCGACGGCAGCCAGAACGTTCCTCGCGCGGGTGTTCGTGAACCGCCCGACATACTCCGAATCGTTGAGGAGGAGCAGCGCGACCAGCCCGAAGTAGGGGAGTGCGACCACGGAAAACGCCTGCGCGAGGACGATCGTGTCCACCGGATCGGCGCCGAAGAGCTGGGGGGCGATCCCCGTGATCCAACCGACGGCAGTGATGGCGGTCGCAATGACCTTCACGGGCAGGCCGTCGAAGGCCGCCGAGTAGTCGAGTCCGTCGGCGAGCAACACCCCGCCGATGAGCGCGTTCGCCACGAGGGAGGAGAAGGAGGCGGCGACCAGCCCGACCCCGAACAGGAGGGTCGCGGCGTCGCCGGCCAGCGGCCGGAGCTGGCGGGCCATCGCCGCCGCGCTGTCGACGACGATCCCCTGAGGTTTCAGGACGGCGGCCGAGGTCAGGAGGATGATCGCCCCGAGGAGGCCGAGAACGACCATCGCCGCGATCGCGTCGAACGTCGCGGCCCCCAGGTCCTCGCGGCCGTAGCCTTTCTCCTTGACGAGATAAGCCTGGTAGACGACGCCGTAGAGGCTGAAGTACGTCGCCATCATCACGAGGGTGATGAGCACAGCCTGCCCGGAGGGAATGGAGGGAACGAGCCCAGCAGCCGCCCCCGAGACCGAGAAGCCGGTTATCGCCAGCGTCCCGACGAAGCCGGCGATCATCACCACTATCAACGCGAACACGAGTGCTTCGAGCCGGTCGTAGAGGTCGCGGACCCAGATGAACCCGATCGCGGCCGCGGCCATGACCGTCCCCCAAAGGACGGAGTCGACGCCAGTCAGGACCGAGAGTCCCAGGCCGACACCGACGACGTTCCCGGTCTGGAATCCGAGCGCCGTCGCGCCGCCGAACACTCCGCCGAGAATCGCGGCGGCCGGGCCGTACTTCTCACGGATCGCTCCCCAGAGCGTTCGATCGGAGACGATCCCGAAGCGCGCGAGCATCTCGACGTAGACGACTGCGAACACCCCCGCGAGGACGAACACCCAGAGCAGCTGATAGCCGAACAGCGACCCCGAGAGCGAGTAGACGGTGATCGTTCCGGGTCCGAGTGTCGCGGCCGCGAGTATGAACGCCGGTCCCATGCGGCGCAGTGCCTCCGTCAGCGGCGGCATAGAGACGTCCTCCAATGAGCCGACTGTCATTGGTTTGACCGTCGAATGGCTCGCTCTTAAGGGATACTTTATGGCATCAGGCCGTTTCGCAGGGAAAAACTAATCAGTCCATCAACAGGATAATTGACGGCGGGGAACCAATCGGTAAACGAAATCACTCAAAATCACTCTCCTAAGACTGACGGGATGGCCGTAGGGCAGGCAGCCCAATGGTGCAGCATCGACACCGAGCCCATTTGCCGGTCACCTTAGGGTGGGGCAGTCTAGCGATGGTTGAACCGACCTGCCCTGCACCGCCGAGGACTATCCGCACCGCTGGCCCTCCGGGCCCCTCATGTCACTGACGTTCTGCTGACTCAGATAAGTGGGTTCTCATCGTCAGCGGCGCGGGTTTGAGCACGTGATCAGGCTTCGCAGTCCTCGATTATCTGACGCGATGAGGGCGTATGGGCCAGCTCCGCTCGATAGGCCGCCTCCTTGGCTTCGGACCACTGCTCGTGCCGCTCCGTGCGAGCTTCGAAGGGCCCCACTCTCCGGATAGCGGGCACTACTCGGCGGAGCCTGAGGGTGTTGTGCCCGGTCGCCCGGCAGACTGGGTGGAGGCGCTCGAGGCAGCGGGGGTCCGGCGACATCGGTGAACTATGATCTGCCCTCGTCGAGGGTAGCGCGGAAATCCACGGCGATGGCGCCATCGGGGGTAGCCAGCAGCGGGTTGACGTCGAGCTCCTGAATGGACGGAAACTCGACGGCGAGCAGGGAGATGCGTTGAATGGCATCCACGAGGGCTTCCAGGTCGACGGCTGGTTGCCCGCGGACGCCCCGGAGGATCGCTGATGCGTTGATTTGCTCGGTCATGGCCCGAGCCATCGCCCGATCCACGGGGGCGATCCGAACGGCGATGTCCTCGAATACCTCGACGAAAATGCCGCCGAGCCCGAACACCACCAACGGGCCGAATTGGGAGTCCCGCTTGATCCCGACCAGGGTTTCGACGCTGGACTCGCTGTCAACCACTTCCTGGACCAATACGCCCTCGATCGCTGCATCCGGACGCCGTGACGCCACTCGATCGACCAGCCCGCGATACTGCTCCCCGACCGCCTCCGGACTGACATCGAGGACGACTCCCTCGACGTCGGTCTTGTGGGCGATGTCGGGGCTCACGACCTTCAACGCGACCGGCGCGTCCAGCTCGTGGGCCACCGCTGATGCGGCGTCCGCGTCGGTGACGACTTTTCCGGCCGGCGTCGTGAACCCGAAGGCCCTGAGGACGGCCATCGATTCGACGCCGAGCGTGGTGTGGCCGGCGGCCAGTCGCTCGTCGAGGACGGCTCGGACGGTGCTCCGATCGACGTCGACCGGTTCCGGTTGGGGGCCCGTCCGATCGCGAACACGTCGGTATCGAACCAGGGCTTCCAGGCCGCTGATCGCTCGGTCGGGCCCCGGATAGTTCGGGATTCCGTGGGCATCCAATACGCGCTCGGCTGCCTGGACGCGCTTACCGCCCATCAGACACGTAACGATGGGCAGCTCGTGGGTCCGGCGGGCGTGGACGATAGCGGCCGCCAAGTCTTCATAGGAGAGCAGTGCGCTGGGCGCGGCGAGGACGAGTCCCGCGTCAACGGTCGGGTCCGCGAGCACGACCTCCAGGGTCGACTCGAATCGGTCGACAGTCGCGTCGCCGATGATATCGAGCGGGTTCCCGACTTCGGCTGAGTCCGGGAGCCGCTCGTCGAGGGTATCGGCCGTGGCACCGTCGAAGGCGGCGAGCTCCAGCGGCGTGTCGACCACGGCGTCGGCCGCCAAGACCCCGAGCCCCCCGGTGTTGGTGAGAACGGCAATGCGGTTGGAGTCGGGGAGCGGCTGATTGGAGAGCGCCCGGGCCTGGTCGAAGAGGTCCTGGAGCGATTCCGCCCGGAGCACCCCGGCTTGCTGGAGTCCGGCCTCGACGGCCCGCTCGCTCCCGGTGATCGCTCCCGTGTGAGATGCCGCCGCGCGAGCGCCGGCCGAGGTTCGGCCGGCCTTGATCAGGACCACCGGCGTCGACCGCGTGACGTCACCGACACGATCGAGGAACCCCCGCCCATCCCGAATATTCTCGAGGTACCCGATGATGACGTCGGTATCCGGATCGGCTTCCCAGGCCTCGATGAAGTCGATTTCGTCGAGCACCGTTTTGTTCCCGAGCGACACCACGTTCTCGAACCCGAGCCCCTCCGCCTCGGCTTGGTCCAGGACCGCGGTCACGACGGCTCCCGATTGGCTCAGAAAGGAGAGGGATCCCGAGGGCGGGGTGATCGGCGCGAACGTGGCGTTCAGCCCGACCGTCGTTCCGACGACACCGAGGCTGTTCGGCCCGACGAGCGCGACGTCGTGCTCGTGGGCGATTCGTGCGAGTTCGCGTTCCCGATCCGCACCTGCCTCGCTCGCTTCGCCGAATCCGGCCGTGATCACGACGATGTTCTCCGTCCCTGCCTCGGCCGCCTCCCGCACGGCCTCGACGGCAGCTTCCGCCGGGACCGCGATCACGGCGAGGTCGATCCCGTGGGTCTCGGCCATTGACGGGACACAGGGCAGCCCGAGGACGGAGTCACGGTTCGGGTTGACGCCGATGACGGCCCCCTCGAAGCCAGTCTTGAGGTTTTCGAGGAGTGCGCGCCCGAGCGACCCCTCCCGGTCGGTCGCGCCGACGACCGCGACCCGATCCGGGGAAAAGAGCCCGGTCAGGGGCCCGATGCTCATGAGCAATCAGCCACCGGCCGTGCCGAAACCCAGTTCATGATCAATCGCCGGTTGGGAGCGCCAGTAGGTCGGCGTGTCGATCGAGGATTTCGTTCAGGGTCAGCGTCTTCTCGGCGAGTTCGTACCGGACCCGGACGATCTGGACCTCGAGGTCGACCAGCCGGCCGAGGTCATGCGGCGTTGCCGAGACGACGACGTCTGGTTCGGCCGCTCGGATGGTCGCGGCGAGGTCGTCCACTTGGGCCTGGCTGTATCCCATCGCCGGCAGGACCCGGTCCAGGTGCGGATAGGCGTCATAGACCGCCGCGATGGAGCCGACAGCATGGGTTGCCGGGTCGATGATCTCCGCGGCCCCATGTTCGCGGGCCGCGATGAGGCCTGCGCCGAACGGGGCGTCCCCATGCGTGAGTGTGGGGCCGTCCTCGACGACGAGCACGCGTTTTCCCTCGATCGCCGGGCCGTCAGTCTCGATCCGTGAGTCCGCGTGAACGATCCCGGCGTCGGGATTCAACCGGGCCACATCGGCCTCGATTTCCTCGATGCCCGCCTGGTCGGCCGTGTTCTCCTTGTTGATAATCACGTAGTCGGCAAGCCTGAGGTTGGTCTCGCCAGGGTGGTATCGTCGCCCCGCCGCGGGTCGGTGCGGATCGGTGACCACGAAGTGGAGATCGGGCTCGAAGAACGGCAGTTCGTTGTTCCCGCCGTCCCACACGAGCACGTCGGCCTCGGGTTGGGCGGCGGCCAGCACGGCGGCATAATCGACGCCGGCGTAAACCGGATGGCCGCGTTCGAGGTGGCCCTCGTACTCTTCCCGTTCTTCGATGGTGACGTCACTCGCATCGAGATCAGCCACCGTTTCGAACCGCTGGACCCGTTGGGCGACCAGGTCGCCGTATGGCATCGGTTCGCGGACGACGGCGACGGCGGCCCCGCGCCCGTCGAGCAGGTCCGCCAGCTTCCGGGCCGTCTGGGACTTCCCACAGCCGGTTCTGACCGCATCCACGGCGACGACCGGGATCTCGGCGTCGAGCATCATCGAATCGGGGCCAAGCAGCGTGAAATCCGCACCCGCCGCGAGCGCCCGCGACGCCTGGTGCATCACCGCCTCGTGTGACACGTCGGAATACGAGAACACCACCAGTCCGACTGATTCCTCCCGAATGATGGCCTCGAGGTCGGATTCTGGCCGAATCGGGATGCCGTCCGGATACTGGTCGCCAGCGAGTTCCGGCGGATAACGCCGTTGTGGTAGCTCGTCGAGTTCACCGATGTTCTGCGATGCAGTGTGGGTGAACGCCACGACCTCCGTCGATGGATCATCGCGAAACACCCTATTGAAGTCATGGAAATCACGCCCGGCGGCACCCATGATCACCGCTCGAGTCCGGCTCATAGCCGGACCAAGCCGCTCTCAGGAAATAAACCCAGGTCGCCGTTCCCGGGCCCTGAGAACCCGAGGACCGGGCCTCACGGATCGTTGATCGATGGTGGCACCGCGGTTAGCTGGCTGCCCAGTCCTTGAATTGGCATATTCCCTTCCTCCAGTAGCTAGTTCAATCGGGGTCATACCAACCAGGTGATTCCCACCTGCATGGAATCCGCCAAGGACCAGGGCACAGATTCGGGACTCATCCCGTACGGGCCAACCCGAGGACCTCTAGCGGCCCGACACGTGAGTTCCAACGTCGACAAAAGGTTACATCAACGGCATATCAGAGTAACGTTGACCCGATGAGGCTCAGGAGGAAGAGGTGCCAGACGATGGCCGCGGCTTTGCCCCGTGGAGTAGCTGCCGGCCGGGGTGGGTTCTGGAACATCGCATGGTAGACGAACGTTGTCGCCAGGAGTGCCCCAGCCAGCAATCCGACCCGTAGCCGAAGGTCCGAGAAGACGCCAAGCAACGCGCCACTGCTGAGGCTCAGTCCGATGGCAAGGAGGATTTTGTCGTAGTAGTGGAGCGAAACCCCAGTGCCCATGTTCGATGTACGTATCCTTGTTGGAAAGGAACGAGACAGATTCCCAAATGATGAAAACATCGACGACCAGGGGTAGTGATTTCAGTATCGGCGTCGAGAGGACCGGCGCGTGGCTTGAGAGTGAGGCGGACGTGGTCGAGCCACGGGCCGAACTCCGGGCTCGACTCGGGATGCTGCTCAAGAGCGGTGACCCCTCTGAGGAGCGTCAGGAGGAAATCCTGAACGCCTTCACGGTCGGGGATCGCGCCGTCATCGAGCTCATGACACCGGTGGCGGACGTGGTCTTCCTCTCTTCGAGCGTTCTCGTCACTGAGAACCTGGATCGTATCGGGTTGAGTCCCACAGCCGGTGTCCGCTTATTGGGGTGGATCCGTCGGATTTCCGGGGCATCGTGTAGGTCCCATCGTGGTGGATCGAATCGGGGCGCTGCAGGCCGGCGACGTTTCCTTCGAGGAGTTCGCCCCCGATCCGATGACGATTCCAGCCGATACCAGAATCAATCAGTCTGTAGATCAAGTTCAAACCGAACATCAGGAGCTGGCGCTCCTGCTTGACGACGGGGCTCTGGTGGGACTGATCACCGCCACGGACGCCTTGGAGGCCGTGATTGGCGAGATCGAGGATCCGCTCGACCGGAGAATCGCGGAAGTGCAACCGTATTTCGACAGATTCGGATCCTGAGACAGCCGATCCGGCGCCGAGCGGGGTCGGTGCGACCCAGACTCGTTATAGGAGTGGCCCGACTACTTCGTATCGTGTTCGAACGTGTTCTGTTCCCTACCGATGGAAGCGACGGGGCGACCGAGGTTCTTGATCACGCGATCGATCTCGCCGAGAGACACGGTGCCGAGCTGCACCTCCTCAACGTGGCTGACACCACGATCGACAGCGTCGTTCGGGTGCAGACCGACGTCGTGGATGTCCTCGAACGGGAAGGTGAGCAGATAGTTGCCGAGGCCGCCGAGCGAGCCGAGGGACGCGGCGTGGCAGCCGTGACCGACGTGCTCCAGGGCGAGCCGTTCCGGACGATCGTTGACTACGCTGACCAACGCGATATGGATTTGATCGTGATCCCAACACACGGCCGACGCGGACTCCCCAGATTCTTGCTCGGGAGTGTCACCGAGCGGGTCGTCAGACGAGCGGAGGTTCCCGTACTGACGGTTCAAACCGGTGATGACCGCTCGATCGAGTATCCGTATCGAAACGTCCTGGTGCCGACTGACGGCAGCGCCTGCGCACAGGCGGCTCTCGAAACGGGAATCGACATCACCGAGGCGGAGGAGGCATCGCTCCATCTTCTCTCCGTGATCGCCATCGCCAGTTTGGGGGCCGACGTCCGAAGCGACATCCAGACCGACATGTTAGAGCAGAGTGCGGAGACCATCCTGGAGGAGGCGTCGTCGGTCGCCAGCGAAGCTGGCG
>CAZKPC010000071.1:0-9040 GCA_964554565.1 uncultured Halobacteriales archaeon
CGCTCCCGTCGTCCCCATCTCCGTCGCCGCCCCCGTTACTCGAACAGCCGGCCAGCCCCGTCAGCCCGGCCACACCGGCCCCGATGATCACTTTTCGGCGCGATACACGGCGTTCTGGTGGCGTCCGTTCGTTCACCATCGCGTCAGACGCCGGTCGTACCGTTCATTAAGTTTAATATGACTGATATATAGTCCTCTGATCGAGGCAGAGCACTCCCTTCACTTCCCTGTGTGAATGTTTGTCATGGTAACTCGGTCCCGAACCGTCGAATCTGGTGGGAGATCAGTGTAATGGATATCGGATAGGCGGGCAGGAAGCCGTTGGGAAAAGCGGTTGGAGTCGACGACACCGGTTGTTTTAACGCCTCCGGAGGGATCCATAGTGGTCCCTATGAGAATATATCAAAATTAGTATATATTTAAGAAGCTCTAGCCCCAATCATCGTGTAATGCCTGCTACAACACGGGCAGCGCCAGAGCCGGTGAACGCCTTCCCGATCGGAAACACCGTTCTCTTCAAACACTACTTCGAAAGCGACGACGTCTTCGATCGGCTCAGGCCGTTCTACAACGCCAATGGCTACCGCTTCGAGGTTGCAACCGACGAGTTCGACTCGCTCCGACGGTTCCTGCTCGACAACGGGTACGAGCTGCAGGTGGTCGAGCACCCTGAGCCATATTACGTGGTCGTCCCGGAGTACTCGGCACATCCAGACGGGATCTTCAAGCACTCGGTCTATCACGAGCGGGCCGCCGGCTACCACTGCTTCCTAATGAAGGACCTCGAGGCAGTAGAAATCATGATTATCAGGGGCGCCGAGCGGCTCACGTCGAAGCCGCTGGTCCTGGACTCCGACACGCTCGCAGATTACGCCCCGATCTCAGCCTGAGTCGGCAGCGGAGGTCCATCCATCAGAAAAAAGAGATCTCGACATGGTCTCATCGCCATCCGTTATCTGCCTCTCATAATCAAGTTTTCACAAAAATTCCATCTGCGGTGCCGACTGTCACCGCCCGTCGAATTGTCGCAGTCACCCGCCTGCCAGGGACTAAGTCCCCGCTCGGTGTCAGGATTCGCCTGACAATTCCTGATCGATCTGAGAGGCAATGTCGGCGATTTCGACCAGTGCGGGGAATCGATGGTCCCGCATCCCGTAGAGATACGCGACCAAGCTTCGTTCCCCGATCCCCGAGATGCGGGGCTCTGCACGGCGATGTATGTCCTGCTGGCGGTCTGCCGCGAGCTTCTCACAGGAGTCGATCAAGGCCTGGAGCTCCTCTTCGCGGGACGGCTGTCGAACTGACGTCCGGGAGAGGGTCTGATGAAAGCGGCGCTCGATGTCCGAGAGACGGTTCTCCACCTCGGACAGCGAGTCGGATTCGTTCGACATCAACCCCGAGAACCGCTCTCGCCGGCTTACCGAATCCTCCACGGCGTTCAAGACGAGGTTCCGCTGCACGGGAGGGATTGGTGAGGCCGTGTCGAAGATAGCGCGGACCGCCGGGCCGAACTCGTTTTCGACGTTTTCGAGCAGGGGCTCATCGTACTCTTCCTCGTAATGAGACATCGAGAGCACGGTCTCCCGATACGCGGCTCGCACGGCCTCGGGATCGAAGCCTCGGTGGATCGAGGAGGCCATGACGCCAGCGGGGCCAGAGCTCCCGGCGTGAACGGTCGGTTGGAGCTCACGGAGGCGGCGGCCGAAGGAGCTGAAGGCGGTGATCTCGCTGTCGCTGATGGCTTTCTCCGTCTCGATGATCGAGAGGGCCTTCCGGATTCGCGGGTAGACAATGTCGAGTTGCGCCATCGACTCCTCACCCGCTTACTCGTAGCATAGCGAGTCGAGAAAGCGTCTGCTATGAACTCTCTGTGGGCCTCAATAGCCATCCTGAGACCTCCCTACCCGACCCACCAAACCGGCGGGTGCCGGAGTCGGCAGACATCGGGGCGGTGAACGTTTGAAGATCTGAGGTTGGAGTGTCCGCAGATGCAGACTGGCCTCCAGGGATCGGGCGAAGCCGACGCGACCGCAGCCCGACACCGCACGAGCGCAAGTCGCCTTGGGTCCGGTTCCGTGGTGAGTTGCTCCCGATCGGGCCTTCCTCGCTCGCGCTCGACCCCGCGGCCTGATCGCGCCGACACGGGGTGTCGGGGACCGACAGCTCACCTGAAACAGGGGTCGTCTCG
This sequence comes from uncultured Halobacteriales archaeon, assembly GCA_964554565.1. Taxonomy (GTDB): domain Archaea; phylum Halobacteriota; class Halobacteria; order Halobacteriales; family Hikarchaeaceae; genus CAZKPC01. Next base: position 2,189 of record CAZKPC010000071.1, read on the forward strand.
ATGTAAATATTGCCGATAGCTACTCCGCGGAAACCCGAGCAGGGGTTGGATAGCCGAGCGCTCTATAACGGAGCTCCGGCCGGATCCATCGAACGAACCGATCTTCGAAGCTGGACGGACGGGCTGTTCCGATGCGACAATACTGACGCACGGCTTTTGGATCAGTTTGAAAGAGGCCTCACCGCGATCTACCTTACCCGTAGTATACGTTCTTCAAATCGGGGGACAAGGATCGTAATCGTCATACGCCGACCGACTGTAGGGGATTCCGCTTTCCGAGAAGTGTGGGCGATGGAGTCCGCCTGGTCCAACCGCCGCAACGGCTGATGACTCCTGTATTGGCTCGCCCATGGACCGGACACATCCACTGCATCACCTCGAAGCCGTACTCGCCGTCGGTATCGGCGGGTTCGCTGGCTCGAACCTGCGGTACTTCGTCGAACTGTTCCTCCCCTCGTCCTTGCTGGCGACAGCCCTCGTCAACGTCCTCGGGAGCCTGGCGCTCGGCTTCTTCCTCTACGAGAACCTCTATGGCAGCGGCATTTCACGGCCGAGTCGCACCATCCTCGCGACAGGGTTCATCGCTTCGTTCACCACTTACAGCACGTTCGTTATCGACATCGTGACTACCGCTCCACTCTGGGCGGTCCTCTACATCGTCGGGAGTTATGGCCTGGGGTTCGCAGCCGTCGGCCTCGGACGTTTCGGGGCCCAATACGTCACGGCGAAGGTCCCGCCTGTCCAGGAGGGGGCCCGATGATCGAGCCGACCCACCTCCTCGGAATCGGCGGCGCGATCGGTGCGGTGCTTCGGTATGCTGTCGGCCAGTGGCTCGTCTCCGAGCGGTTCCCGTTCGCTACATTGGTCGTGAATGTCGTGGGGAGTTTCGCCCTCGGGGTGGTCGTCTTCTCCGGGGTGGAGGGTGACCTGCTGTTGTTCGTCGGAATTGGTGCGTGTGGCTCGTTCACGACCTATTCCTCGTTCTCCGTCGAGACCGTCCAGCTGTGGATCGATGGAGATCGGTTCCGGGCGACGCTGTACGCGCTCGGGTCGCTGGGGCTTTGTCTGGCTGCCGTAGCCCTGGCCGCCGGACTTCTATCACTGGCCGGGGGATAATGAGACTGCCGTCAGTGCCAGGTCGCTATCGCCCGAATACTACAACCCTCGACCAGCGAACCTTACTGACCCTTGGCTTGGAAGGTTCGGGCGATACCCGCTCCGACGGGAACAATCCGAGTTCGGCTGAGATCCTCTTAGGCCGACGGAGGTGATGCAACGGTGGTCCCCTCGTGTTGGAGGTCATCAGTGATTGCTCCGATCAGAGCGAGAACGGCCTCTCGATGTTCGTCCTTGTGGCGATAGATCGACGATGCCTCGATTCCCAGCGACTCGTACTCTGAGAAGTCAGCCTCCTGCGTGCAGTGCTCCTGTACTTCCAGAAGGAGACCATGGAGGTGAATGAGCTCCTGTTTTCTCATGGATTTGTTCAGAATAATCATCAGCGAGGTTTATCGATTTTACCTGCTATACCATGGACTATATACCGGGAAGTGAGGGCATTTCTGCAAGGCAAAACGAATCCGGAATTAGACTACAATTCGACTTCGTCAAACGTTGGGACTGTTATCTCCACGAACGATATTCAGCACGCGAACCATGACAGTATTCGAGAGTGACAATTAGCTGGTGGTAGAAAGAACGCGTTTATTCAAAAGAATTGGCTCTCGACTTCTGGACTTCGAACGCACCCACAGGCGTGAAGCTCGCTGATCGGGCCCTGTTCGCAGTCGATGTCACGTGAGAATTGTTGTACAAGCAATCAGTGTTCGCACCGTCGATATACCCTGAACGCGGCTCGACTCAAGGTACGAGCGGTACCAATCCTCGCCGCCGTCCGAATCAAATCGAATCTTCCCAAGCGCGTTTCGACGCGATCGTCGAGAGCAGTGCTGATCCGCGGGCGGGGACGGATTCCGTCGTATTCCACCTGCGGCCGGCCCGAAGCCCGAATTCGGCCCTCTGAGTGGCGAAACTCGGCCTTGATTCGGGCCAAAACAAGCAAAATCGACGTGATTCGGCGTTACGGTATGTCCCCTTTATCCATCCCAGCCGATTCGCCTCAGACGCGATGTCACAATCAGAAACCGCGAACGACGGACAGAACGCAGGGAACGAAAGCGCGAGTCAGGCACCGGACGTTGACCTTCCGGACGCGGTCCCGGACTTCGTCAGCGACGTCCTCGGGACCATCAGTGAGGGCGCGGCGGGGCTGGGAGAGGCCGTCAGCGAGATAGCTTCGGGAGCGAACCCGGCGGACCTCGCCCCGGTTATCGCTGATGTCGCCGCGACCGTCCCGATCTAGCTCAGGAGAGAGGTCACTCCGGGTTAAACCGGTCTCCAATAAAGCCGAGAGTCGAGCTCCGGTTCCTCCTGGAATCAGCCCCTTTTGCATTAAGATCGGCCGATTACCCCGGCAAGCGGCCCACGAACAGCGAGTAAACCCGACTAGATCATCGCGAGTCCCGAGGGATTCGTCCTCACACCGATCACAGTTCGTAGCGAACTCACGGGGTTGGTTCTCCAAGGTAACCTGTGATCCAAAGCGGTGATCCGTTGTGGTTTCTGTCCTCAGCTCTCAAGTCACGGAGGGAGTGACTCCAGTCGACCTGCCAGAGTTGCTCAATTCTCCTCCGGTCCAGCGTCGGGAGCGTTTCGCTTCACGCTCTCAATACCGGCCCAGGCCCCGCTGCGGTCCTCATAGCCTTGGCCACTAACGGCGAGGATCTGGCCGTTACGGTGGCGAAGCCGCCACCGCCACTCCACGCCCTCGTCCTCGAAGACTTCGAAGACCGCCTCGCCGATGTCGAGCAGTTCGGCGGCCGGCAGTTGTTCCCGGACGTTCTCGACCGCTTCCGCGGCTCCCGCCTGCGTCGAGTAGCCCCTGCCGCTCCCAGCTTGGATCCCGTCGTTCCCGCCCAGTAACCGCCAGCGGAACTCGCCGGCCTCGTCCTCGTAGACGTCGATCTCCATCTCGTCGATCTCCTCGCGGATGCGATCGATCGACCGACGCGCGCCGCTGCGGCCGGAGAAGCCCTCGTTGCTGTCGGCCAGAATGTTCCCGTTGCGGTGGACGAGCCGCCAGCGCCACTGGCCTTCCTCATCGGCGTAGATCTCTATCGCTCGGGGATCCGCCTCGAGGTATTCCGCCGGCCCGACATACGTTCGAATGCGCTCGATCGAGTGTTCCGCGCCGTCGCGGGAGTTGTATCCTTCCCCGCTACTGGCGATGTTGTTGCCGTTCTCGTGGACGAGCCGCCAGCGGTACTCACCGGCGGCGTCCTCGTAGAGTTCGAAGTCCGCCTGACTCTCTGCCGCTCCGGGAAACACGAACCCGTCCGTTGACGTCTCGTCGGGGAGATCGTCCTCGGATTCGACGAGCAGCACGCTCGCCCCGAATCCGTCACGGCGGACCGCTTGAATGCCGTTCTGGGCACTCTCCTTGCGGGTGTAGCCCTGGCCGCCGCCCGCGATGAGGTTCCCGTTGCTGTGGCGGAGCCGCCAGCGCCACTGACCGCCGCGGTCCTCGTATAACTCGAACTGGCTCTGGCTGGACCGGAGCGACCCGAGTTGGGCGGCAAGATAGGCCTCGTCGGCCTCCGTATCCTCGAGGGCCGCCTTGACCTCGTCGAGTTCTGCTTCCCGCTGCGCTGCCGCTGACTGGAGGTCGGCGATCTCTGCGCTGGCCGATTCAGCCTCCGACTCGAGGTCGTGGATCTCAGCTTCCGCCGCATCGGCCTCCGAGGTGGTTTTCGACGGCTGGGCCTCGGGAGCGACGTTTTCTGTGGCAGCCACCACCTCAGACGCTTCCTGCGGGACGATGACCCCCGCCATGCCGATGACGCCCAGCCCGGCGATATACGTCACGATGACGCCGGCGTTTCCGGTCGTCGTTGACCACCCGCCCGGGAAGACGACCAGGAACCACGCCCCTGCCGCGAGCGTCATCAACAGCCCCACGCCTGCGAGGTACGTGGCCATCTCACGGAGGGGAAACTGGAGGACGGCACCGGCCATAATGAACGCCGGAGCCAGTGCGGCCAGAGCATATCCCGCGGCCCGTCCCATCGTTGCCGCGTCGGTCAAGAAGTACACGACGAGTCCGAGGACGCCGAGGCCGATGCCGGCGAGAAACGCCCAATACCCCGTGACTTCGTTCTCGTTCGTCTCCGTACCGATGCGGTCCTCATAGACCGAGCTCACTGGTCCACTCGCGGTTGACCGGGCCATGCATGCAGCCACGAACCGTGAGCGGATACCGCGTATGCTTGGCAGACAAGGTGTGTTAAGGCCCCCAGGATCTGGCTCCCCGTTCTTCCGTTTCGATTGATCCGAGGAGGATCGTTTCAAACCGGGGCCGACTCTTGGCCGACCTACGCCACCTGTTCGCTGTCCCGGAACGTGACCGTCTGGTCGTCGGTCTCGACGGTGGTCACGATCGTGATCCAGCCGTCCCGGTCGTCGATTTTCTGGGCCGCCTGGAGCGAGAGTTCGACGCGCCTAGTGGTCGTATGGGTCTCACCAGCGTCGATCGTGCCGACCGCCTCCTTGCCCTCCCACACGAGGTCGTCTGGGTCGGTGTTGTCCTCGCCCGCGAAGACGCGGGTGAACACCGTGGTTCCCGTCGCGGGCTCGTCCTGATTGTTCTGCAGGCTGGCGGTGACGTCCCGACAGGTCTGGCCGCACTCCTCGATTTCGTCGATAGTGAACACGAAGGGCGGCTCCGCGGTCGCGGTCGTGTCGGAGGCCCCTGACGAGTCGTCGCCGGGCGTGGCTGTGGGGAAGTCAGTGAGCTGTTCGCCCGAATCGGTCCCGCCCGGGGCCGGACCCACGCCCGCGTAGACGGCCCAGCCGAGGCCGACGGCCAGCACGAGCACGAGGATGATCCCGCCGATGACGGAGGATCGGTTCATTCCCGGTCGTGTTCAGGACTCTGTCTGCGTTTCGTAGCTGACCTGGACCTCGTCGGCCACCGGCTGGAGGACGTACCGGTCCGTCTGCCCCTGTTTGACTGGCGTGAAGTCGGCGAGGAAGGCCGTGGTCTGACCGGTACGGATCTCGAAGGCCTCGTTGAACTTCAACGGCGCATCCCCAGGGAGCATGACTTCGGCTGAGCTGCCATCTGTGAGCGTCGCCTCGGTCGCGTCGGCCTCCAGCTGGAGGAACTCGAAGGCGCCCGTTTCCAGCTCCGACTCGTTGACCAGCGCCGACGCCTCGCCCACGAGTTCGGTGAGGTCCACCTCGGCATCGGCATCCAGCTGCCGGAGGTCCTCGTCCTCCGGCTTGACGCGGATCCCGTTGATCTGTATCAGCAGGGAGTCGAAATCGCCGATGTCGCCGGGTTGGTCGCTCACGCTCGTCGAGAGCGTGCCGGTCTCCCCACTACTACCACAGCCGGCGAGGAGACTTCCTAACGCCAGGCCGCTGAAGGCCGATAAGACGGGTCGCCGTCGGATTGTCAGCTCCGGATTGTCGTCCATGGTCTCAGGGCGGAGCCGCGAGTACCTGGGACTTCTCCATGGTGAACAAGGGGTTTTTCCTATACGGAGGTTAGAAAAGAACATCTACTTCGACGACGGGACCGTTTCTGCTGTGATCACCGCTCGGGCTTTTTCTCGACCGGCCTGCATACACCCGCTGTATCGAGCGCTCGATTCATCGTGACCACGCAATAGATCGAGTCAGCTCGTGCAAGCTATAACGTGGGAATCTTCCAGAACCCGTTAGCCCGGAACAGCCGATATGTAGAGCCGCTTAGAGAACTCTCAGATTCGATCAAGTCACAATACAGTCGAGGAGCGCCGGCAAGATAGAGAGCTTCTATTCACCACCGCAGAACCGATATCACCGCGAAATCGAGCAGGGAGAGATGGCACCGCGGTCGCTGAAAGCACGCAGCTGGTGGCCGCCATCGTTGAGTCGACCGGTGAACCGAGTGCTGGCCCTTCGACTGTGGCACTCATCTCCGCCAGGCTCACCGGACTGGTCGCTGACGTCGACGTCCTGGTGGACGCCCAGCCGGAGGAGGTGGCTCAGGGAGCGTACGGAGGGAGGTCCGTCCAGAGAAGCCTCCCACTCGCCCGCGGGCGACTCCGAGACTTTTACCGTCTCGACCTCCTTTCCCGGCGTAGATAGACCAATGGGCGCGAGCGAGGGAAGTGTTCCGGAGTCCGACCAAGACCGGCGGAAGTACGAGTTCCGAAAGGTCATCGAGGAGCTGAAGGACTACTCCGGCTCCGGGACGCAGCTCGTCACGATCTACGTTCCGCCCGACAAACAGATCTCCGACGTCGTCGACCACGTCCGCCAGGAGCACTCCGAGGCCGCCAACATCAAATCGAAGGCTACCCGGACCAACGTCCAGGACGCGCTGACGAGCATCAAGGACCGGTTGCGCTACTACGACACGATGCCGCCGGAGAACGGTCTAGTCGTCTTCTCGGGGGCCGTCGACACCGGCGGCGGGCAGACGAAAATGATCACCGAGGTGCTCGAGCAGCCGCCCCAGCCCATCGAGTCCTTCCGGTATCACTGCGACTCCTCGTTCCTCACCGATCCGCTGGAGGGCATGCTCGCGGACAAGGGCCTCTACGGCCTGATCGTCCTCGACAGGCGGGAGGCAAACGTCGGCTGGCTCCGGGGCAAGCGCGTCGAGCCGGTCAAGTCGACGACGTCGATGGTCCCCGGCAAACAGCGGAAAGGGGGGCAGTCCCAGCGCCGGTTCGAGCGGCTCCGCATGGAGGCCATCGACAAGTTCTACCAGGAGGTCGCCGAGATGGCGTCGGACCTGTTCGT
>CAZKPC010000072.1:0-8992 GCA_964554565.1 uncultured Halobacteriales archaeon
CGGCCGGTTCGTAGGAGGCCCCGATCGCGTCGGGATCGAGGTTCACGTGGATCAGGTGTTCGCCCATGGGCACCGCCCAGCCGTCCGTGGTGACCCCGTCGAAGTCCGTCCCGAGCGCCAACACCGCATCCGCCTGGTCCAGGGCCTCGGTCGCGCCCGGCGGGAGCGATCCGCCGGTCACCCCGATGAACCGCGGGTCGTCCTCCGGGAACACGCCCTTCCCCTTATACGAGGTCACGACGGCGGCATCCACCGTGTCGGCGATGGCGCGCACGGCGGCCGGCCCGTCGCTCGTTCGCCGGCAACCGCCCCCCGCATAGACGATCGGTCGCGTCGCGTCAGCCAGGATCTCGGCCGCCCGGTCGAACCGCTGACTGTTGTCGCGATCGACCCGTTCCGGCTCGACGGTGGCTGTCGGCGCCGCGAACTCCGCCGTGAGCAGGCGATAGGGGATCCCGAGCCGAACCGGCCCGCGTGGCGGGCTGAGGGCCGCCTCGATCCCCCGCTCGATGGCCGCCGGGAGATCCGTCGGCGAGCTAACGGTCACGTTCGCCTTGACCACGGAATCGTAGGTCGACGGCGTGATCTCGTGGATCGGCTTCTTGCCCATGTCGTCGGGGTGCACGTCGCCGGTCATGTGGATGATCGGCACGCAGTCCTCGAGGGCGTTCTTCAACCCATGCATCGCGTTCGTCTCCCCCGGTCCGGGGACGGTGAGGGTGGCGGCCGGCCGGCCCGAGGCCTCGTAATAGCCCCAGGCGATATGGGGGATCGCGGTTTCGTGCCGCGCCATCACGTAGCGGATCCCGCCACGGTCGGCGATCACGGTGTCCAGGGGGAGGGTCTGGGTGCCCGGCAGGCCGACCAGGAGCTCGATGTCGTGCTCGCGTAGCGCCGCGTACAGGTGTTCGCCACCGAGCCGGGACGCTCCGGGCGCGGTCATGGTCGTCGCGACGGTCCGACCCCTAAATCAATCTTCGTTTTGCGGCGCTGCGAACGGGTCACTCCCGGGACGCCGAGGCCGCCCGATCCCGCCGATCGTACTGGTAACCGATCGAGCCCCCGAGGCCGCGGAGGCGGAGCTGGCGAGCGATCTCCTCGACGTCGGACTCGTCCGAGAACGGGAACAGGCCGTCGATGTACGGCAAGCTCGCCGCCATGCCGCGGCAGGTGGGTTCGTACTCCGTCGAGGTGGCGAGCGGATTCAACCAGAACACGGCGTTCGATTTCCGGGAGACCTGGGCCATCTCGGCCTCCAACCGGTCGATTTCGTCGACTTCGAGGCCGTCGCTGATCACGAAGACCGTGGACTCCCGGTCGATCGCGTAGGGGTGTTCGGTCCGGACGGTTTCGAACGCGTGGCCGATCCGCGTGCCGCCGCCCCACTCGGCCTCGGCCCGCTCCAGGGCCAACAGCGCCCCCCGGGTCGAGGGTACGGCGAACGCGTCGGTGACCTCGCGGACGTGCGTGTCGAAGAAGAAGATCCGCACGTCCCGCCAGGCGTCGTATAGCTCCCGCAAGAACCGGAGCAGGAACCCGCGATCGATCGTGTCGAGGACGGACTGGCTGACGTCCACGAGGACCACGGCCAGGACGTCCGACCGCTGCTGCTGTCGCCACGGGATGTCGGGGACGGTCCCGCCGGCGCCGAAACTCCGCCGGAGCGCCCGGCGCGCGTCGATCCGGTTCCCCCTGGCGGTCGCCTCCCACCGCCGGCCTTTCAGGTTACAGATCGCCCGCGTGAGCTCCTCGATCGATTCCGTCAAGCCATCGTCCTCCCGGACCGCTTCGACCGTAATCGGCTCCGGCTGGCCCACGCGGCTGTAGGTGGACGTGTCGACGGCGAACCCGATCTCGTCCTCCTCATCGCTGTCCGATTGCCTCCCCGTCGCGTCGGTCGGATCGCTGGATTCGGGTTCGTTCGGCCCTTCCTGGTCCGCGTCACTCGGATCGGTGACCCCGGTCTCCGTTCCGTCCGCCCTCGAATCGCTGGAGTCGTTGCTGGCAGCGGTCCGCTCCCCGCCCGGCCGGGCCGTGTCCTCGCCCGGGAGATCGAACTCCTGGATGTCCCGTGGTTCCTCGAAGTCCTCCAGGAGGCGTTCCCAGAACGAGGGGAAGAGGCGGTCGAAGGTCTCGATGTCCTGCCGCCGGGAGACCAGCGTGGCCCGGAGGGCGGCCTGCACTTTCACACGGTCGCCGAGACCGGTCGTTTCGATGGCCCGGGCGGCATCGATGCCGGCATTCGCCGGTACATCGACCCCTTGGGCCCGCAGTTCACGGACGAACGTCGTGATGTGGCCGACCAGGTGATCGGCGGCCGGTGTCCGATCACGACCGTCGGTGGTCCCGTCCGTCACGGCTCAGTCACCGGCCTGTCGGGCCTCGTCGGCGGCGGAGAGGAGGTCCCCCATCAGGTCGTCGTCGAGCTGGGCGATGTCCTCGCTCTCCTTCAGGACCACGCCCAGGGCCTGTTCGATGTCGGCCTCGGTGAGCGCACCCTCGCCGTTCTCACGCAGCGTGGCGACCGCCCGGGCGAGGTCGAGGGTTTCGGCCGCGCCCGGCTGTTTCAACAACGGCTCCTGGCGGAGGCGCTGGGCGATGCCCACGGTGGCGGCGGCCAGGCTGTCGTCGAGCTCCGGCACCTTCCGGCGCACGATCTCCTGTTCCTTCTCGAAGCTGGGCGGCCCGATGTTCAGGTAGACACACCGGCGCTTGAGCGCGTCACTCAGCCCCCGCGTCCGGTTGGAGGTAATGACGACGATCGGTGGCGTCTCGGCCGTGACCGTGCCGTACTCCGGGATCGAGACCTGGAAATCCGAGAGGACCTCCAACAGCAGCGCCTCGAACTCCTCGTCGGCGCGGTCGATCTCGTCGATGAGCAGCACCGGCGGTGTCTGGCCATCGAACGAGAGGGCGCGCAGCAGCGGCCGCTGCAGGAGGAACTCCTCGCCGAACACTGACTCGCCGTCCGCCACCGGCTCCTCGTCGGCCTGCAGGGTGAGGAGCTGTTTCGCGTAGTTCCATTCGTAGAGGGCGCTTTCCGCCGTGAGGCCCTCGTAACACTGCAGCCGGATCAGCTCGGTCTCGAACCCGTCGGCGAGGACCTTGCCCAGCTCGGTCTTGCCGCTGCCGGGTTCGCCCTCGATGAGCAGCGGTTTCCCCAGCTTGAGCGAGAGCAGGACCGTCGTCAGGATGTGATCGTTGGCGACGTAATCGGTCCCCTCCAGCACGCCCTCCAGCTCCGCCCTGGAGAGCTCGCCGAAGGCCGAGGTCCCCTCCGCTCGATTCATTGTCCGTGCGAGGGGCCCATCGAAGAAAAGCATGGTGAATCACGGGGCCGTGCCGGTAGCGTGTCGACGGGAGAACCGGGGAGCCCCGCTCCTCGCTCGTTGCCGCGGCGGGTTACTTCGGATGCGCGAGGGCCGCCACCGTCTGATACCGGATCACGTCGTCGATGACGATGAACGTGTCCGAGCCGAACTGGTAGTAGTTCTCGGGGCTGTCGGCCACCCAGGTGAAGTACGCGACCTCCTCCTCGAAGACTTCCTCCTGGGATTCGACGAAGTACTGCCCGGAGAACTCCTCGAAGAAGCCGGCGAACATGTCCCTGATCTCGTCGAGCCCTTTGAACGTGCCGTCCGCGGTCACGACGAGCGATTCCTCGGAATAGTCCTCCATGATCGCGTCGAGGTCCTGATCCTTGAACGCCTGGAAGTGATGCTCGAACACTGACTGTGTTGACATGGGTTGATCCATGGATACCGTCTCCCAAAAGCCAGATTAATCTTTCGACTACCGCACCGAACATCGCGGTATCCGGAGCCCAGCTCCCCGATTTGCCGGGTTCGGGACCGTTCGGATGTCACCCTGGCATCGTAGATTTGACAAAGCCCGCCCTGCTACGGCCCCGTGATCGATCAGGAATCGAGCACGGCGAAGAAGCGGGCCGGGGCGCCCTCTGCCTCAGCGATCTTGAGGAACGGCCCGTAGAAGGGGACCCGCTCGCCGGTCGGGAGGTCGCCGAGCTGCGTGAGGTGCTGCATCAGGATCGCGCCGTTCTCAAGGATGAGTTTGTGGACGAGGAAGTCCTCCGGCTCGAAGTCGGGGAGCCGGGCCGCGTACTCGCTGAAACAGTCGAAACCGACCGCCTTGGCCCCGTTCTCGACGAGCCACTCCGCTGCCGCCGGGGCACAGTACGGCGAGTCCTCGTAGTAGGTGGGGAAGTTCCCCCAGTGGCGGTCCGTCCAATCGGTGCGGACCAGGACGATGTCGCCGTCCTTGAGGTGGTCGGCCTGCGCCTCGACGTCCGCCACCGTGATCTCGTAATTCGGGCCGCAGTCGCTCAAGTCGATCACGAAGGCCTCCCCGCACACGCGGTCGAGTTCGACGTCGGCGGCGGTCTCGCCCCCGGCGACGGTATGCCGTTCGAAGTCGACGTGTGAGCCGGTATGCAGCAGCATGTCGACCTCGCTGCCCTGCCAATGAGATTCGCCCGACATGGTGTGTGTCTCGAGTTCCAGCGCCTTGTCGACGGAGGGCGGGCTGAGCGTGTCCTCGCCGATCATCACCGAGAGATCGACGATCCGGGACACGCTCGAGTGGAGCTAGTCGTCTCCTTCCGCGACGGCACCGGACGCGTCCGCCGCGGCGTCGCCGGCCTCGTCGCCCTCGATCGCACGCAGGATCTTCTCCGGGGTCAGCGGAATGCGTGGCTTTTCGATCCGCGTCCCGATGGCGTCCTGGACCGCGTTCACCAACGCGCCGATGGGCGCCGTGGCCTGCATCTCGCCCGCCCCTTTCATACCGTAGGGGCCGCTCTCGGCGGGCATCTCCACGAAGTCGTAGTTCAACGCCGGCAGTTCCTCCGGCCCGGGGAGTGGGTACTCGCCCCAGTTGGTCGGCTTGTCGTGGTCCTCCGGGTAGTAGGGGTGGGTCGTCTCGTACAGGGCGTGGGCCATGCCCATCCACACGCCGCCCTCGACCTGTCCTTCCACGAGCTTGGGATTGCCGACCGTCCCGACGTCGACCGCGTAGGACATCTTCTCGACGTCGACCTCGCCGGTCTCGGAGTCGACCACGACGTCGGCGACGAGGCTCCCGTAGGCGATCGAGAGATCGGGGTCCATCTCGCCAGTCTCGGGGTCCATCGTTCCCAGTGGCTTGAGCGCGGCACCGCGGCCGGCGATCTGATCGCCGGTGCCAAACGTCGCGGCGCCGGCCAGGTCGTCGATCGATATCGACCGATCGGGGGCGCCCTCGACGTGGACGTTGCCCTCGCCGTCGGTCACCAGGTCCTCCGGCGGCGCCTCCAGTTCCTGGGAGGCGACGTCGAACATCGTCTCGCGGGTCTCCTCCGCGGCGTCGATGATCGCGTTGCCGGCCCGGTCGGTCAACCGGCTCGCGAACGACCCCATGTCGAAGGGGCCCGTGTCCGTGTCGCCGGTGTTGACGCGGACCCGATCGACGGGGACGCCGAGCGCTTCGGCCCCGATCTGGGCCAGGATCGTCTTCGCGCCCTGGCCGATGTCGGTGACCGACAGCTCGATGACGAAGTCCCCGTTGGGACTGCTGTGAATGATGGCGTTCGTCGGATCGCCGCCGAGGTTCATGCCGGTGGGGTAGTGGATGCAGGACATCCCGCGGCCTTCGAGTTTCGTCATTCCTCCACCTCCTCGAAGGAACTCATTTCCTGCAAGTGCTCGGGCAGGTCGATGCCGTGGAGCTCGGCAGCCCGCTGCATGACCTCGATGCCCGAGGCGTCCTTCGCTTTGACGCCGTGGGGCCACTCCTGGCTGCGGCGCTTGGCGTTTTTCATCCGGAGTTCCCAGTCGTCCATCCCGACCGTCTCGGCGATCTTCGAGAGCTGGACCTCGTCGGCGAAGGAGGGGCCCGTGACGCCGAAGCCACGCATCGAACTGGAGGGCTGTTTGTTCGTGCACACGTGGTAGCTGTTGAACTCGCAGTTCGGGATGTAGTACGGCCCCGACAGCGACCCGAGGACCTTCTTGCCGCCGTAGGGCGTGTGGCGGACGTAGGCGCCGGCGTCGACGTAGACGTCGATCTTGCGGCCGATGATGTCGCCGTCGTCGGTCACGGCGTCTTTGATGTACAGGCGCCAGGCGCCACGCGGCGAGGACACCTGCATCTCCTCCTCGCGGTTGAACTTGTACTTCACGGGGTGGCCGGTCTTCTTGGCCGCCAGCGTCGCCATCGGATCGACGATGATGTCGTTCTTGCCGCCGAAGCCGCCGCCGACGGTGCCACCAATCATCCTGAGTTTCTCCGTGGGGATTTCGGTGACCAGGTTGGTCACCGCCAGCGAGAAGTGCAGTGCCTGGGAGTTCGTGAAGACCTTGAACCGGCCGTCGGCCTCCGGTTTCGCGATGGAGATCTGTGTCTCCACAGGGGCCTGCTCGATCGGGCTGGTCTCGTACTGGCCCTCGACGATGTGATCGGCCTCCTCGAAGGCCGCCTCGACGTCGCCCGAGCGCACCACCTTCTTGCCCTGCTTGTCGTCGTCGTAGTGGTAGGGATAGGCGTTGCTGCCCCAGGGCGTGAGAACCGGCGCGTCGTCCTCCAAGGCCGCCTCAATGTCGTAGACGGCCTCGCGCTCGGTGAGGTCGACCTCCACCTCCGCAGCCGCCTCCCGTGCCGCGCGGGCCGTCTCCGCGATCACGGCGGCCATGGGTTCGCCCTCATAGCGCACGCGCTCGTTCGAGAGCAGCGGTTCGTCCGGGTGGCCGTAGTCCTCGTCCTGGATGAGGTCGACGACGGCGTACTGGTTGTTCGGGACGTCGTCGGCGGTGAGGACGTCGACGAAGCCGTCGACCTCCCGGGCCTTCGAGAAGTCGATGTCGTTGACGTCGGCGTGGTTCACCGGACTGCGCACCGGCACTAGGTGCAGCATGTCCGGAAACGTCCGGTCTTCGACATATTCCGTCTGGCCTGTGACGTGTCCGCGACCGTCGCGTCGTTCGAGTGACGATCCGACCGTCTGAAAGTCCTGTCCGGGGTCTTCGTCTACTGCCATGATTCAATCACCCGCCTGGCCGCTGAGGGCCACTTTCGCGTCCTCGACGGAATCGAGGATTGAATAATAGCCAGTGCATCGGCAGATGTTCTCGCCGAGGGTTTCCTCGATCTCCTCGGTCGAGGGGTCCGGGTTGTCGTCGAACAGTGCATGGGTCTTCATGATCATCCCCGGCGTGCAGTACCCACACTGCATGCCGTAGTTCTCCAGGAACGACTCCTGGATCGGATTGAGCCCCTGGTCGGGGGTGATCCCCTCCAGGGTCGTGACTTCCGCGCCGTGGACTTCCGCGGCCGGCAGGAGACAGGAGACGACCGGGTCGCCGTCGACGAGCACCGTACAGCTGCCACAGCCGCCCTGGTCACAGCCCGATTTCACCGAGAAGTGCTGCAGTCGCTCCCTGAGGACGGTCTGGAGCGTCTCGAGTGGCCGCACGTTCTCCTCGATCGGATCGCCGTTGAGCGTGAATTCGATCGCGTCCGTCATTAGCTTGCCTCCGAAATGTCCTCTAGGACGTCCGCGACGTGTTTCTCGATCATTTTCGTTCGGTACCACTCACTCGCCACTGGATCCTGGAAGGGGTCCGCTTGCTCGGCCGCGGCCTCGCTCGCTGCCTCGATCGCGTCGGCGTCGAGGGAGCCACCCTCCAGGGCCTCCTCGGCATCGGACAGCCGCAGGGGGTGTGGGCCGCCGCCGTTGACCGCGATCCGGGCTTCCGACACGCTGTCGCCGTCGGCCTCGACGTTGGCGGCGACCGTCACGATGGCCGGCGCCGGTTCCTGGTTCCGGGTCATCTTGACGTAGCCGGTCTCGCCGGAGACCTCCGGCACCTGGATTTCGGTGACGAGTTCGTCGTTCTCGACCGCCGTCTGGCCCGGGCCGGTGTAGAAATCCGCCATCGACACGGTTCGTTCTCCGTCCTGGCTTTCGATCTTGACGTCGGCGTCGAGCGCCAGCAGCGCGACGGCGAAGTCGCCAAGCGGCGGGGGCGCAAAGAGGTTTCCACCGACCGTGCCCTGGTTGCGAACCGACCAGCCGGCACAGTGCTCGGCCGCTTCCTGGAGAAGCGGTTCGTCGACGTCCTCCAGGACGTCCTCGAGGGTAAGCGTCGACCCGAGCGCGAGGTAACCGTTCGATCGGTCGGCGTAGTCCAGACCCGCACTTCGCAGTCCCATCACGCGGTCCGGGAACTTGTGACCGTCGTTGATCTCTTTCATGGTGATGGTTCCGCCCGCGATAACCTCCAGTGAAGAGTCGTACTCGCTGACTAAATCCAGCGCCTCGTTTACCGATGAGGGCCGATGATACTCCTCAACAGGCATGTCTTACCCTCCGTATGACCAGATGTGTGTGAAGCAACGGCATGGTACAGTTGAATCCTCACTGGTGTGTCCATTAAAGATTACGTTGGCGCTGACGCCGAAACCCGCAGTTAATCGCCATCTTTGGAGGATATTGGCGCGGCCGGATCCCCCAATGTGACGGCGGTATAAGCTCACCCTCGATCAACCCCCGACCGACTATCAATTGAGTTTCAGAAGCTGAGCCGCGAGGCCCGATCCCCGTCCTCACTCGATCGCCCGGTTCCGGGTGTCGTACTGATACCCGATGGAGCCGCCGGGCCCGCGGAGGCGTAACTGACGGGCCATCTCCGCGACGTCGTCCATGTCGCCCCCGGCGTCGGCCATTCGGGATTCGATCTGGGAGAGGACGTCCCGTGTCTGTGCCTCGATACCATCCGCATTCGAGATCATGCCCGAGACGAAAACACGTGTATGCGTCGGGTATTCGACGGCGACGGCGTCGGAGTAGGCGACTTCGTGGCGGGCCCAGTCACCGGTCTCGGGGTTGATGATGGACTTCCGCATAGCCGGGATCGGGCGGGGTGGCCTCATCGAAGGTGGGGTTGTATCGGGTGGGCTCGGGTCAACGACGACTCCGCTAGCCTTTTGCTCCACAGCG
>CAZKPC010000073.1:0-8566 GCA_964554565.1 uncultured Halobacteriales archaeon
GAGCATCGTCACCAGCATGCGGATGCGCAGCCCCCAGTCCGGTTTCCAGCGCATATCTACAAGCAGGCGGTCAGCCGTCAAAAACCGTTTGGCCCGCCGCCGGAGCCAGTTTAGCCCGTCCCGTCCTCGAACACGAACCCGGCGGCTCGATAGCGGCGGTACTTGTAGAGCCCGTACCCGAGCAGGACCAGCCCCGCCGCCAGGACGCTGCCACCGAGGTCCCATTGGCCGCGGAAGCCGATGAGCAGCGCCCCGACCGCGACGGCGAACAGGGCGACGTTGAACACCGCGACCAGGCCCCAGAACGCCCGCTGGAGGGCCGTGGGGACCTCCGCGTCCTCCCCCACCGGGAGGTCGAACTGCCGCTCCGGATCCCCCAGGTCCCCGAAGGGGTCGTCCGGCTCTTCCGGCCACGGGTCGTCGAACACGCGCCCAGTGAGGGACCGGGCGGCCAAAGGTGTTCGGCGCGTTCGGCCCCCGGCCTTCGGCCGGCCGAACCTGAATTCCGGGAGCCCGGCGAAACGGGCGCTCGGGCGGCCGATCCCCGCGAGGGATGGCGGAAGTTAAACACCTCGACGGCGTATCGCGAGGCCGAATGAGCGACTCCGGGCTGTTCTGTCCGCGCTGCGGGGCGGCCGTCGACGGGGAGCTCGAGGCCCCGCCCCTGCCGCCGGACGCGAGCCGGGAAGCCCGCCGGGAGCGCTCGCTCTGCACGGCGTGCTACCTCGAGGGGTTCGACCTGGTGGACGCGCCGGAATCGGTCCACGTTCGGGTGTGTTCGAACTGCGGGGCCGTGCACCGCGGCGAGCGGTGGGTCGATGTCGGCGCCGAGGATTACACCGACGTGGCGGTCGAAACCGTCACCGAATCGCTCGGCGTGCACGTGGACGCGGAGGCGGTCTCGTGGTCCGTCGCCCCCGAGCAGGTCGATCCGAGCACGGTCCGGGTCCACGCCACGTTCGAGGGGGTCGTCCGCGAAACGCCCGTCGAGGAATCGGTGACGGTCCCGGTCACCATCGCCCGGGAGACCTGCACGCGCTGTGGCCGGATCGCCGGGGACTACTACGCCGGCACCGTCCAGGTCCGGGCCGCGGGCCGCGAGCCCACGGCCGAGGAACGCGACCGGGCGGCGGAGCTGGCCCACGACCTCGTCGGCGAACAGACCGAAACCGGCGATCGGGAGGCGTTCGTCACCGAGATCGCCGAGACCGAGGGCGGGATCGACATCAAGCTCTCGACCAACCGGCTGGGCGAGCAGCTCGCCCGGCGGCTCGTCGAGGAGTTCGGCGGCACGTACTCGGCCGCGGAGACGCTCGTGACGGAGGACAGCGACGGCAACCCCGTCTACCGGGTGGCGTACGCCGTTCGGCTGCCACAGCACGCCCGGGGCGACGTGATCGATCCGGCGGACGGCGCGGGCCCGGTGTTGGTCCGGAACGTCAACGAGCGGGTCACCGGGCGACGGCTGGCGACCGGCGAGCGGTTCGAGGCCCCGGTCGAAGCGGTCGCCGACGCGCGGACGCTCGGAACGGCCGACGATGCCGTCGAAACGACGCTGGTAGCGGTCGAGGACGAGCACGCCGTCCAGGTGCTCGATCCCGAGACGTTCGCGGCCACGACGATCCCGCGACCCGACGATCTCGATCCGGATGCGGACACCGTCCGGGTGCTCAAGCACCGCGACGGCGTCCACGTCCTGCCGGAGGACTGAGTCGGTCCTCGCGGGAGATCAGGCCGCTCGAAGCCTCTGACGTCGAGTTCAGATGGTCGACGCGAGTTCGACGGCCGAGAGCCCCCGAACCGGTCCCGTTTAAAGAGACTCCACCCTACCCGAATCGAAGACTTCACCATGCCCGACCTGGCCGCCATCGTGCCGAAGCCCGAAGCCGACCGAGCGATCGATGGGCTCCGCACCGAGGGCCTCTACGACGACGACCGGAGCGTCGTCGACGCCGGTGACGGCACCCTCGAGATCCCGGTCACGGGACCGCCCGCGGAGACCGCGGTGCTGGAGGTCATCGAGCAATCGGATCCGGTCCCCCGCCACCGCGGGCTCGAGGACCGCTTGCGCGCTGCGGGCTGGACGGACGCCGAGCTCGACCGGGTCCCGAATTCCTGGAGCGTGATCGGCGACGTCGTGCTCGTCCGGTTCCCCGAGGACTGTCCGGATCGGGCGGCCGTGGCCGAAGCGCTCCTCGATTTGCACAACGCCGATACGGTGCTCGCGCGAGGCGAGGTCACCGGGCCAACCCGGGAACCGGAGGTCACGGTCGTCGCGGGCTCGGGCGATACCGAGGTCGTACACCGGGAACATGGAACGCGGTACGCCCTGGATCTGGCGGAGGTGATGTTCTCGCCGGGCAACAAGGCCGAGCGGGTCCGGATGGGCGAGGTCGTCGAGCCCGGCGAGCAGGTCTTCGACGCGTTCGCCGGGATCGGGTACTTCGCGCTCCCGATGGCGCGAGCCGGCGCCGAGGTGACTGCGGCCGAGATCAACCCGCCGGCCTTCGGTTACCTCGCCGAGAACGCGGTTTTGAACGGGGTCGAATCGCGTCTCTCCGCCGTGCTCGGGGACTCCCGGGAGATCGTCGGCCCGGAGGGTCCCGGCGCCGCGGCTCACGGGGCGGCCGACCGGCTCGTCCTCGGGCACTTCGAGGCCGCCGATGCGTTGGAGGCGTTGCTCCCGGCGCTCCGTTCGGGCGGGATGGTCCACCTGCATGCGGCGGTGCCGGCCGACAGTGAGGACTCCGACGAACCGCTCGGCAAGCTGGACGCCGCCGCCGGGGCGCTGGGGCGGGAGGCGGAACTCTCGGAGCGACGCCGCGTGAAAACGTATGCGCCGGGGATGGACCACGTGGTCCTCGACGCGGCGATCGTGTGATCCAGCCCTGGTCCATCACAGCCGCTTCGCGACGGCGTTGAAGCCGACGATCCCGCCGAAGACGGCGCCCGCGACGAGATCGAAGACCACCAGCCCGGTCTGCGGATTGCTGCGGAGTCCGGGCGGGGCCAGGAAGAACGCCGCGGCTGCGACCCCGACCG
This sequence comes from uncultured Halobacteriales archaeon, assembly GCA_964554565.1. Classification (GTDB taxonomy): domain Archaea; phylum Halobacteriota; class Halobacteria; order Halobacteriales; family Hikarchaeaceae; genus CAZKPC01. The sequence goes on from CAZKPC010000073.1 coordinate 3,043, forward strand.
TCACGATGATGATCGCGAGGTAGCCGGCGGCGGTCGAGAGCTCCCTGGCGATCCGGGAACCGCCCCGGCCACCCAGGTACCGGACGAGGGCGAGCGGGCCGACGATCCCGAACAGCATCCCGACGAAACTCACGAAGAAGGCGAGCCCCCACAGCAGCCCTCGGGAGTGATCCAGCGCGAGGAGCCCGATGCTCCCGAGGACAGCCATCCCCAGAACGGCGCCGAGGCCGAACCCGAGGGCTTTGAGCAGGGCGTCGCGTCCCGGGATCACCATCGATTCCGACCTGGACATACCTCGGCGCGGAGCCCGGAAGCCACCTGCGGTTCCCCGCTACTCCTCGAGGGCCGCCAGGTCCTCGGCCGTCGCGTCCTCCGGGAGCGCCTCCAGGCAGTCGAAACAGAGGAAGTACTCGGTGCCGTCATCGAGTTCCAGGGTCAGCCCGCCGGACGGCCCGGACTCCAGCGTCCAGAGGTTCGCGATCCCGCCAGCGACCCGCACCTGATCGCCACAGCCGTCGCAGGCTTGGGTCCCCATGTCTGAGCGTCGTCGCGCCGAGCCAAAAGGGCTCGCCCGTCGGCGGTCGCTGTTCGATGGTCGGGGCGCTCGCCGCTCAGTCCGGCAGCCACGTCTCGTGGAGGTGGCGCCAAACGACGTCGCCGGGCGCGTCGGGCGTGGCCTCGAAGAGGGCCGAGGACCGGCGGCCGCGCCACGTGCCGTCCGTCCGCTGGTGTTCTTCGTAGGTCAGTAGACAGACTTCGTCCCGTTCGAACCGGGGTTCGATGGCCTTCACTTCGATACGGTCCGGGGCCTGGCCGTCGATCCCGGCCCCGTGGCGTTGTTCCACGGAGTCGATGATGGCCGCCCGGGGGACGACATCGCCCTCCGGATCGAGGAGCTGAAACCCCGTGCCGAGGGCGTTCTCGAGCCGGGCCAGTTCAGCGTCCGTGCGGGGCCGCTGGCCGGTGAACCAGTCCTCGAAGAAGGCGTGGAGCTCCCGGACTTCGGCCGCGGATGTTTCGGCGAGTCCCATGGGTCGCCCTGGCCCCGTCGGGACGTCAGCCTATCGACGCCGGTGAGTTACAACTGACCGATAGCTGGGCACCACGCGGCGCGAGGCGGACGATCCAGTCAGTCTGATTTGATCTGGTCGAACTGGTCGAGAAGGTCCTCCGTCGACTCGCCGGAATCGTAGGTCAGTTGACCCTCGTAGGTCTCGCGGTCGCCGTCGAAATCGGCGTCGATGCTGCCCGCCAGCCGCTCACGACGCTCGTGCTCGTCCTCGTCATAATCACCCATGGCCATACTTACCACACACCCCGTTGCTGATTCTTGATTATTAATGTAACGTCTTTTATCAACCCGTGGAGGGGAATCCCGCTCCGGCGGCCGTGGCGATGCTTTGATGCGCCGGCCCGCGTATCCCCGGGCGTGCCGCACGCCGATCTGCACGTCCATACGGATCGTTCTGACGGCACCCTCTCGCTGGCGGCCGTTCCGGACGCGGCCCGGCGGAGCGGCGTCGCGGTCGTCGGGGTGACCGACCATGACCGGCTTCAACCGGCGCTCGATCGGCCGGTCGTCGTTCGGGACGGCGTCACGATCGTCCACGGCATCGAGCTCAAGGTCCAGACCGCCGGCCAGCGCCTCGACCTCCTGGGGTACGGCGTCGAGCCCACCTCGGCCCTCGAATCCGAGATCGACCGGCTCCAGGCCGACCGCCGGGAGCGCGGCGCGGCCATCGTCGACCGGGTCGAGGCCCGGCTGGACATCGACCTGGACCTGGAGATCCATGCCGGGCTCGGACGGCCCCACATCGCGCGGGCCATCGAGGGTCATCCGGACGCGCCGCACACCTATCGGGAGGCGTTCGATGAACTGATCGGGGACGGGCGGCCGTGTTTCGTCGAACGCTCCGTGACGGCCTACGAGACGGGCCGGGAACTCCTCGGCGAAGCGGCCGCGCTGGTCGGGTTGGCCCACCCGCTCCGGTACGATGATCCGGCGGCCGCGATCGATCGCGCCGCCGATCTCGACGCTATCGAGCGGTGGTACCCCTACGAGCGGGCGGTGGATCCCGCGGCGGTCGAACGGGCGATCGACGCCCACGAGCTCCTGCCGACCGGGGGCAGCGACGCTCACGACGACCAGCTGGGCCGCGCCGGGGTCTCCGCGTCCGACTACGGGGCGATCGCGGCCAGGCTGCCCTCGCCGGCAGAGCCGACCTGATTCAGGTGGATCGCGGGGTTGAAACCGGTGGGTCGATAACCCTCGCTGGATGCGGTGTCACGAGTGCGATCGGCCGGCCGATTTCGAAGTCGAATCCGACGGCGTCATCGTCGGGCTCTGCGAGACGCACCTCCGGGAGCAGGTCGAGGCGATGGCCGACAACGAGATCGCCGCGGCGCTCCGTGACGTCCTCGACGTCGAGGACTCGTAGGCCGAGTGTTTTTGCCGTTCGGCGGCGTGTCGCCGCCATGGACCGGGTCCGGTTCGACGAGGTTGAGAACAGCTACGGCCCGGCCGCCGTCAAGCGTCGACTGACGGACCCGCTCGGCGCGTCCGACGTGGCGGTGAACTACTACGAACTCGCCCCGGGCGACGCGTTCGCGTTCGGCTATCACCGCCACAGCGACCAGGAGGAGGTGTTCGTCGTCCAGAGCGGCACGGTCACGTTCCGTACGGAGGACGGACCGGTCGAGGTGACTGCCAACGAGGCGGTCCGCTTCGCCCCGGGCGAACGGCAGCGGGGCGTCAACGAGGGTTCGGAGCGGGTCCGGGCGGTCGCGATCGGCGCGCCGCAGGCGGCCGGCGAGACGGACATCCGCCGGTCCTGCGAGGGCTGCGGGGCGGAGACCTCCCAGACGATCGCCCGGGCCGAGGAGGGCGAGGGCCTCGTCACCCGCTGTCTGGAGTGCGAGCAGGTCACGGGGCGGTTCGTGCACGGGGAGGTCGAACCGTAGATGGCCCGGGATCGGCTGGTGTACGACGACGACTGTGGGTTCTGCACCTATGCCGCGCTGTGGGTGGTGGAACGTGGCGCGGATGTCGAGCTGGTGGCCTTCTCCGAGCTCTCAGCCGCCGATCGGGAGCGGCTCCCGCCCGACTGGGAGCGGTGTGCGCATCTGCTCACCGAGGAGGGCCGGTTCTCCTGTGGGGCGGCGATGACGCGCGCCTACGAACGCACAGACGCCCCGTTCGCGGGGTGGCTACCGTACCTCCGTCGGGTGCCGGGCTTCGCGGTCGTGCGGGAGCTCGCGTACCGGGTCGTGGCCGCGAACCGGGACTGGTTCGGGCGGCACGTCGGGACGCGGCCGCCGCCCACGGGCAATCAGTCGTAGCGGTCGGTCCGAAGGCGGTTTTCGGCCACCAGGCGTCCCTGGCTGATCACGTGGCGGACGAGGGCTTGCCGGCCGATCGCGGCTTGGACGCTGTCGGCCTCGAGGAGCACGAGGTTGGCGGGGGCGCCGGTTTCCAGCCCGTGGTCGTCGAGCCCGAGTGAGGCCGCGCCGTGGCGGGTCAGCATCGCGTGGATGTCCGCGAGATCGGCGGCAGTGGTCTTCCAGAGGAGGTGCGCCGCCAGGAACCCGACCTCGATGAGGCTGTTCCGGCCGAAGGGGTAGTAGGCGTCGGCGATGTCGTCCTGGCCCAGGGCGACGGGGATCCCGGCGTCGAGCAGCTCGTCGACCGGGACGTGCAGCGGGCCGGTATGGGGGTCCGTGACGACGCTCATGCCGGCCCGATCCAGGAGCGTGTAGAGCTTCCGGCGGTAGGGCTCGGGATACTGCTCCATCGCCCTGGCGTGACACGCCGTGACCCGGCCTGCCCAGCCGATCTCGATGGCCCTCGAGGCCAGGTACTCCGTCGTCCGGAGCCCCGGATCGCCGGCGTCATCGGTCAACATCGCGACGTCGGCGTCGAATTCCATCGCGAGGTCGAGCATCGCGTCGACGTGCTCGCGGGCGTCGGCCTCCGTGAACTCGATCCACGGGATCCCGCCGACCTCGTCGGCGCCGAGTTCCATCGCTTCCGCCACGAGGTCGCGAGCGCCCGGGTCCCGGACCACGCCGTCCTGCGGGAACGCCACGACCCGGAGATCGACCGTTCCGGCGTACTCCTCGCGCAGCTCCAGCAGCGGCTTCACGCCCTCGAGCCCGGCCGCCGTGTCGACGTCCGCGAACGCCCGATGGTGGAGGACGCCGTGCCGGATCCCGAGCTCGATGGCCCGTTTGGCGTTCTCGTAGATGCGGTCCGGGTCGTAGTCCGCCTTGACAGCGGAGGCCGCCTCGATCGCCCCCATGGCCTCGCCCATGTCACCCGCTTGGTACCGCTCGACGGCAGTGTCTCCGGCCGCCGCATAGGTGTACACCTTGTCCAGGTGGAGGTGCGGATCCACGAACGACGGCGACACCAACCGCCCTGCGGCGTCGATGTGCTGGTCCGCCGAGGCGTCAACTGGGGCAGCCTCGATGGTCGCGATCGTCCCGTCTCGGATCCCGATGTGGACGCGATCCCCGTCCGGCGTCGTCGCGTCCGTGATCAGGAGGTCGTAACCGTCGGCCATGGGCCGTCAACGCTCGGCGGCGCCTTGAAGTTCGACCTGGCCGGGGCCTGGATCAGTCGAGCGATACCCGTCAGTCGAACGCGGCGATCCCGGTCAGGTCCTGCCCGAGGATCAGGGTGTGGATGTCGTCGGTGCCTTCGTAGGTGTAGACCGTCTCCACGTTCGCGAGGTGCCGCATCGGCGAGAAATCGAGGGTGATGCCGTTACCGCCGAGCATTTCCCGGGCGGTCCTGGCGACCTCGCGGGCGACCCGGACGTTGTTCCGCTTGGCCATCGAGACCTGCTCCGGCCGGAGGTCGCCGCGCTCCTTGAGGTCGGCGAGCCGATACGCGAGCAGCTGGGCGGTCGTGATGTCGGTCGCCATCTCCGCCAGCTTCTCCTGCTGCAGCTGGAACCGGGCGATCGGGCCGCCGAACTGCTCCCGGTCGGCGGCGTACTGGCGAGCGACCTCGAAGCAGTCCCGGGCGAGGCCGACCGCGCCCCAGGCGATGCCATAGCGGGCCTGGGTCAGACACGAGAGCGGCCCTTTCATGCCTGACACCCCCGGCAGCACGTTCGCCTCGGGGACCCGGACGTCCTGGAGGCCGATGGAGCCGGTGCTCGAGGCCCGCATCGAGAGCTTCTCCTTGATCGGGTCGGTGGTGACGCCGTCGCGGTCGGTCTCGACCAGGAACCCCCGCACGGGATCGTCCGCGGCCGATCGATCGCGGGCCCAGATCACCGCCAGATCGGCGATGGGCGCGTTCGTGATCCACGTCTTCGAGCCGTTCAGGACGTACGCCTCCCCGTCGTACTCGGCCGTCGTCTCCATGCCGCTCGGGTTCGAGCCGTGTTCCGGCTCGGTCAGCCCGAAGCAGCCCACCGCGTCACCGCTGCCGAGGGCCGGCAGCCACTCGTCCTTCTGGGCCTCGGACCCGTAGGCGTGAACGGGATACATCACGAGCGCGCCCTGGACGCTGGCC
>CAZKPC010000074.1:0-8102 GCA_964554565.1 uncultured Halobacteriales archaeon
CGTCCGGCCGCGTCGTGGTTTCCGCCATACGTCCGCGGGGCCGCCTCAGTTGGTTATGGTTTATGGCCGATCCCCCGTCGGGTCGCAATCACTAAACGGGTCACTCGCGTGTCGACGATAATGGCGGATTGGACGGAGAAGTACCGGCCGAGCTCCCTCGAGGAAGTCCGCGGGAACGATTCGGCCGTGGAGGAACTCCGGGACTGGGCCGAGACGTGGCCGGACCACCGCGAGGCCGTGATCCTCCAGGGCAGTCCGGGCGTGGGCAAGACCTCGGCGGCCCACGCTTTAGCGGCCGACCTCGGCTGGGACGTGGTGGAGCTCAACGCCTCCGATCAGCGGACGGCCGACGTAGTGGAACGCGTGGCGGGCGAGGCGGCGGCGAGCGGCACGCTGGCGGCGGGTGCGAGCGGCCGGAAGCTCGTGCTGCTCGACGAGGCCGACAACCTGCACGGGAACGTGGATCGCGGCGGCGCCCGGGCGATCACGGAGCTCGTCAAGTCGGCGGCCCAGCCGGTCGTGCTGGTGGCCAACGAGTACTACGAGATGAGCCGGGGGCTGCGGAACGCCTGCCGGGACATCGAGTTCCGGGATATCTCGGCGCGCTCCATCCTCCCGGTGCTGCGGGACCTCTGCCGACGGGAGGACGTGAGCTACGAGGACGGCGCGCTCGAGGCCATCGCCGAGCAGAACAGCGGTGACCTCCGCGGGGCCATCAACGACCTCCAGGCGCTTGCGACCGCCGGCGGCCACCTCGCGGTGGACGACGTCGTCACGGCCGAGCGCGACCGGACCGAGGGGGTCTTCCCGTTCCTGGAAACGCTCTTCCAGGACGCCGGGGCGGAGGCGGCGCGACAGGCGTCCTTCGACGTCGACGAAACCCCCGACGACCTCATCGGCTGGATCGAGGACAACCTCCCGAAGGAGTACGCCGGCGGGGAGCTCGCCCTCGCCTACGACTTCCTCGCCGATGCTGACCGGTGGCTTGGGCGGGTGCGCGCCACCCAGAACTACCAGTACTGGCGATACGCCGCCGACACGATGACCGCCGGCGTGGCCGCCGCCCGCTCCTCGCCGAAGGGCGGCTGGACCCGCTACGGCCCGCCGTCCTACTGGCGGAAGCTCGGCGCCACCCGGGCGGCGCGGGACCGCCGGGACCACGTCGCACAGGGGATCGCCGACGCCTCGGGCGTCAGCATGGCCACCGCCCGACGGTGGGTTCTGCCGTTCCTGGCCGCCATGACCCACCACTGCAAGAACCGCGAACTGACGGTCGCCATGGCGGCCGCGTTCGATCTGGAGGCCGAACACGTCGCGTTCGTCACCGGCAGCGGCAAGGACACCAACAAGGTGCAGTCGATCGTCGCCGACGCCCAGGAGCGCCGGGAAGCGGAGGCCGTCGAGCACTCCGGCGGAGCGTTCGAGGGCGACCCCGATGACGAGCGTGGGCTCGCGAGCTTCTCCGCGGAGTCGGATGGCGACGAGGAGCCGGCGGCCGAAGACGACGACGCGCGGGCGGCGGATCCCGACGAAGCCGCCGAGGACGACTCACAGTCCGGGCTCGCGGACTTCACATAACGCCGCCTCGCCGCGGCTAATCGCTGCCGCTCGCGGCGCGGCGCGGGCCCTCGGCCTCTTCGTAGGCCCAGAGCGTGGCGGCGACCAACGCCGTGAAGAGGCCGACGCCGGTGCCGAAGTGGGCGACGCTGATGAAGCCCTCGACGAGAACGTGAGTGCCGCCGGCGAAGAGCCGGGTCTTGAGCACCGTGGCCGCTCCAAGCAGCGCCTGGACCGGCAGCAGGACCAGCGCCAGGACGGCGGCGCGGGTGATCCGGGAGCCGGCCCCGCGCTCCCGATAGAGGCGATAGACGGTGTAGATGATCAACAGGCCGACGATGAGGGCCAGCAGCCGATGGAACCATTCGATGAACGACGGCAGGTTCGCGGGGAACAGCCCGAAGACCGCGCCGTCACAGAGCGGCCAGTTCATCCCACACGTGAGGTCCGCCCCTACCTCCTTCGTGTAGACGCCGACCAGCAGCAGCAGGAACGTGAGCCCCGTGGTCCCGGCCGCGAGCCGTCGGAGCTGCATACCCGTTCGTTCGCACGTGGCCTACTTAGGTGAAGCGTCCCCGGACCGTGAGGTCCGTGGCTGGCGGCCCCTCCCGGCCGAACGGCCGCTTCCAGGCCGACCGGGAACCCCGGTACGGCGCCTGGCCTCTCGACGTCTGTCGAGCCCCCTGACCGACATAGAAGCATACCTTTTTGCTGGTGGATTGGCTGGCACGGCCATGGGACTCGAGGAGGACGCGCTCGACTACCACCGGTCACCCCCGCCGGGGAAGATCGAGATCGCGACCACCAAGCCGACCAATACACAGCGGGACCTCAGCCTCGCGTATACGCCCGGCGTGGCGACCCCCTGTCGGGAGATCGCCGCGGAGCCCGACGACGCCTACCAGTACACCGCGAAGGGCAACCTGGTGGGCGTCATCTCGAACGGTTCGGCGGTGTTAGGGCTGGGCGACATCGGGGCCGCAGCGTCGAAGCCGGTGATGGAGGGGAAGGGGGTGCTCTTCAAGCGGTTCGCCGACATCGACGTCTTCGACATCGAGCTCGATTTCGAGGATCCTCGCGACGTCATCAACGCCGTGCGGGCGATGGAACCGACGTTCGGCGGCATCAACCTGGAGGACATCAAGGCGCCGGAGTGTTTCGAGATCGAGGAGACCCTGCGGGAGGAAATGGCCGTCCCGGTCTTCCACGATGACCAACACGGCACGGCCATCATCTCGGGCGCGGCCTTGCTCAACGCCGCCGAGCTCTGCGGCAAGCCCCTCGACGAGATCGACGTCGTGTTCTCCGGGGCCGGCGCCAGCGCGATCGCCTCCGCGAAGTTCTACGTCTCGCTGGGGGTCGACCCCGACCGGATCACGATGTGTGACTCGACGGGGATCATCACCGATTCGCGGGTCGAGGCCGGGGACGTCAACCCCTACAAGGCCGAGTTCGCCCGTGACCTCCCGGAGGGCGATATCAGCGACGCCCTCCAGGGAGCGGACGTGTTCGTCGGCCTCTCGGTGCCGGGCGTCATCGATCCCGACGACGTCCGGGCGATGGCCGAGGACCCGATCCTGTTCGCCATGGCGAACCCGGACCCGGAGATCGGCTATCACGAGGCGAAGGCCGCCCGTGACGACCAGGTGGTCATGGCGACCGGCCGGTCGGACTTCCCGAACCAGGTCAACAACGTCCTCGGGTTTCCATTCATTTTCCGGGGAGCGCTCGACGTCCGGGCCACGGAGATCAACGAGGCCATGAAGGTCGCCGCCGCCCGGGCGCTCGCCAACCTGGCCAAGGAGGACGTGCCGGACGAAGTGGTGCGGGCCTACGGCGACCAGCCCCTCCAGTTCGGCCCCGAATACATCATCCCCAAGCCGGTGGATCCACGGGTCCTGTTCGAGGTCGCGCCGGCCGTCGCCCGGGCCGCCATCGAATCCGGGGCGGCCCGCGTCGAGTTCGACATCGAGGGCTACCGGGAGCGCCTGGAGGCCAGGCTGGGCAAGTCCAGGGAGATGATGCGCATCGTGCTGAACAAGGCCAAGAGCGAGCCCAAACGGGTCGCGCTCGCGGAGGGTGACGACGAGAAGATGATCCGGGCCGCCTACCAACTGGTCGAGGAGGGCGTCGCGGAGCCGGTCCTGATCGGCGACGCCGAGGAGGTCGAACGGAACGTGGGCGATCTGGGCCTCGACTTCGAGCCGGCCGTCGTGGACCCCGACGACGGCGATCACGAGGCCTATGCGGAGCGCCTCCACGAAATCCGGAAGCGCAAAGGGGTGACCCTGAACGAGGCGCGCGAGCTGATCGAGAAGGACACGAACTACTTCGGCAGCGTGATGGTGGAAGAGGGGGACGCGGACGCGCTGTTGACGGGCCTCACGCACCACTACCCGTCGGCACTGCGGCCACCGCTCGAAGTCATCGGACCCGCCGAGGACGCCAACTACGTCGCCGGGGTCTACCTCCTGACGTTCAAGAACCGGGTGGTGTTCTGCGCGGACGCCACCGTGAATTTCGAACCCGATGCCGACGTGTTGGCCGAGATCGCCGGCCATACGGCTGATCTGGCCCGCCGGTTCAATGTCGAACCCCGTGTCGCCTTCCTCTCCTATTCGAACTTCGGGAGCGTCGACAACGAAAGAACGCGAACCGTCCGAACGGCGGTGCAGAAAGTGGCCGAGGATTCGGCGACCGATTTCCCCGTCGACGGCGAAATGCAGGCCGACACCGCCGTCGTGGAGGAGATCCTCCAGGACACCTACGCGTTCTCCGAGCTCGACGAGCCCGCGAACGTCCTCATTTTCCCGACCCTCGACGCGGGCAACATCGGCTACAAGCTCCTCCAGCGGCTGGGCGGCGCGGAGGCCATCGGCCCGATGCTCGTGGGCATGGGCAAACCGGTCCACGTCCTCCAGCGGGGCGACGAGGTCAAGGACATCGTGAACCTGGCGGGCGTCGCCGTCACCGAGGCTCAGGACGAGGGGTAACGGGGCTCGCCGCGACAGCTCCTGCCTCATCAGCGAGCAAATCCTCGACGCGGAGACTTCCCCGAGTGCCGGCTCGATGAGAGCGCCGGCGTCATCTCGCTTTGAGACCGCTCCGCTGAATCTACCTGACAAATCGGAGGGTTCCCGATGGATGACTCGTGACCGGATGACCGATTGCGCTTGAACGGACTAGAACCCCGGCTGTCGGCTCAGTCGCTCGCCCGGTGGCGGTCCGCCCTGGACGGCGGCGGGATCTCCCAGTCGCGACTGGCTGTCCGGTCCGCCTCGTCGTTGACATGCCGGTAATCCTCCGGGGCGTTCGCCAAGACGTGGGCCGGGTTGTCGTCCGAGCGGATCGCCGCGGCCCGGAGGTCGTCGAACTCCCGGATGTGACGCCGGATGTCCCGCCAGTACCCCGCCCCGGCCTGAGGGACGCTGATCGACCGCGCTGACCAGTCGGCGTCGGCGAGACCCAGCGACATCGCGTTGACGTTCGCGGCGAGGTCGTCGTGGTCGACCAGGACCCCGACGCTGGCATCGGAGCCCGCCTGTGCGGCCAGCTCGTCCAGGCCGAGCCGCAGCGCTCGGTACTCGGCGGCGTTGTTGTCCCGGGACTCGGCGATCCGGGCGAGGCGGAGGAGCCGCTGACCGGACCCGGTTTCGGCGATCGCGCCGAGGCCGCCCTCGCCCGCCAGGAACGACCCGTCGGTAGCCAGATAGAAGTCCCGGTGATGGGTGCGGGGCGGGTGCGCGATATGCGGCGTCGGGGCGTCGTCGAACAGGTCCCGGAGCCGACCGGACCTCACCATGAGGCGGGCTAACTGCCGGGTGCTCTTAAACGATGGGGGCCGTCGCGCCGCTGTCGCCGGATTGCCGCGAGGGAGGGCCGGAATCGAAACCGGCTTTGACCGCGGCCATCGAGGAGTGCCGTGTCCCGGTATCGGAACCTCGCGCTGTTCCTCCTGCTGGCGCTCGTCTGGGGCTCGGCGTTCACCGCGATCAAGGCGGGCCTCGAGTTCTTCCCGCCGGTGCTGTTCGCCGCGATCCGCTATGACCTCGCCGGCGTGCTGATGCTGGCCTATGCGTGGATCGCGACCGAGCACCCGATCCCGGGCGGTCGATCCGAGTGGGCCCTGGTGGGTATCGGGGCCGTGTTCATGATCGCCGCGTACCATACGTTCCTCTTCGTCGGCGAACAATACACGACCAGCGCGGCGGCCGCCGTCATCGTGAGCCTCAGCCCGGTACTGACGACCGGGTTCGCCCGGCTCTTCCTGCCCAAGGAGCGGCTGACGGTCCTCGGAATCATCGGGCTCCTGCTGGGGTTGGTCGGCGTGGCGGTCCTGTCCAACCCCGATCCGGCGAACCTCCTCGGGGGCGATACCATCGGCGAACTCCTGATTCTCGGGGCCGCCACCTCGTTCGCCCTCGGGAGCGTGCTCGCTCGCCGAAGCGACGCGGACCTCCCGATCGAGACCCTCGAAGCCTGGGCCATGCTCGGCGGCGCGGCCGCGATGCACGCCGCGAGTCTCGGGTTGGGCGAGTCGCCGGCCGCGGTGCAGTGGACTCAGGACGGTGTGCTCGCCTTGGCCTACCTTGTCGTCGCCTCGAGCGCGCTCGGCTACCTGCTGTATTTCGATCTGCTGAACCGACTCGGGCCGATCGAGATCAATCTCGTGTCCTATGCGGCGCCAGTGGTCGCCGCGGGAACGGGCTTGGTGCTTCTCGGGGAGCGGCCCTCGCTGTTCACGGGGGTGGGCTTTCTGCTGATCCTGATCGGGTTCGTTCTCCTGAAGCGGACCGTCATCAGGGACGAGTACGTCAGGCTCCGTTCGGGGTGAGCGAGCCGTGTTCGGCCGCCGCTCACCGGGCCGCGTATGACCGGCCGCCGAAGAGGGCGAGCACGTGGAGGCCAAACAGGCCCAGGAACAGGAGGAGATCCTGGGTGGTGGCGAGACCCGCCGCGAGCAGGGGGACGTAGACGAGCGGGAGGGCGATCGCGCTCCAGAACGCCACGGCGGAGAGGGGCTCGCTGAGGCTGCTCACCAGGAGCCGGCGTTCCCGGGAGGAACGGTCGTTCGAGAGTGACATCAGCGGGGACCTCGAGAGAGCCTCTGGCGCGACTGCATCTTATACCCCGATGAGCCTTCGGCTGCCTTCCCGTCGTTTCAGCGATCCACACCGCTCGATTCACGTTTCACGTGCTTTCAAGCCCGGCCAATCAGTGGACTGAAAGCCTTTGAGACGTTTTATCGATGGTTTTCAGGCGCTCGTTTGGGGTAACACCGGGGCCCTACTGACGCAGTTGTTCCGTTCCACGGTCGCCGCTTCGAGCAGGCTCCAAGGGTTGTTTCGGCGTCGGGAATCCCGCCAGGTCCCCGCGGCGCGCGGGAGGACCGGGGCGGAGCAGCCAGCCACGATCCGTTAGCTCCCGTTCCATATCGAGCCTGTGACCACAGGCCCGTACCGTCGTTCGGTTTGCAGCCGAAACGAACGCTGGTTTTCGCGGCTTCCAATCCATTCGTGCTTGCGTTCTCAGAAGCCCGGCCTCTCGGTCGGTGTCCATGCCATCTGTCACCATCGAGAGTTCGAAAGGTGGGCGTCCAGACGGGTGATCAGGTTCCGCTTTCGTCGATTCTTTCAGCCTGAGTATGAATGCAGCAAACCCGCTGACCCCCGTCTGACGAATGTCCTATTCTGCCGTTCCTGCTTGTTTGAAAGCTCCAGTCCGCATATTCTACTTTCAGTATGCTTGGACAGGGTTTATGCTACAAGCCGCCCGTGTTCCATGTGAGGGAACTGCCCAACCCCAACTGTCACACGCCCTTGGTTCCCTCCGACCACCTTCCATGCGCTCAGATACCGACCGCTCACGGCAATCGCTCGGCCAGTGTCCTGTCTGCGGATCCCCGATCCCCGACAGCCGGGTCCTGATCGAATACGAGCGATCGGACGGTCGGCCCGCGATGTTCGCGGAATGTCCCGAGTGTCGGGATGTCGTGCACCCGTCCTGAGTCCGGGACTGACACGCAGCGGATCTTCCTGAGCGGGAGTCATCGACGTTTCGCAGACAGCTCGGAGCTTCAGCTGCCCCGGATCAGCGAGGCAGTTTCTCCCATCGGTCAGCAACGACGGAAATCATCGCCGAGTTTTGGGAACCTGATACTCCGGCCAGAAAACCTATTCCGGGCCACTCCGCAACAACCGGTACCGGCGTTGGTCGCCGCTCACCCCCCATTGCGGTCGCCCTGCTGGCATCGCCCCCCAACGCCGGTCCCCGTTCCGGGGTTCTCCTTGTCGCCCCCGATTCGACACGGGCTCTTCAGCGATAGCTCGGTGCCGTATGTTGCTACGGGTTCGACCCCAGCTTAGGAAGCATATCCGTCCTCGAAATCATTGATTTGGCTCTTCGAGCTCTCCGTCGTCGATGCCCGGAAAACATGGGCAGTGGTGGGGGAGGCCGCCCATGATTAGTGGACTTCCAGGCTAGTGTTGGGTGATGACACGAGGTCCGATGGGGGACTGGAAGTCCACGCGATGATAGGCCCAGTC
>CAZKPC010000075.1:0-7977 GCA_964554565.1 uncultured Halobacteriales archaeon
CCATGAGTGCATCACGAGAGAATCATCGTAGTCTTCGATTGATAGAAATCGTTTGATGGACAAATTGCCTGCGTGCATCAGTCATCTTCTTCTCACTGAACGCATCGGCCGCCGGCAGTACTGACGCAATCCGCGGGTTCGGCCATCCACGGGAGCGAGAGCCCCAGGGTATCGTGATCACCGTCGGACGACGTTGTAGGCGACCCCGCCCCCGAGCATGAGCAACAGTCCGGCTCCGAGGATCAGCCAGCGGTAACCCGCGACGGTGCTCCTGAAGTACACCTCGGCGGCGAACGTGAAGCCGACCGGGCCGACCGTCTGCCCGAGGCGCAGCATGCTGGTCCGCAGCCCCATCATCCCCGCCCGCAGGTCCTCCGAGGCGAGGGCGAGCACCGTGTTGTCCATAGAGGGGATCATGACCCCGAGTCCGGCGCCGAAGCCGAGGAGGGCCGGGGCGACGAAGAGCGCGGAGGGGGCCAGCCAGAGGAGCGTCAAACTGACCCCGGCGGCGACGAAACCGAGCGCCACGAGCTGGGGGGCCGAGCGCCAGCCTGAGAGCCGGCCGTACTGTGACGAGGCGAGCGCACTGGCGACAGCCACCATCGACAGCACGACCCCTATCTGTCCCGTCCCGAGACCGAACTCGTCGCTCAGGAGCAGCGGAACCGCCGTGAGCACCGAGCCGTAGAAGACCAGGAACACCACGAAGAACGACCCGAAAATCGCCAGCGCCGCGGGCAGTCGCGCCGCCCGGTACATCCGATACAGGTACTCGTGCATCCCGGTCGGGGGACCGCTCGCCGGTTCGTCCAGGACGGCGAACGCGAGCACTCCGACGGCCACGCTGACGCCGAAGAACAGGAAGGGGACGTTCCAGCGGATGGCGGCCAGCGCGCCGCCGAGGAGGGGGTAGAAGGCGGCACCAGAGGCGATGAGGCTGCCGTTGACGCCGATGAGCGCCGCCCGCTGGCCCTCCTGGTACATATCGCCAATGAGCGTGACGGCGAGGGTGACGAGGGCGGTTGCGCCGATGCCCTGCAGGAAGCGGAGCCACAGCACGACGCCGAAGTCGCTCGTGAGGGCGATGCCGGCGCCGGCGACGCCGAACAAGACGAGGAGGGGGACCAGCACCTGCCGCCGACCGAGTCGGTCGGCGGCCAGCCCGATGGCCGGGGTGGCGAAGATGCCGGGGAGAGTGTAGGCGGTAATGATGAGCCCGACCTGCGCGTCGTCGATTCCGAAGACCGGCCGGAGCGCCGGGAGGACCGGGCTGATGAGCGAGACGCCCATGACGCCGATGAGCGAGCTGGCGAGGATGACGTGGAGCGTGCTCGACCGCCAGGGGATCTGCGCGCTGCCCTGGGTGTCGCCGGTCGTCGGGCTCATCTCGTCGGGCTAGACCGCGCTCGGGACGAGCAATAAGGTTCCAGGGTTAATGTACGCCGGCGGCCATCAATTCCCTAATCGACCTGTTGATACACCGGAATATCCGTCGTGATGCACTCGCGCCAAGAGTGCAGCACAGTGTTCGTATCTCTACGCTAACCTAATCGTAGCCAGTTCGCACCACCCTTCGTCGGCTCCGCTTCTGACGACTCAGTGCAGCCAGTCGGTCCCGTAGTCGAGCACGACCGCTTACGCTGCGGCCGTCGATTCGCGCACCGTGAAGTCGACCGGGTGACTGGTGACGCTGTCGGCAACGTTGACGACCGTCCGCCCGAGGAGGCTTCGACCGTGGCCGTGACCGATGCTGGCAGGCGTCTCTCCTCGGGGTCAACGACCTTCCTCAGATCCGAATTCCCCACCGGTATCGGACGGTGCATCGTCCATGTCCTCCCGGGCGTTTAGCTTGGCCAGTTCGCGAGCGCTCGGGTTGACCGACGGCTTGAAGGGCACACTCGCGACCGTCGCGTAGACCGGCTCGCCGGGGGTCTCGGCGTACTCGTCGGGCAGGTGGACTTCGAACTCAGTGTCAAGCTCCTCACCGTAGATCGAGTCGTCGAGTGGGACGTCGGTCGCAGCCTGCAGTTTCGCCGCCGGCACGTAGCCGAGGCCGATGTTGGTCTCGAGCTCCGGGTTCCACCACGCCGACGTTAGGTAGCCACATTCATCGCCGGTCTCCGGGTCCGAGACGAGCCAGAAGTCTGGTGGATAGTCACGGATCGGTTCGCCGGCGAACTTCAGCCCGATCAGTTTGTGCGTGAACGGGAACTCCCCGTCCTCGATCGCCTTCCGCTGGCGTTCCAGTTCGGCTTTGCCGACGTAGTCGGCGTCCTTCTCTCGCGGCACCTGAAATCCGAGGTTGACCTGGAACGGTGACGTTTCGTGGTCCATGTCCTGGCCCAAGGACATGATCCCCGCCGCGATCCGTCGTTGATGGGATATCGCCGTCGCGGCACCGCCATGGGCTTTGACGCTCTCGAGAACGGGGTTCCAGACGGCTTCGGCGTACTTGGTCGCCTCCCGAACGTAGATCTCGAACCCCGCCTCGCCGGAGAAGCCCGTCTGGCTCACCAACACCGGGATGTCGTTAATGGTCGCCTCCAACAAGCCGTAATACGGGATGTCGTCGACCCCGTCACCGATGAGTGACGCCATCACGTCGGGCGATTTCGGGCCCTGAACCTGCATCGGCGAGACGTCGATCTCCTCGATGTCGACTGCGACGTCGGCGTGGACGGCGACCCCTCGAAGCCAGTGGAGCAGGTCGGCGTCGGCGATTGAGAACCAGAACTCGTCGTCGTCGGGGCGCAGGAGAATGAAGTCGGCGATGACCCCGCCGTCGGAGTCACAGCAGATGGCGTATTTGCCGTGCATGGGCTCGATCTCCGTGGCGTCCCGGGTGACGACGGAGTTGACGAACGCCTCGGCATCGGGCCCCGCGACCCGGATCTGGCGCTCGACCGCGACGTCCATCAACGTCACGTCGTTCGTCAGGAGGTCGTACTCGGCCTCCAATCCGCCCGAATCGGGGTCGGTGTACCCGCGAGGGTGGTACATGTGGTTGTAGACTGTCGCCTGGTAACAGCCTTCCGCGACGGAGAGATGCCAGTACGGCGACTGTCGAACGCGGGTGGAGATCACGAGGTCGACCTCCGCGTCGCCAGTCTGGCGGAGGTTCCGGGGCACGGTCCGATCCGACTGGTCGACGCTGGCGTGGTTGGGATGGTCTCGATTCATTGGCGTGGGTGCGTAGCTCGGCGTTCCGACTCGGTGGTCGAGGGGCGACGTCCCGGAGTACTCGATCCGACTGATGACGATCGATGAGGGCGGGTGGGGTGACGGGGACGATTCGGGTCTGCCGCGTTGCCTCGTCGGCTTAGCGGGTGCCGTGGAGCCATACCGGGTAGACACATCGAGTCCGCATCCCTCTGTCGTTTATCCCCGATAACCCCTTACTACGCGTCGTCGACGCCCTCGAGCCCACTTGGCCCGGTCTGCCCGTCGCCCGGTGGCAAGGGCGGTCACGATTTGTCGTGATGCACACGCGCCATGTGTGCAGCACGTTTTTCGTATCGCATCGCTAACCTAATGGCGACGTTGTCGCACTCCCCTCTAAGGTTTCGAACATTCACCCCCACATCGATCCGGCTAAGCCGGCCCCGTACGGCAGAAGTTATTCGGATTGGAACCGTCCGGCAATATCCTGAAGCGTTTCGAACTCTCGTTTGGAGTAGGCAATTATCCGAACGTCCTGAAGAGTGTCGGGCTGATACTGCCAGATCTCTTCACAGATGAGCTGGGCCCCTGTCTGGAACTCAAAGCCAGCTGCACCGGTCCCGAGGATCGGGATGACGATCGACTCACAGCTTAGTTCGTCAGCCCGTTCGAGCGTATTTCTCGTCGCCTCTCGGATGCTCTCAGTCGTCGCCATTCCGTCGCCGTAATGAGGCATCGCCGCCGCGTGGATGACGTAGTCGGCGTCGAGGTCGTAGGCGTCCGTGACTGCGACGCCACCGAGCTCGACCGGGCCCTTCGTGACCGCTTCTTGGTTGATCGGTCCGTTCGCGCCTCGCCGGAGGGCCCCTGCAACCCCGCTCCCCATCTGAAGGCTCGTGCCAGCGGCGTTCACGAGCGCGTCGGCCTGCTGGGCAGCGATATCGCCCTGGGTTACGGTGAAGTCCATATTGGAAAGTCGTGACAAGGGGCTAAAAATTTGGTTCGACCACGAGAGCCAGCTCGAACGAATCGGTAGCGAGGCGTGGCTGGGGAGGTCGGTTAGTCGTAAAGAGCAATCATCCGACCGTCATCGGGAACGAAGGCGTTCTCACCGAACACCTTCACCGCCTCAGCTTCCAACCGCGAAACGTTGCCTACGTGTCTCGACGAAATATACGTGTGAGCAAGTCGCTCAACGCCAGCCCGCGCTGCGATGTTGGCGGCTTCCGCGCTCGTAGAGTGGCCGGTTTTACGTGCTCGTTCACGCTCATCCTGCACGAACATTGCGTCGTGGATGAGCAGATTCGCACCAGAAGCGACCGCGACCGTAGTCTCGGTCGGCCGAGTATCGCCGGTCTAGACGAGGGTCCGCTCCCCCTGGACTCCTGAGGTATCGATTCGGTATCCGATAGAGCGTGTCCGATGTTCAGTTTCAAATGTCTCGATCACGATTGAGGGTGGGTCACGTACTCGTTCATCGAAACCGAGTTCGGTTACAACGGTTCGAAACGACAGTTCAGGTCCAGGCGCGTCGATGAGCGTCTCGATATCGGAGCCTGTTCCCCTGGGTGTATAGATCTCGAGTGGCCTCGTAAGGTCATAAAATTCAACGGCGTGGAGCAACCCCGGGAGGCCCAGGACGTCGTCGGCATGGTGGTATGTGATACAAACTGTGTCGATGGCAAGGCCGGCCGTAAACCTAGTCATCTGAGCCACTGAGACGGAGGTCCGGCGTGACTGCTTCGGCGTGTCAAATCGCCGACCAGCGGGACACCGCGTTACGCTTGTCGGGAGAACACGAGCGACGTGTCGGCGCGAGGGCCGACTGATTCCGATTCCTCAGAGTAACTCCTCCAGTGCAGGGGGGAGGGTTTCTGATCACGAACCAGCTACCACCAGAAAGTGCCGATGCCGAGTCGAATTCACCCTTCGTTATCGTAAACAGGAATCTACTGTCGGTGATCCAAAACGGCTTCTTCGTACGGTCAGCCTGGCGAATTGGCCGGGGAGACGTCGAACCGCTTGAGGAAGTCCTGGATCGACTCGTCGGAACCTACGAGCACGAGTCGCTCCTCACCAGTGAATACCTGCTGTGGATCGACGACGCTGGAGACCGACGAACCGTCGTCGATGGCGATCACCCGACAGCCGGTCTTCTCGGAGATCCCCGATTCGGCGAGCGTCGAACCGGCGAACGGCGTCGCCGGGACCCGAACGAGCCGGACCTGACTCGCGGGCGCTAAGACGTCCTCGCCACGTAGTTCCTTGGCGATCATCCTGGCGCTCACTCGCGGGACCGACAGCACGTAGTCGGCACCGGCACTCAGCGCTTTCTTGGTCGCATCCGGGTCGCTCACCCGCACGAGCATCTCGATGTCCGGATTGAGCGACCGCGACCACACCGTTGCCAATAGTCCGAGTGAATCGTCCGGAAGCCCGACGATTACGGCTCCCGCCTGCTTGATGCCCGCGTCCTTCAGCACCTCCCTCGAACTCGCATCCCCCACGATGTCTACCCCATCGTGGTCGTCAATATCGATGGTAACGACCTCGATGTCCTCCTCGACGATGACCGACCGCGCCGCCTTGCCGACCTCACCGTGGCCGGCAATGACGATTCGTTGGTCACCGCGGAACCGACGGGGGCGACGTGTGAACTCACTCAACTCCTCCAGAGCTTCGTGCGCGCCAGTCACCAGCAGAACGGTGTTCGGCCGAATCAGGGCCTCGGGATCCGGTGGAAGCTGGAGTTCGCCGTCGATCCAGGCGCCGATGATGTTGGCCCCGGTTCGCTCCCGGAGATCGGTGTCCTGGATTCGGAGGCCAACCAACTCGCTACCGTGCTGGACTGGAAACTCAATCAGTTCAAAATCAGCTCCCAACTCGATCGTACCAGATATTTGCGACCCCATCGAGAAGATGGCCTTCTCAGCCAGGCGGTGACCGAGGACGCCATGGGGGGAGAGGACGCTGTCCGCACCGGTTTCTCGCAGTATCTCACGCTGGTTGCTGTCGTCCGTCAAGGTAATGATCTCGATGTCGGGCCGGATCGACCGGGCCGTCAAGATCGTATTGACGTTCGCCGCGCCCGCGTCAGTGATGACGGCCCGGGCAGTATCGATACTAGCGCGTTCGAAGGCTTCGGTGGCCTGCGGCGAGCCGTGAATGGCGGCGTACCCATCGTCGGATAGCGCCTCCGCGTTCTCCCTCGAGGAGGAAATCAGCACGTAGTCGAGGTCGAGTTCCCTGAGTTCGTCGAGCAGCACGGCCGAGTCCCGCCGGTACTCGCAGATGATGACGTGGTCGCGCTTGCTAGTGAGACGGTTATCCAGGTTGACCTCCGCGCTCGTGAAGAGCGGGATGATCACCAGTCGGAGTGTGAAGAACCCGATCCCGATCCCGCTGACTTGCATCAAGATGACGAAGAGGTTCATGACCGGTGACTCCCACGGCGAGTCCGCGCCGTACCCGGTCGTGGTCATGGTCTCGACGACCACCTGGGTCGAATGGAAGATCGATTGGGACTCGCCTTCGAACACCAACATCCCGTAGTTGTAGACGACCGCGTACAGGACGATCAGGCCGAGGATGCCGAGGAGGTAGTAAACGATGAGTCGATACCGGCGAGAGAGCTCGATCTCCGGGACCGATCGCGGGACCAAATCCATGTGGTCGGTTACGCCTTTGGTGCCAGCCCTAAAGGTCTTCAGCGAGATCCCGTCCGATCGGTAGACGTGACTCCTGTCCGAACCCCTGAATTTTGATACCTATGTCCGACTGTGCTGCATAATCGAAGCTGTGTATCCACAGAGCACATCCCTTAATTCGCCTCGGCTGATTGGATCAGAGCATGACCGGCACCGCCGGGAGTGAGACGCGGCAGTTGCTCGGTCACGTCCTCCTCCCGGTCGCGTCCGAGGACGACGCCTTAGCGACAGCGTTGGAACTCGAACCATACCAGCCTGATCACGTGACTGCACTGCACGTGGTTGAGAAAGGTGGCGGCGTTCCGGACAAGACGCCTGTCGAGCAATCCGAGGAGTTGGCCGAAGCCTCGTTTGCCGCCGTCCGCAGGGTGTTCCCGGACGCCGACGACCACACCGCCTACGGACGGGATGTGGCGGCGGCGATCTTCGATGCCGCCGACGAAATGGAGGCCAGCGCCATCGCCTACCGCTCTCGTGGTGGAACCCGACTCACGCAGTTTTTGTCCGGTGACGTTTCTATGAAACTGGTCACGAGGGCCGATCGGCCAGTCATTGCCTTGCCGAGTGAACAGTCGAACGATGGGTAGGAATCCCCCCGTCAGCTGTCGGGAGTTCATATCAGAACCATTCCGAACGAGCAGTCCAGACTACCCTAAGGAATGCTACAGCCCTGGCTCTCGGAGCCTTCAGCATAGCTCAGGACCTCGAGGGTTTCGGGCCCAGGCGGAGCGGAGGAGACATTTGACCACAGCGGTTGCTGCCGCAGCTACATCATGAGTGTCGGTGACGAAGAACTCGCGAAAGACCTCGGTCCGCTCGCCGCACTGACGATCGGGGTCGGGACGATGATCGGAGCCGGTATCTTTGTGCTTCCCGGGAACGCCATCGAAAAGGCTGGCTGGTTCGCCGTCGTGGCATTCCTGATCGGTGGCGGGATCGCACTGCTAACCGCGCTGTCGGCCAGTGAACTCGGTACCGCCATGCCGAAGTCCGGCGGCGCGTACTTCTACGTCAACCGGGCGCTCGGGCCGCTGTTCGGGTCGATCGCGGGGTGGGCCAACTGGCTCGGGCTCGCCTTCGCCAGTGCCTTCTACATGGTCGGATTCGGCGA
>CAZKPC010000076.1:0-7671 GCA_964554565.1 uncultured Halobacteriales archaeon
CCCGCGGACGTATGGCGGAAACCACGACGCGGCCGGACGTGGCGACGGCGGCCGAAAGCGGCCTCATCGGCCTGGTGACGTTCGTGGTGGGCTACGTCCTGACTTACGCATGGCGCGCCCCGGCCGTGAACGACTCCCTCACCGGCCTGAACTTCCTCGCGCAGCTGCTGGGCGTCGATGCGATCCCGACCTGGAAGGGCGTCGGGTGGCTGTTCTATGGCGCCCACGGCGTCGGGACCAGGTTCCCGACCCCCGGCGGCGGCACCGAGATCGTCAACCTGGTCGAGCAGTCCGGCGACGGCACCGTGGCCTTGCTGTACCTGCTCGTCCCGCTGTTGCTGGTGCTGGCCGGGGCGCTCGAGTCCTGGCGGGCGGAGGCGGTGGACCGCAGCTCGGCAGCCCTCGCCGGCGCCCTCGTGGCGATCGGGTACTTCCTGCTGGCCGCGATCGGGACGGTCCTGTTCGCCCACGGGATCGGGGACACGGGCCGAAGCATCGCGGTCGATCCGATCACCGGGGCCCTCCTCGCAGGGGTTATCTACCCCGTCGTGTTCGGCGCGATCGGCGGGGTATTGGCCAGCTTCCGGTAGCCGGGACGCCTGACCGCCGGGCGTCACCACCACGGCCTCCGCCAGGCGTCATCTACATGGTCGACGGAGCCCCAGAGCCTCCACAAGCACAACGAATCGGGCAACATCGGCCCACTGGCTCGGCCACGACAACTGTCGAGGCTTCGGTACGTTTTTCGCGGCGCCCCGAGCACGCGGGGCCATGCCAGCGACCGATCCCCGGCAGGAGCTCGCCGAGAAGATCGCCGGGGAGGTCGCGATCAGCGACGACCCTGGGGGGACCCTCCGGAAATGGCGGACGGATTTCGACGTCTCCCAGACCGCCCTGGCTGCCGAGCTCGACGTCTCCGCCTCCGTCATCTCGGATTACGAGAGCGGACGCCGGGAGAGCCCGGGGATCGGCGTCGTCCGGCGGCTGGTCACCGGCCTGCTGAACATCGACGAACAGCGCGGCGGCGAGCGGCTCAGACAGTACGCACGAGTCCTCTCGGCCGGGTTCGAGAGCGATATCGTGCTCGATCTCCGGGAGTACGCCGCGACGGTGCCGCTGGACGGTTTCTACGAGGCGATTGGCGGGACCGAGCTCGTCAGCGGTCCGTCAGGCATCACCGGACACACGGTGATCGACAGCATCGAAGCCATCACCCGGCTGTCCTCGGAGGAGTTCTACCGGCTCTACGGCCAGTCGACCAGCCGCGCCTTGGTGTTCACCAACGTCTCGCGGGGTGAATCGCCGCTGGTGGCGATGCGGGTGGTGACGCCGACGCCGAACGCCGTGGTGCTGCACGGGCTGAACGAAGCCGACCTCTGGGCGCATGCGCCGACCTTAGCCGAGCGCGATGGCTATTCGCTGGGCATCGTCGAGACGCCCTTGGACACCATGCTGGAGTCCTTAGGCGAGCTCCCGTAGTCTGCTCGGGCCCCAGGCTCAAACGGGAAAACGAGCGAGGAGTGGCCATGGCCCGGCTACCGTTCGGCGTGCGGCGACTCGACGCGCTCTGCGGGGGCGGTGCCCCGGCCGGGAGCATCGTGTTGTTGGCGGAGGAACCGGGCGCCGGAGCTCGGGCCTTCCTGGCTACTGCCGTCTTGGTCAACGCGCTGGCCCGCACGGACCCGGAGCGGTTCGAACTCGTCTACGGTGACGTGGCTGACGCCGCGATTATACCGGACGAGATCCACTACGTTTCCTTGACGACCCAGAAGGCCTCGCTCGAACGGGAGTGGCAGCAGGTGTTCGATCAAGCAATGGTGACCGCCGGGTTGGAGGCGGTCAGCCTCACGGATCTGTCCGCCCGGTATTTCGAAGGGACCCCGGTACCGGCCGAGGGCAATACCGACGCACTTGGAGCCGGTGGGGCAGAAGAGCCTGATGATGAGCAGGACCTCCTCGGCGCCCTCTCGGAGTTCCTCGAGGCTCACGCGTCGGAGGGACTGATCGCGGTCGACTCGCTGACCGATCTCGGCCCGCTCCCGGACGCGAGAGCCTCGTGGCGCGAGATCGGGATCCTCTTGCGAGGCCTCCGCCGGGCCGCCGATGACTGGGGCGGCCTCGTCCTGCTGCTCGTCGACCCGGCCAGCCTGCCTCGCCGAGCCCTGGCACAGCTGCAGAGCGCGGTCGACGGCACGTTCCGCTTCGAATGGGCCACCGGAGGCCACGAGATCGACCGGACGCTGGTCATCGAGCAGTTACGCGGGGTCCTGCCGACCATCGATCAGAAAGACATCGTCAGGTTCGAGACACGGATCGACGAAAGCGGGTTCAGCCTGTCGGAAGTCCGCAAAATCCGTTGAGCCCGATCCATCAGCGTGTTTCCCCGGCCGTGACTGCCGCCGCGGATCGATCCCGCTTGCGTGGGTTTTTAGCTCGCGGAGGCGATACCGGCTTCACCGTTGAATCGGTAACCAAGCCGAACGCACAGCTTCCTACGCATGCAATTCTGCGATGACTGCGGCTCCATGATGCACGCCGACGGGGACGCGATGGTCTGCTCCAGCTGCGGGACGGCGGTCCCGAAGGACGAGTCGCTGGCGGCCGAGTTCACCTCGACGGAGGGCCAGACGACCGACGACGTGATCGAGACCGATGATAGCCAGGGCGAAGAGGGACTTCCCACCGCGACGGACGTCACCTGTGAGAACTGCGGCCACAACGAGGCGTGGTACACCATCAAGCAGACGGCCTCCGCCGACGAGCCGCCGACCCGCTTCTTCAAGTGTAAGGACTGCGGGAAGCGCTGGCGGGGATACAGCTGACGCCCCCAGGTCCGGACGAGATCAGCCAGTCACGTCTCTTCGAGGTTTTACGTTCTGGTTCAACGAGGGGAGGGTCCAGGGACCTCACTCCTCGTTGACCGCCTGCAGCTGCTGAAAAGCGGTCCCGGCGGTGGTCTCCATCGTCGCAGCGTTGTCCTCAAGGAACCCTGGGAAGTTCAGGATGACCGATGCCTCGGGGAACTGCCGCGTTTCGTGGAGACCGTCCGGGCTTCCAGGCCACGTTGACATCGTCCAACCCGTTGTCTTCCCAGTTAGCCTCGACCCCTGACTGGAACAGTGTCTGTCGCCCGGCCTACGCGCTCTCTTCGACGCCGAAGTCCCCCGCCCGTCGAGCGCTTCATCCCCCTTGACAGTGAATCGTCGAGGTCTCTGCCGCGGTCGGACGGATTCCGAGCCACTCGATGGCCGGTTCGGGGCTGGCGGCTGACTGGAGTCACGATTACTCCCTCCGGATATTTTCGAGATGACGACGGCGCTTGCCGGGACCTGGCGGACGCATGCGAGAAACGAGACAATCACCACGGATGATTGACGACGCATGCATCCCAAACGTCGCGTTTGGGAAAACTAACAGTCCGAGAAACGGTATCTCTGAGGCAGCATCCGGAGTTGGGGAGGCGGTCCGAGTGATCAGACGAGCAGCCAGGCGACGAAGACCGCGACCCCGCCCAGACCGGTACTCGACACGGCGTGCAACCGGAGTCGGTCGAGCAGCCCGTGGTCGGCCGGCGCCTCGATCCGCGATAACTCGTCGATCTCGCCCCCGACCTCACAGCGCGGCAGGAAGTCCATCGCCACGTGCAGGAAGATCCCCGAGGCGAAGCCGAACACGACCGCGTTCACGATCGGCGCCGGGGGGATCGAGAGCAGGGCCGTCGGAATCGCGGTGAGACCAACCCCCGCGGCCGGAACGAGCAGGGGCCAGACGGGTTTATCTTGTCTGGCAAGCCGGTGGGCCGCCGCATAGCCGGCCGGCCCCTTGTGGGAGACGATCGCGAGCCCGAGCAAGGGCCCCAAGGAGGGCATGGCGGCGTAGACGATGCCGATGATGCTCCCGGCCGCCAGCGCGTGGGCCGCCAGCCGAATCGCGGTATCCTCGAACGGTGAATCGAAGTGCGTCAATCGGTGGCCGACCGTATGTGCGCCGTAGCCAACCATGACCCCGAAGGCGATCCCGAAGCCGCCGAAGGCCGCGTGGTGATCGATCGCGCCGGGGACGAGGAACACCGCCGCGCTCGTCACCATCGCCCCGCTCGCGAGTCCATAGCCCCACACCAGCCGTTTGGCGTGCTGCTGGCGGCCGGCGCGGACGCCGAGCGGGATCGCGAGCGCCATCGCGAGGAAGGCGACCCAGGCGATACCCAGCACCTTGGGTGCCACGCCGGCCCCGAAACCGACCACCGATAACACGACGAGGGCCGCGGGCGCGACCGGCGCGTACCGGGATCGGAACACGTTATTAAAACAGACATAGAGATTAATAACTTCATCGATTGGCCGGGCAGCGTCCGTCGGTTCTCGGCCAGACAGCGGCGACCCTTCCGTCCAGTCGGGTCGGGACGAGTTCTTGACAGAGTCCACCACGGGTCCAGAAACCCCCATGAACGCCGTGGCCCACGATCGGAGGCAAGTCCCGCGAAGCGTCTCCGACCGCCTCAGAGTCGAGTCGCGAGTTCCCGTAGCGCCGCCCGGCCGCCCGTGCGGAGCGGTTCGCCGTGGCCGACGGCCGCGACCTCGAAGGGTGCGGCCCGTTCGGCGAGCCGTCGAACGCTTCCTCGGAGCGTCGCCAGGTCGTAAGAGTCCAGCCAGATGGGCGTGACCAGCCCTCGGGGCTTGCTCCAGACGAGGTCGCCGAGGAGACCCGCTTCCATTTCGGCGTGGACGTACACGGTGTGACCCGGATTGTGACCGGGCGTGTGATAGGCTCGGAACCCGCCGATCCGGTCACCGTCGGCTACCGCCTGGACCGAGAGCTCCTCGGGCAGTCCGTGGACCCGACGCAGGCCCCGGTGGAACAGCCCCTTGTGATGTAGCCATGGCGGGTCCTGGCCACCCTCAAGGAGCGCGAGGTCGGCCTCGCCGATGTAGACCGGCGCGTCTAGCTCCGGCACGAGTCTGGCGAGGCCGCCGACGTGATCGAGGTCGTAATGGGTGAGCAGCACCCGGTCGATTTCAGCCACGTCCGCGCCCGCATCCTCGATCTCGGTCCGCAGCCGATTGGCGTTCAGCGGGAGGCCCGTATCGATCAGGGTCACCGCACCGTCGTCGACGAGGTAGGCGTTGGACCGCAGCGGCGTCGGCCAGCCGAGCCGGAGCTGCCAGATGCCCGCCGTGATCCGCTCGGCCATGCCCGCAGCGATGGGCGCGGACCTCTTACGCACAACGGTCCGCGAACCGCCGGACGGCTCCGGTGGGTCCGGGCGCTGAGGGAACCGTTTTACCGCCGGCGACTCAACGCGACGACATGAGTCGATCCGCTGCTCCAGACGGCTACGTCAAGGTGGCTGACGCCGAGACCGCTCGGGCCGAGAGCCCGATGGTCGTGCGAGCCGGGGGCCACGCGATCGGACTGTTCCATCACGAGGGGTCGTTCCACGCGACCGACAACCGGTGTCCGCACATGGGGTTTCCCCTGACCGACGGGACGGTCGAGCACGGCGTGTTGACCTGTCCGTGGCACCACGCCCGTTTCGAGCTGGCGTGTGGCGATACGTTCGATCCGTTCGCGGACGACGTCCAAACCTATCCGGTCGAGGTTCGGAACGGCGACGTCTACGTGCAGCCGGACCCCCCGCAGGAAGAGTCGCCGGACGTCCATTGGCGCCACCGGCTGGAACACGGCCTCCAGGAGAACATCGACCTCGTGGTCGCCAAGGCCGTCATCGGCCTGGAGGACGCCGGCGTCGACCAGACCGTACCCGTGCGCGAGGGCACGGAGTTCGGCACCCATTACCGCCAGGACGGCTGGGGCCGCGGCCTGACGACGCTCGGCGTGATGTCGAACCTGCTCGACGCGCTGCGCCCCGAGGACCGCCGCCGAGCCCTCTACGCCGGGCTGACCGAGGTGGCCGACGACTGTGCGGGCCAGCCGCCGTTCTTCGTCCAGGACCCACTGTCGAACCAAGACGTGTCCGCGGACCGGCTCGAGGACTGGTTCCGGCAGAACATCGAAGTCCGAGACGCGGACGGGGCCGAACGGGTCCTCCGAGCGGCCCTCCGGGCGGACCTCCCGGAATCCGATATCGCCGGGATGCTGGCTGGGGCCGCGACGGACCACCTCTACCTCGATGCGGGCCACCGGCTGGATTTCATCAACAAGGCGTTCGAGACGCTGGACCGGATCGGCTGGGAACACGCCGACGAGGTCCTGCCGAGCCTGGTCCCCGGCCTCGCGTCGGCCGAGCGGGCGGAGGAGCAATCGGAATGGCGCCAACCGGTCGACGTGGCGGCGCTGTGCTTCGATGCGGCCGAGGAACTCCCATCGCTGCTGGAGGCCGGGGCGCAGGACAACTGGCGGGAGCCCGACGAGTTCGTCGCCGTGCTCCTGGGCGATGATCCGGCAGCCATCATGGAGGCGATCACGGACGCGATCGCGAACGGCGCGACGGCCCAGGAGCTCGCGGAGCGGGTGGCCTTCGCCGCCGCCAGGCGCATCGCCCAGTTCGGCACTTCGAACGAGTTCCGCGACTGGAACACGGTGCATCACACCTACACCTACGCCAACGGCGTCCACGGATTGACGACCCGGACCTCGGCCCGGGAGGTCTATCGGGGCGTGTTCGACGCCGCGATGAGCGTATACCTCGATCGGTTCCTCAACACCCCGCCCACGCCGCTGCCGGACCCGGACGGAGAGCGGGACCCCGAGGCGACCCTCGACGCCCTGATGGAGTGCTTCGGGGTCGAGGCCGACGAGGAGGTCGACAACGCCGGCCGGTTGACGGCGGCCTATCTCGAATCCGGCGGCGACGTGGGCCGGCTCAAACAGGCTCTCGGCCAGGCGCTGCTCCGGGAGGACGTCGGGTTCCATCCCCGGCAGAACCTCGAAGCCGCGTTCAACCAGTACGAGGCCCTGCGGCCGGCGGCTCGGGCGGACGTCCACCTGATCGCGGCCGCCAGGTACCTCGCGGCACATACGCCCACCCGCCGCGCCGGCGAACAGACCTTCCGGATCGCCGAGCGGCTGAACCGCGGCGAGAAGATCCACGAGGCCCAGCCGGCATCCGCGGACGACTGAGCCGGCATCGAGCCGATCGAGGACGCCCACGCTGGAGGCCGCCGGCACGATCAACCACCGGCGAAAGGTATAGGCCGGGGCAGTCCATGGACCGGACTATCATATGACTCGGCTCGGCCGCTGGATCAGCCGCCTGGCAACG
This sequence comes from uncultured Halobacteriales archaeon, assembly GCA_964554565.1. Lineage (GTDB taxonomy): Archaea > Halobacteriota > Halobacteria > Halobacteriales > Hikarchaeaceae > CAZKPC01. The sequence continues at coordinate 7,223 of CAZKPC010000076.1, forward strand.
CCGGAACGCCGTGATCGAGCCCTGAGATTGCTCCGGAAGGCGTCCCGGTCGTACATCGTGATCATCCTGCTCGGGGTGATCATCGGCCTGCAGGTCGCCCCCGTCGTGTCCCAGCAGGTCGGCCAACCGGGAGCCGGAACCGTCGCCGTGGTAACTCTCTCGGGTGGCATTGACGGCGGCAACGCGGCCTCCGTCGCGCAACGGCTCAAACAAGCCCGGCAGGATCCCGATGTGGAGGCCGTCGTCCTCCGCGTCAATAGTCCTGGTGGCGGGGCCGCGGCGAGCGAGACGCTCTACCTCGCCGTCCGACGCACCGCGGAGCAGATGCCGGTGGTCGTCAGCGTCGATTCCCTCGCCGCCTCGGGCGGGTTCTACGCTGCCGCGCCGGCCGACGAGATCTTCGTCAAGCCGGCCTCGCTGGTCGGCAGCGTCGGCGTGATCTTCGTCGC
>CAZKPC010000077.1:0-7653 GCA_964554565.1 uncultured Halobacteriales archaeon
GGACAATCGGACAATCTCGGGAATCCTTCGCCGGATCGAGGCAGGTACCCCCTGCCGCCGACGGACGATGGGTGCGGGCGAGGAGGTACTCCCGAATCCCATCCGGGATAGGGATACCGGGGGCGTGGCGCTCCCAATCACCATCGGTGTGCAAACCCGAGGTTCCCGAACCAGCCGCCCCGGTGCGGTGGGAAGCCCCGTCGTTTCCGACGGGGAGGACGTCACTCGGTGGGCCCGTCACCACTCACGTATCGGAACGGCACCCCGGCTCGGCGGGCCGTTTCGGCGTCCTTCTCGCGGTTCCCGATGAACACCGCGTCGGCCGGAGGCACGTCGAGCGCCTCGATGGCCGCCAGCAGGGGCGCCGGATCGGGTTTGACGGGGTCCACGGAATCGCGACCGACGATGACGTCGACGCCGGACGCCAGTTCGTGTCGCTCGAGGGCGGCCCGACAGGCCGCTTCCGCGTTCAGCGAACAGACGCCCGCCGGACGGTCGAGCCGCTCCAGCGAGTCCGCTCCGGGTAGGCGCTCGGCGGCCTCCGCGCCGGCGAGTTCATGCTCCGTGAGCAGGTTGTTCACGGCCGATTCGAGGCCGTGCTCACGGGCCCGTTCATAACAGTCCCACACGGTCCACTCGTCCGCCGCCACGCCCGCCTCGGCGAAGCGGTCCCTGAGTGCCTCACCCACGGCGCTCCAGTCGACCGCTAGCCGGACCAACGTCCCGTCGAGATCGTAGACGACGGCCTGCGCGTCATCGGGAATCGCCTGGGACACGGCTCGGGCCTACCCCCCTGGCGGACAAGGCTTCTTTGATCCGGTGGGGATCAATCCAGGAGCCCGCGGGCGATGACGGTCCGCTGGATCTGGCTGGTGCCCTCGTAGATGGTCGTGACCTTCGCGTCGCGGTAGTAGCGCTCGACGTCGAAATCAGTCGTGTAGCCGTAGCCGCCGTGGAGTTGGAGGGCTTCGTTCGTGACCTCAACGGCCGCCTCCGAGGCGAACAGTTTGGCCACGCTCGCGGCCTGCCGGACCGCCTGGCCCGCGTCGTCGAGCCGCGCCGCGGTCCGTGTCAACGCCCGACCGGCCCGCACCTGGGTTTCCATGTCGGCCAGCTTGTGGCGGACGGCCTGGATGTCCGCGAGCGGCCCCCCGAACTGCTCGCGCTCCTGCACGTAGTCGATCGCGTCGTCGAGGGCGGCCTGGGCGAGGCCGACCGCCTGGGCCGCGACGCCGATCCGGCCGCCGGTGAGGATCCGTAGCGCCGCCGACAGCCCCTCGCCCTCCGCCGTCAAGCGATTGGCGGCCGGGATCCGGGCCCCGTCGAACAGCAAGGCCGTCGTGTCGCTGGCCCGAAGCCCGAGCTTCGATTCCTTCTTCCCGACCTCGAGGCCGTCGGTGTCTTTCGGGACCACGAACTGCGTGACCGAGTCGGGATCGGCCGGATCCGTCTTGGCGAAGAGGATGACGACGCCGGAGCGCTCGCCGTTCGTGATCCACTGTTTCTTGCCGTCGATCACGTACTCGTCCCCTTCCCGCCGGGCGACCGTCGACATCTCCGCCGGGTTCGACCCGGCGTCCGGTTCCGAGAGGGCGAAAGCGCCGACGGGCCGCCCATCGGCCATCGCGGGAAGCCAGCGCTCGGCCTGTGACTCCGATCCGAACTCCGCGAGACAGGCCGTCGCCATCGCGTGGACGCCCAAGGCCGTCGCCACCGCCAGGCTCCCCTCCGCCACGGCCTCCGAGATCACCGCGAAGGTCAGCCGGTCGACGTCGAGACCGCCGTATGCCTCCGGGACAGACATCGCCGTGAGATCCAGGTCGGCCAACCCGTCCCAGACGTGTTCCGGAAACGATTGCTCGCGGTCGGCGGCCGCGGCCGCAGGGGCGATTTCCTCGGCCGCGAACTCGCGGACCGTCCGCCGCATGGCCTCCTGCTCGGCCGAGAGCTGCATACCGGATCGGTTGTGAGGAAGAGCGGGTAAACGCTTCGCGATCCGGAGCCGACCAGGGTCCCGGAGGACAGGCGTAACCGTTATGGGTTACGTCGGTCTCGACCCACCAACACGGTCCTTGCCCGACCAGTGCCATGTCTGTCCCGCACATCTCGAGGCTGATTGGACAGCCGACTGCCGCCGCGAGTGCCCGGAGCCGGTTGCCCCTCAATCCAGTTCATGGCGGGAACCTTCGAAGACTCATGACCGAGTTCCACGGCCTCCCCGCAACGATGGCTAGTCATGACTGAGGACGTCGACGAGCTCCTGGATCGTGCCGGGTTCGACGCCGAGGAGAGCGTCCTGACCCGGCGCCAGGCCGAGGTACTCGCGCTCCGCGAGCGCGACGAATCACAGGCTGCGATCGCGGACCGCCTCGGTACGAGCCGGGCCAACGTCGCCGGCATCGAGGCGAGCGCCCGCGAGAACGTCCGGAAGGCCCGGTCCACGATCGAGCTCGTCGACGCCCTCCGTGCCCCCGTCCAGCTCACGATCGAACCCGGCACCGACGTCTACGAGATCCCGGATCGGATCTACCAGGCGGCCGACACGGCCGATCTGAAGGTCACGCTCTCGGCCGTCGACGTGATCGAACGCCTCACCGAGGCCGCCAGGGAGGCCTTGGATCGCCGTGAACTGACGGCCCCGGTCCGGGTCACTGTCTCGGCCGACGGGGAGGTCCGGATCCGGCCGGCGGATCAGTCCTGATCGGCCGCGGGCTGGCGGAGGTACCCGACGACCGCCGCCGGATCGGCATCGATCCCGCCGCCTTGCGCGAACTGTGGAGAGCCGCCGCCTCCGCCGCCGAACTCATCAGTGACCTCCTCGACGACCGCTGCAGCGTTCCCGTCGGTGCCGTCAGCGACGACCAGGAACGTCCGCCCGTCACGCCCGGCGAGCGCGACCACCTCGGCCGCGTCCCCCGCCAACTCTTTGGCCTGCTCGCCGAGCGCGTTGGCGTCGAGGCCGTCGATCGCGCCCACGAGCCAGGTGCGGCCCTCACGCTCGCGAACGTCCTCGCGCAGCTCCTCGAGCTGGAAGCCGGCGAGCTGGCCCTCGAGATCGGCGATCGTGCTTTCTAGCGTCTGCACTTCGTCCCTGAGCCGGCGCACTTCGTCGGGAACGTCCCCGGGACCGGTCCCAGCCGCCCCGGCCGCCTCAAGCAGGGACGCCTTCTCCTCGGCCCGGTGCTGGATGCCGTCCGGCCCGACGCTGAACTCGACCCTGGTGAGTCCCTCGCCGGGATTCGATCGATCGAGGACGGCCACCGGGCCGATCTCGACCGTGTTCGTGACGTGAGTGCCACCACAGGCGGCCACGTCCCAGCCATCGATCGTGACGACCCGGACCTCGTCGCCGGTGATGCCTTCCTCCGTTTTCGTGTTGAACGCGATCTCCGGATCCTCGAGCGCTTCCTCGGCCGGCTTCACCGTCCAGCTCACGTTTCGCGCGTCCCAGACGGCCCGGTTGACCAGGCGCTCGAGATCGACGAGCACGGCGTCATCGATCGTGGTACTCGTCTCGAAGTCCACGCGGACCTTCTCGGGGGTGATCCCGAACCCGCCGTAACCGATGTCCTCGAAGAGTCGACGACCCGCACCGTACAAGACGTGGCTGGCGGTGTGGGCCCGGCGGCAGTACGTCCTGAACGCGGGATCGATCTCCGCCTCGACGGTGTCGCCTGCCTCGATACCCGGCGCGGATTCGAGCTCGTGAACCACGCGGCCGTCCCGGTCCTGAACATCCGTCAGGGCGACCCCACCGATGGTCCCCCGATCGGCGGGCTGGCCGCCCCCTTCCGGATAGAAGTAGGTTTCCTCGAGAACGAGCTCGACGCCGTCAGCCGCCACCACGGTGGCCTCGAAGGTTGTGACGTCGGGCTCGGCCGGCGCAAGTGAAGCGGTCATCGGTCCGGGGTCCCGGCGGGGCGGGAAAAGCGCTTTCGATGGGTATGACGCCGGCCCTCGTTCGACCGTACGGGCATCCTATCGCGGAGCTCCCGGGTCCCCCGGAGGAGTTTTCGCCTCGACCCGAGAGTCCGGTTCCAGAGGGTCGCCAAAGGCCGCTCTCTGGGAGGGAGTCAAGCACGACTTTCCGAGGTCGGACTTCGCACTGATGGGGCGTCGGATGTTGCGTGAAAAACGACTGACTGCTCGTTCTGAGCGATCCGGACGGACGAATCAGCGGGCTGCCGTCAGCCCGTGACCGGGATCTCGGTCCCGCTGACCGTCGCGCCGGTCATGACGGGGAGCCGGACTTCGAGGATGCCGTTCGAGTAGGACGCGGTGATCTCGTCGTCGTCGACGTCCTTCGGGAACCGGAACCGGCGGTGGTAGGTCTTTCGCTGGCCACGGGTTTCGTCTTCGTGTTCCGCCGCGATGTTGAGGACGCCTTCGTCCCAAGAGACCGTGATCTCGTCGGGATCGAAGCCCGGCATCTCGACGCTCAGTACGAACTCGTCGTCCTCCTCGAACAGCTCATAGTCCTCGCGGCCGGTCGCGAAGAGTCGGCTCGGGAAACCGGTACTCTGCGTCCAGGAACTCGCTGGCGTCGTTGGCAGGGCCATGGCTGATCACCCTGTCTGCAGTCATTTCTATGTTTCTACTTCATAATAAACCTTTGGGTTATTGTAATTCGAACGTAAGGAGTCACCCGATTTCGAATATAAATTACAATTGTTTATACGTGAATTCGAATATCGGTAGCTTCAGTGCTGCTTCCGGCCGTTCAGACGTAGTTCTCCTGGTATCACGCTCAGAATTAACAACAAATTTTGGTTCGAAGATTGATATATACGTGTTGGAGTTGGTTCCCTCATGGCGACCGAACAAGCATCGTCAGTAACGACTGAGGCGGCGTCGCTCGCCAAATGGTCGAGCCTGATCGCCGCGCTGGCTGGCCTCTGGGTGCTGATCACGCCCTTCGCGCTCAGCGGACCGATCACGACCGGGACTGACAAGTGAAGCAACGTGATCGTCGGCGTCATCGCGGCGATCCTCGCGGCCTACGCCGGCTACGCGATCAAATGAAGCTCGAGGCACCGCCTTAACCCGGTCCGCGAATACGACGGGGTTTCCTCAGGGTTGGATAGGTTGAGCCACGAGGAGAGGTCTCGTAGCCCAGCCCATAGTGGACGGGATCAGTCGATTGTCAACGAGTTCTCTGTACGGTTTGACGGGGTGTCAGCGAGAAGCCGTCAGAGCCGCCGTCGACCCGATCACGGACCCCGCTGGCGATGGACTCGATCCTGTCAGAGTCCGTAATCATCCGGGAATCCTCGTCCAGCTAGCGCGAGGGCCGAGAAGCGCTTACTTGGTGAACTGATGCGACCCGTCCTCGTCCAGTTCCACGACGACATCGAACACTTGCGTGAACGTCGCCACGGTTTGTTTGTCGTGAGCGTCGGGGTTCATATGTACATGGCCGATCGCCCCCACATGTTTGAAATGGTCGGTGAGGACCTGCATGAACTGGAAGGCCTGGTTGGGACTGGCGTATTGGAGCAACGCCGAGAGCGAGCGGAAGCAGACGCCGATGTTGTCGGATTCGTCCTTCAGTTCGCCGAGGGCTTCAGTGATCTCGACACCCAATTGGGTGAGGTTGCTCGGATTCCGAACGACCCGGACCGTGTCGGGATCCGCCGAGTCGCCCGAGCCGCGCAGCTCACCGGTGTGCACGAACCGGGTTAATTCGGGGAGCTCGCCGACGTGGTCTTCCCAGAACTCGATACGTTCGTCCGGGCTATCGGTCAAGGTCACGAACAGCACCGCGGGATCGGGAACCTCGCCGGGATCCAATAATTTAGAACAGAACCTCGGCTCCGACTCCCCGAAGGTCGGAGCAAGCAGCAGCACCGAATCTCCACGTCCTACGTCTTCTATAGCCATGGTCCGTGTGGTGGTGAACTCCACTTTCGTTTATGTATCTCCGCATTTGAAGGGCCGTACTATAACTCTGGCTACATAATACGACCCACTCAGCGGTTCAGCAGAGGTATTAGCGAACTACTCATCCGCAGGCGTTTTCGCACAACTCCGTCCATGGAGTGCTTTCCTCGATCGTCGCTCAACGAATCGAGGTATCGCAGACCCGGGACGGAGTTGGACGCCCGGGGCTCCACCCGGTTGGCCGACCAGCCGCTTGTTCACTCGATGGAATCGAACCCGAAGCCGCCGCCGCTTGCATCACCTTGCATCATCGAGAAACCGGCGGCGCTGTCGTGGATGATGATGCCGCCCTCGTCGATGTCGATCGGGAAGATATCGGTCGTGACGTCGGTCGCCCGCATCTTGGCCACCCAGATGTATCGATTGACGCCCGAGTTGGTGGGCGTTTGGATCAGATAGATGTTCCCGTCGGTGAGGTAGTTCTCGAGGCCGATATCGGTATCCGGGAACAGGGCCCCTTGCTCGTTGATCAGCAGGGAGGTCACGCCGTAGTTCTTGAGGATGTCCGTGAACTGGAGCAGGTACCGGCGCTTCTTCGTTTCCGAGCCGAAGAACGTCTCGAACATGCTCAGCGAGTCCATCACGAGCCGTTGGTACTCGCCGCTCTCGAGCGCGTCCGCGATCCGGTCGAGGGTCTCCGTGAAATCGGTATCCCGCAGCAGGAGCTGTTTGTCGAAGACCTTGATCCGCTCGTCGTCGACGTGTTGCGCCCAGTTTTCGAAGCCGATCGAGTCCGCGGCGATCGCGAGCGCCTCCTCGTCCTCCTCGAAGGACAGGTAGAGGCCGTTCTCGTCGAACTGCTCGACGCCGTTGTAGAGGAACTGCATCCCGAGGATGCTCTTGCCGGTGCCGGGATTGCCACTCACCAACACGGCGGCGTTCTTGACGAAGCCGCCGTCGAGGATCCGATCGAGCCCCTCGATGCCGGTCTGCACCTGCTCAACCATACCGGCTTCTTCTCTATCACGGGTAGTAATAGGCTTGTAGGGTTCACGACGCTTCGTGGGAGCAAAAACGGCCGTTCGCGTCGTGAGTGTTCGATATCGCTCGCCAGGTTGATCGAGTGGTGGGGCCGTCCGTCTCAAAGCTCGCTCGATCCAGCCTGAGACGCCTACCGGTCCTGCGTTCGTCTGTACAACCTACCCGGATCCAGGCCCGTCTCCGCGGCATACAATCGTGAAGCCGCGATTTCGCGTTCTCTCGCCATGACTATCAGTTGTGATAGCCCCGCGATGGCCGGGCTGTGCTGTCCGTGACCTCATCGAGTTCCCGGGCTTCGTTCAAAAGCCGGTCGAGGAGGATCGTTGCTCCGTCTCCGAAATCGACTCCCACATGGCATCGAGCTTGTTCTCGACCTCGGCGTGTTCCTCGACGGTGACCGTGAAGCTGTTCTCCGAGAACTGGACCGAGATGTTGTCGATCTGTCGCCGATACGTGTCCCGCCGGCGGCGCTCGTCTGTGAGGACGCTCTCCTCGAAGGTCAACAGGCCGGCCTCCGTGAGGTCCTCGATGCGCCGATAGCCCGTCGCGATCGGGATGTCGAACTCCTCGTTGAGTTCCTTCGCCGATCGTGGCTCGGACGTCACACTCAGAATTTCGACATTATATTTGTCGCCCAGGGTCCGAATCAGCTCGGTGTCCGGGACTTCCTGTCCGTCGATCTCGACCATGGCCTCGGGGGGGACGTGATTATCACAAATAAAATTTACGTAG
>CAZKPC010000078.1:0-7643 GCA_964554565.1 uncultured Halobacteriales archaeon
CTCATTGTTGGATGCCTCCGTCGGACGGGGTCGGACTGCGCGCCCACTGGACCACACCGTTCCGCCAGGCCCAGACCAGCGCGACCACGAGGACGCCGATGAACACGAGCATCGGAACCAACGCCCGCACCAGGCCGGCGGCGACGACGGCGTCCCGGTAGATGACGGTCCAGGGGAAGATCAGGACGGTCTCGATATCGAAGACCACGAACAAGAGCGCGATCATGTAGTACTGGATATTGAACCGGATCCGGGTGTTGCCCGTGGGGACTTCGCCGCTCTCGTAAGTCGCCCGCTTGCCCTGTTCAGAGACCGACGGGCGGAGCATCATCGACAGCACGTTCATCCCGATCGGGATGGCCACCGCGATGACGGCTAAGGCCCCGACTGCAATCCATGGATTCATGCGGAGATCTCCGTATCGAGCGGCTTTGGAGCCCACCCCTATAAGCGTTCATTTGTGTGACAGCGGCCGGACGCGATGGGCTCAAGCCTGCCCTGAGAGAGTCCACCTTCGGCGTTGCCCGAGCTGGCTGGAAACCGAAAGACCGGCCGATCCTCGAGGGCCTTCAGCTCCCTTCCCGGTCGACGTTCGGAGCGATCAGTGGACCGATGGCGTCAGTTCAACACGCTCGTCGCCGGCTCCCCCTGGTCCCCGGCGTACTTCGCGTCGACGAAGATCACGAACTCCAGGCCGGAGAGCCGGCCCCGCCCCCGGAACTCCCGATAGTCCTCCAGCGCGTTCCGGATCTCCCCCGCCTCGGCGTCCCGGGTGATGATGACGGGCGGGCGCTCCTCGGCCACGAGCCGCTCGAGCTCCTCCGAGGAGGCGGTGCTGGTCCGGTTCGCGTCGTGCATTTCCAGGTACCACGGGAGCGGCAGCCGGTTGTACCACTCGCCGTCGGGGACCGCGAGCCGGTAGGCCTGCGATTCGTTCTCGACCAGGAAGTGATCCCCGTACCAGACCACGTCCAGCCCCTCGGTCTCCGCGGCCGCCGGGCCGAGGAGGTCTACGGCTTCCCTGAAGTCGCCGGCCGGCTGAGCGTACTGCACCAGCACGTTGTCCTCGTTCTGCGGATTGACGTACACCCCCGTGACGGCGGTGCCGGCCATCTGCCCGCCCAACAGGAGCAGGATCACGGCGGCCAGGGCGACGCTGACCTGGTCGTCGTCGGCATAGGCGTCGCGGGTCCAATCGACGACGATGCCGATCGCCACGGCCGCCGGAACCGCCAGCGGGACGACCGCGTGGACGACCGACCACGCCGCCCGGATGTCGACCGCGACCGGGTAGCCGAGGATCGACACGAAGCCCCAGTAGAACGTCAGAGCCACGAGGTCCCGCGGCCGGTCGCCGGAATAGCGGTCGTACCCGAAGCCCATGATCGCCAGCAGCGTGAGGGCCCCCGAGGCCGACCCGAGGACCCACAGGAAGTGTCCGAGGAACGGCAGGTACGCGTGGTCCTGATGGGGCCCGCCCAGCCAGAGGTTCGCGACGCGCTCCCAGGCCCCGTCACAGTACGGGTCAGCGGTCGCGGGCGGCGAGACCTGACAGGGCGCCGGATTGTAGGTCGCCGCGGTGATCACGTCGGGGAACATCGACGGCTGGGCGAACGCGGCCCAGAGCCCGATGCCGCCCTCGGTCGCCTCCCGCGGGGCGTAAAAGACCACCAGGATCACGAAGAACTCGAGGAGGGCCACCAGCAGCGGCAGCCGCCAGCGCCAGAGTGCGGCGGCCGTCTGCCGGAGCCGCCGCAACGCCACGTCCGTCCACGGCGGGTCGCCGTCGCGAGCCAAGAACAGCCGGTGATCGAGGAGGAGCACGGTCGCGCCCAGCACACAGAGCACGTAGATCAGGGCGTTCTCCTTCGTCGTGAACGCGAGCGCGAGCAGTCCGGTGCCGGCGAACAGATGCCGGCGACGTCCGGTGTCCAGGAGCCGGAGGTAGAACCCGAGCGCGGCGAACGCGAACGCCGCCACCAGGACGTCGTTCCGCATGAACCGCGAGTAGTACAGCAGGATCGGATCCGCGGTGAACAGCAGCCCGAGGGCGACGATCTCGACGTCGCGGAGGTGGGCCCGGTACAGCCACGCCGTCAGCGGCAGGAGCGCGCCGACGATCGCGACGACGAGGCGGCTGGTGAAGTCGCTGGCGCCGAGGAGCTCGAACACGACCCGGTTGACGTGGGGCAGGAACGGCCCGTGGACGATCGGGCGGAACTCCCAGGCGCCCGTGGCGGCATACCGCAGGATGTCGTAGCCGACCCGGCCCTCGTCCCAGTGGGCGATCCGCCCGCCGAGGAACGCCAGGCGGGCGACGAGCCCGACGACGGTGATCGCGAGCAGGCCGAGGAAGATCCGATCGATGCGTCGCAGCCGGGCCGAGACGCTCATTGCTCGCCGGACAGAGGCGCGCCATAACAACTCTTGCCATCCGCGGTGGGAGTCGCGCGATCGGGCCCACCGCTCAAACCGAACGGAAACCCTTTCAGGTGGCCAGGCTTCGCCGGACGCATGGTATCGCTCGGCCTGGTGGTCGCGGCCTATCACGGCCCGATCACCGAGCAAATGACGGAGCAAGCCCGGGCGGCCGCCGCTGACCGGGACGCGACGGTCGTCGACACCGTCGAGGTACCGGGCGTGTACGACACGCCGCTGGCGGCCGACCGGCTGGTCCGTCGCGACGACATCGATGCGGTCGCGGTCCTCGGCGCCATCGTCACCGGCGACACTGACCACGACCAAGTCATCGGCCGGGCGGCGGCCGAGGGGTTGACCCGCGTGAGCCTCGAGCGCGACGCGCCGGTCACCTTCGGCGTCTCCGGCCCCGGACAGACCCCCGAGGAGGCCGCTGATCGGATCCACAAGGGCGCGGAGGCGGTCGAGAGCGCGGTCGACATGGTGGAGGCGATGCCGTGAGGTTCGCCGACCGCGTCGAACGGATCGAGCCGAGCGCCACGCTCGCCATCAGCAACAAGTCCGCGGCCCTCACCGCCGAGGGCATCGACGTCGTTGACCTCAGCGTCGGCGAGCCCGACTTCGACACCCCCGAGAACATCGTCCGGGCCGGCCGGGAGTCAATGGAGGCCGGGGACCACGGCTACACCGCCTCCGCCGGCATCCCCGAACTTCGGGAGGCGATCAGCGCGTCGTTCGCCGAGGATGGCCTGGAGTACGAGCCCGACCAGATCACTGTCACGCCCGGTGCCAAGCAGGCGCTCTTCGAGATCGTTCTCGCGACCGTCGATGCCGGCGACGAAGTGGTGCTGCTCGACCCCGCCTGGGTCTCCTACGAGGCGATGGTGCGCGTAGCCGGCGGGACGCCCGTCCGGGTCAACCTGGCCCCGCACGCGTTCCAGCTGGAGCCGGCGCTCGAGGAGCTCCGCGCTGCCGTCTCCGACGCCACCCAGCTGCTGGTCCTGAACTCCCCGTCGAACCCCTCGGGCGCGGTCTTCTCCCGGGAGGCGCTCGAGGGCGTCCGCGACCTCGCCGTGGAGCACGACGTCACGGTCGTGGCCGATGAGATCTATCGGGAGATCACGTACGTCGACGACTATCCCAGCCTCGGCACGCTCGAGGGCATGCGCGACCGGACGATCACGGTCAACGGCTTCTCCAAGGCGTACGCGATGACCGGCTGGCGGCTCGGGTACTACGGTGGCCCCGCGGACCTGATCGCCCAGGCCGGCAAGCTCCACTCCCATTCGGTGAGCTGCGCGACGAACTTCGTCCAGCACGCGGGCGTCGAAGCACTCCGGAACACCGACGACGCCGTCGAGGAGATGGTCGGCGCGTTCGAAGCCCGCCGTGACCTGCTCGTGGACCTGTTGGCCGACCACGGTGTCGACGTGCCGGCGCCCCGAGGGGCGTTCTACCTCATGCTCCCGGTCGCCGAGGACGACCAGTCGTGGTGTGAGGACGCCCTGGAGGACGCCCACGTCGCGACGGTCCCCGGGAACGCGTTCGGGACGCCGGGGTACGCCCGCGTGTCCTACGCGAACAGCCAGGAGCGACTCCGCGAGGCCGTCGAGCGGCTGGCCGAGGCGGACCTGCTGTAGCGTTCAAGGCGGCTCCTCTTCGGGAGAGTCCCGCCGTGCCGCCCGCTCGGCTTCATCCCTCGACATGACATCGCGGTCGGTCCGCTCGGCCCGAACGAGCCAGGAGAGGAGCAGGCCGCCGCCGATCCCGATCAGCAGGACCAGGAACGCGGCGGCGCCCGCAGCCATCGCCATCCAACCCCGTTACCCCAAGAACACGTCGACGATGTCGCTCGCGCCGGGCGTGTCGTCGCGGTAGAGCTCCGAATACCCACAGTGGGTGCACGAGACCACCTTGAACTGGTTCGTCTGGATGTCGAACATCTTGCTGAGCCCGCCGCCGGTCGTCGAGATCGTCCCGACCTCGGTCTCGGCGTGACCGCACTTCGGGCAGCCGGGATCAGCGGTGTCGGATGCGCGCATACCCTACCCGAGCCGCGGCTCCGTAGAAATACTTCGGGAGGCTCAAACGCCGACTTGTGCGATCGGGACTACAGGTCCAGATCCGACTCGTCGAAGTCGAAGAACCGCTCGGCCGGGTCGGGCAGGTGAACGTCGATGACGGGCAGGTCGATCGGCTCGCCGTCCCGGTCGAACGCCCGCCAATCGTCCCGCTCGTAGGGCGCGCCCATGATGATGTGCACCTTGCCGCGGCCGAAGGACGCCACGTCCGTGTCGCTCGGCGAAAGCACGCCGTTGGGGTGGGAGTGGACGCTCCCGAGGCTCCGCAGGTCGTTCGGCACGAGGTTGGACTTGAACCGCGCCGCCCGGGGGCTCGATTCGGTCCCCGGGATGACGAGCACGTCCGTGATGACCGTCCCGTCCCGGTCGAGCCCGAGGTCGCGGGCGGCCTCGCCCCGGAGCAGCCCCATGTACTCGTCCGGATGGGTGTCCGCCGCGGCATCCAGGGCGAACTCGAGCGTCTCGGCGGCGATACCGAGGATCTCGCTCGACCGGAACAGCCGCATGGCGATCTGTCGGGGCCGGGCTGTGCTAAGGGTTCCGGACCGCCCACCCGCCGGGCCATCTCGCCACCGTTAAACCCGCCAGGACCGAATCAGGGCTAAGATGACTGACGCCCCTGCCGCCGATGCCGCGGCCGATCCTGATCGGCCGGTGGTCTACGAGCTCGCCGACGACTGTACGCCGGAGGACCTCGAGGAGGGGGCCCGGTATCACGGAACCGTGGACGGCGTCGTGAACTACGGCGTCTTCGTCGAGTTGGCCGACGACGTCTCCGGCCTGGTCCACGAGTCCGTACTCGACGGCGACTACGCGGAAGGCGACGAACTGGTCGTCACGTTGACCGAGATCCGGCCGGACGGCGACCTGTCGTTCGAGCCCGCGGATCCCGGCGAATACACGGTCGAGTTCGTGGAGCACGAGTACGAGGTCACGGCCGTCAGTTCGCTCGAGGATCGCCATGGCGAGGTCGTCCATCTCGACGGCCGGATCGTCCAGATCAAACAGACCGACGGTCCCACGCTCTTCCACATCGCCGACGGCACGGGCGTCGTTCCCTGTGCCGCGTTCGAACGGGCCGGCGTCCGGGCGTATCCCGAATTCCAGGTCGGGGACCTCGTACACGTCGTCGGCCGCGCGGAGGACACCGGTCACGGCCGCCAGATCGAGGTCGACGCGATCAGTGCCCTCGAAGGGGAGGCCCTCGAAACCGCCCGGGAGCGATACGACACGGCGCTGGCGGAGGGAGCCTCCCCCGCGACCGTCGAACCGCTGGTGAGCTGGGAGCCGCTCGATGCGCTCTGGGACGGCCTGGAGGCGATCGCCGGCCGGCTCCGGCAGGCGGTTCTCGAGGGGCGGCCGATCGTGATCCGCCACCACGCCGACACCGACGGCATTGCCGCGGGTGTGGCCCTCGAGACGGCCGTCGAGTCCATCATCGCAGCCACCCACGCGGATCCCGAGGCGCCGCGGCACCTGGTGAAACGGCTGCCGAGCAAGGCACCCTACTACGAGGTCGAGGACGCCACCCGCGACCTCGGGCACGCCCTGTCGAACCGCGAGCGCCACGGCCAGCAGCTGCCGCTGTTCCTGATGGTGGACAACGGCAGCACGGAGGAGGACACGCCGGCGTACCGCCATCTCCAGGCCTACGACGTCCCGGTCATGGTCATCGACCACCACCATCCGGATCCCGAAGCGGTCGAGCCTTACGTCACCGAACACGTCAACCCCTACCTGATCGGCGACGACTACCGGGTGACCGTCGGGATGCTGTCGGTCGAGATCGCGCGGCTCGTCGACCCGGACCTGACCGATCGCTTCCGCCACGTGCCGGCCGTCGCCGGCCTCGCCGACCGGTCATCGGCCGACGCGATGGACGACTACCTCGCCCTCGCTGCCGAGGCCGGGTACGACGAGGAGGACTGCCAGGCCATCGGCGACGCCCTCGACTACGCCGCGTACTGGCTCCGGTACGACGCCGGGCACGGCGTCATCCAGGACGTGCTCGACGTGGCCGGCAACCCCGATCGCCACGGGGCGCTCGTCGAACTGTTCCAGAGCCGCGCGCATGCCGCCATCCGCCGACAGCTCGACGGGGCGCTGGAGCACCTCGAGGAAACCACCCTCGAGAGCGGCGTCCGCCTCGTCCAGGTCGACCTCGACGAACACGCCCATCGGTTCACCTATCCCGCCCCGGGGACGACCACGGGCGCCATCCACGATCACGTGGTCCGCGAGACCGGCGAGCCCGTGATTACCGTGGGATACGGGCCGGACTTCGCCGTCCTGCGCTCCGACGGCGTCCGGCTCGACATCCCCCGGATGGTCGACGACCTGAACGAGTCCCTCGCCGGAGCCGGCGTCAGCGGCGGCGGCCACCTCGTGGTCGGGTCGATCCGGTTCGTCGAGGGCATGCGGGAACCGGTGCTCGAGGCCCTGATCGACGAGATGGCCGAGGCCGAAATCGACGAGTCGCTGGGCGCGGCCAGCCCCCGGGACTACACGCTGCCGACCTGACCGGTCGGGCGGCGAACCCGCAGCGGCTGGTGCTCAATCGGAGTGGATGAGCTGCACGGCCCGATCGACGGGCCGGACACGCTGCGCGTCCGCCACCTCGAACTCCATCGAGCGGCGCGCGAAGGCCGCCGCCGCGAGCACCAGGACCGCCGTCACGGCCACCAGCCCGATGGGGACCTGCCACCGGCCGCCCTGCCAGTCCGCGTCGAACACCGCGGCGTAGTACGCCCCGGCCGCCTCGCCGTGGAGCAGGAGCGCGACTTCGCGGTTCTCTCGAGCGGAGGCGTTGTTCCAGTTGAGGCTGCCGACCAGCACGTGTTCGCCGTCGACGACCGCCCCCTTGGCGTGGATCTTGCCGAACCGGCCCCGCGGGGTCACCAATCGGGCGCGGAGCGGCAGGTCCTCCTCCCGGGCGAGGGCGTTGAGCCGGTCCGCAATCCCCCGGTTCTGCTCCCGCACGAACCAGGCGTCGGCGAGCAGGAGCCTGACCTGGACGCCCCGCCGCGCCGCCCGCACCAGCGCCCTGACGAACGGCTGGTTCCGTCCCCCCACCGCGACCTGAATGACGCGGATCGACCGGGTAGCGCCATCCAGCAGCTCGACGACGCGGTCCTCGGCGTTCTC
>CAZKPC010000079.1:0-7502 GCA_964554565.1 uncultured Halobacteriales archaeon
ATCGGCGACTTCGATCGGCTCGATGTATCGTTGAGCCACGCCCGGGTCTTCCCGGCTGATTCCGGTTCGGATGACTCCGAAGCGACCGAGTCCTCACCCGAGACAGAAGCCGGAAAGGAGACTGACACCGAGGGTGAGCCGGAAGCGACGGAAACCTCGGAAGACGGAGAGGGCGACGGGAGCGCCGAGGGAGAAGAGGGCGGGCAGGACCAAGTCGAGAGTGAGACCGCGGACGACGTCGATCAGGACCAGACAGATGACGGGGAAGAGCCCGGGTTCTTCGAGATCGAACTGGACGGCGCGACGGTGGACCTCACCGAAGTGGTCGGCGAGCGGGCCATCGCAGTGTTCGACGGCGAGCTCGAGGCCGGGCGCTACGCGAAGCTCGAGCTCCACGTGACAGAGGTCGAGGGCATCGTCGCCGGCGAGCAAGTCGACGTCAAGGTGCCGAGCGAGAAACTCCAGCTCGTCAAGCCGTTCGAGGTCGTCCCGGGCGAAACGCTCAGTTTCGTCTTCGACATCAACGTGGTGAAGAAGGGGCAGACCGGCGAATACAACCTGCTCCCGGTGATCTCAGAGAGCGGTGTTGCCGGTGCGGATGTCCCGGTCGAGGAAATCGACCCCGGCGAAGTCGACGAGTCCGAGACCGACGCGAACGGCAACGAGACGGCAGGGGGACCGCCGGATGATGCCGGCGGCGACGCCTGAGAGCGGCCTCGGGCGTGGCCACCGCGCTCTCGACACCGCCAGTGAACCCGATACCCGGAACCCGAACAGGTGTTCGAGAGACCGCGTCGACGGCACCCGACCTCCGGTTGTCACCCCTCGATCCCGGTGAATTCGAACCGGGCCCCGCCTTGGTCACGCTCGGTCACCGTGATCTCCCAGCCATGCGCCTGGGCCACATCGCGGACGATACTGAGCCCGAAGCCGGTCCCGTCCGCCGTGGTCGAATACCCGGGTTCCAGAACCTCCTCCTGTGAATCGGCCGGAATACCGGGACCGTCGTCCTCGACGTAGAACCCGTCGGGGAGATCCCCCACGCGCACTGTGACCGCGTCGCCGCCGTGTTCGACAGCGTTCTGGAGCAGGTTCGTCAGGAGCTGCTGCAGCCGGGTCTTGTCCGCCTGGACCGAGCGTTCGGTCTCGTTGATCAGCTCGGCGTCGCCGGTCTGAACGCGCCGCCAGGAGCCTTCCACGACCGCGGCCAGCTCGAGCCCTTCGAGGGTGCCGATGTCCTCACCGGCCGTGGCCAGATCGAACAGGTCATCGATCAGGGTGGCCATCTGCCGCAAGGAACTCTCGACGCGGTCGAGCTCCTCGTTCCCGGAGCCTTCGGCCGCGAGATCGAGCCGCGCGAGCGCGACGCTGAGCGGATTGCGGAGGTCGTGGCTCACGACCTTCGCGAACTCGTCGAGGCGTTCGTTCTTCCGGCGGAGCTCGTCGCGCTGCCGTCGCAGTTCCGTCACGTCGTAGAGCAGAATGACCCGGCCGATCTCCTTGCCGTTCGAGTCCTCCAACGGCGTCACGGTTGGCGAGACCACGCGCTGATCACCATCCGAGCCGAGCTCGATCTGTCCCTCGGAACTCCCCTCGAATGCGTCGAGCAACCCCGGTTGATCGGCGAGCACCTCCGACACCGGCGCCCCGACGACCGGCTGCTCGCCGTCAGTCAACAACCGCTCCGCAGCCGGGTTGATGTCCGTAACGGTTCCCCGATCGTCGATGACGATGATGGCGACGTCCAGAGTTTCGATGATCCGGCTCCGCGCGAGCGGCGTGATGTCCGTCACCCCGCCCCGGTAAACCGCCCAGAGGACGGCCAGGCCGAAGACGAGAAAGCTGTTCTGGACCCAGTGGACGTGAACCTCCGGAGCCACCCCAAACACTTCGATCGCGGTTCCTAGCCAGAGGACCAGGATGCCCCCGGCCAGCACCCACTGCTGCCGTCGAAACCGATCGTGCACCTGGTAGCTGTGGAAGAGCAGCAGCGCGCTCGCGGCGAGCAGGGCCAGATACGCGACCGCGAGTGTGATGATATAGATCAGCCCCTCCTCGTTCAGGAACGCCCTGACGGCCGTGGCCTCGATACCGATCCCGAACAGGGACAGGACGGTCGGCGTCCACAGGAAGACGGCGATGAAAAGAGGGACGGCGAAAAGGGCGGCCAGAGCCTGCCTGGTCAGGAGGTGGTCGCGGCGGGTGAACACCAGAGCGAACGCCAGCACGAAGAAGGGCAAGGCGAACAGTCCGGTCCATCGGAGCTTGATCGCCAAAATTTGGAGCCAGCCAGTCGTCAGATGGGCTAGCAGGTGGGCGGCGACCAGGGCGGCGAGGACCGCGAGGAACGCCGTGAGGGATTTCGATCCCCGGCGCCCTCGGTTCTGCCAGGCCCCGTAACCGGCCAGAACCGCGACTAACAGCACGAGAAACAGCCGGAGATTAAGGCCGGACACGACAGCCATAGCGGATTCCGGGTTGCCTCCTCGCACGTGCCCTATAACAACCTACCGACACTCCGGGCCCCAGGTTCCGGGTGCGAACCCGACCAGGCGCCGTATGTCGGGAGCCCCATATCCGGAGTCGAGGACGGGACAGTCTCTCTTCCGACTGTCGCGCCATCTCACGGAACTTTCCGCTGCACTCTCGACACACCCACGCACCTCGCGTATCGCCTTCTCGGCGCACTTATTGCCGACCCGCGTCCAGGTGACGGTATCGAGGATGCCCCTGCTCACGGAATCCACGGCCGATACCATCGTCAGCCTCTGTCGCACGGCGCTCGGAGACCACCTCCGCTCGGTGACGTACTTCACGAAGGACGACTTCGAACAGATCTACCTCCGGGACGACCTCGAACAGGACGCCGACCTCACGACCTTCATCGGCAACGAATGGCACGGGTTCCAGGTCACCCAAGGGTCCTATCAGGACACCGAGCTCGGCGAGTACCGGTACACCATCCGGGTCTTCGAGAACGGCTACCTGGTTCGCTACACCAGCGACCACGACGGCGTGTTCCTGACGTCGGACGGGTTGACGACCCGGCGATTCAACGAGATCGAGGCGGCGCTCGAGGACGTGTTCACCGATCGGTGAGGTGCTGAGCGTCCTGGCATCCCAGGCCGGACGCGTTCGCGGACCCCGCGGATCGTCAGGATCAGTCGGTGCGTGCCGGTTCGGCGGCCCGTCCGGGTTCGGCCGTCGGGTGGGTTGGACCCTGCCCTCCCGGTTCGGCGACCGCCACGGTATAGAATTCCCCGTAGACGAACTCCCGAGCCGTGAGCTCCAGCTCGGTTCCCCCGAGGAGTGGCTCGAGCCGTCGGGTCAGATCCGAGAACAGCAGCCGGGCCACGGGATTCAGCATTCGGCGGAAGAGCGAGGCCGATGACCCCGGCGGCACGAACTTGTCGTAGATCGAGACCTGACCGTCGGCCGCGAGAACCCGCGCCGTTTCGGCGACGACGGCGTCCGGATCCGGAACGACCGACAGGACGAGGTGCAGGAGGACCACGTCGAAGGAGCCGTCCTCAGCATCGAGCGCCTGGGCGTCCCCGACACGCGCGTCGATCTCGAACCCGAGATCGGCCGACCGTGCCTCGGTTCGCCGAACCATCGACGGGGTGATGTCGACGGCGGTAATCCGGGCGTCCCGGGGGAGGTGTTCCAGATCCCGTCCCGTCCCGACGCCGAGAATCAGGATCCGCTCGTCGCCGTCGAGGTCGAGCTGCTCGATCGCGGCCCGCCGACCCGGCTCGAACAGTTTCGCGAGGCCGTCGTAGATCGGGGCGTAGCCGCGATATCGCACCCGGTTCCACCAGTTGGACATCGGAATCCAGGTCATCGATGAACACCCCTGAACGGTTCGTGCTGGTCGTCTCTATGACCAACCGGGTATTCTTGGACTGGCTTCCCGGCGGTGCGACCGTTGTTAGCTCGGTGATACTCCTTGAGGCCCAGTGATGGGAAACCACCAGAGGCCCCGGTTCGTTCAGTTCCGTCTGTCACGATCATTTTCCCTCTGTTTCACGCTACGGGAGCCCAGCGGTTCGCTGTGATGCCGGACAGAATGGGCCGTTTTTAACTGGGGCGCCCGGACGGGGGCCCTGACCTGCGTAATCCCACCGACCACCTGCTGGCACCACGTTTGCACGTCTACGGCCGAAGACACGACAACAGCTTGACCTCGTAGCCGAGTTCCCGGAGGTGGTCCGCGGCCTGTTCCGATGCTTCGCCGGCGGCACAGGTGAGAACGACTTCGTCGCTCGGGATCGCCCGGAGCGCCTCACGGGCCGCTTCGGGATCCGACCGTAACTCCTCGGCGATGTCGATGTTCGTGCTGCCGGGGACGTGCCAGTCCTCGTAATCCTCGGACGATTGCACGTCCAGGACGAACGGGTCGTCGTCCTCGGCGCCCAATCTTGCACTCAGGCGGGAGGGTGTGATTTCGGACATCACGATCAGATGTAGGGAGTCGAGGCTCCGTATCCGTAGCTCCCGATGACGTGGGTGTGTTTTTGAAGCGACGGCATAGACGGAACCCGAGGTCGTCGAACCGATCTGATCGTCGCTGATAAATCCCCCGGGAGTGTTGGGCATCAACGCGAACCGACCGTGGCGTGACGGTTCTCACATGAGTCAGACCGCTCAACGGCAGAAGTTCAGCTGTGACGTCTGCGGGAAAACGTTCGACTCCGAGGCAGCGCTGAACCGCCACGTCCGGGAACTCGGGCTCGTGGCCTGAGCCGGACCGCGACAACCGATTCTCGTCCGGGAGCTCGACCCTCGAGCGACGCGTCCCTTTAGGAAACGCTAATCGAGGGAACGCGCGGAAGCACACTCCATCACGATATCCGGGCGACAGCGACTGGTTCTCCGCGCGCAGGATCGCGACAGAGACGGTCCCTGTGCGGACAGTACCGATGAAAATCAGCGGCTAGCGGGTGAAACGACCGGGAAGGTGGTGGGCCGGTGGACCCTCAATCTGAGGCCGCTGCAGGAGCCCCGGTCTCGGCGATCGAAGGCTCGGGGTCCTCCAGGCTGGTATCGAGGGTTTCCGAGACCTGTGAATAGACCAGGAGGAAGCCGAGCGAGGCCAGGGTGGCCCCGAACGCGAACGGCACCACGAACCCGAAGCGGACGAGGTAGCCGGCGGCCAGCGGCCCGATGGCCGTTCCGAGACCGAAACTCATCGTCAACACGGAGAGCTTCGTCCCGGACTCCCGGTCGTTCGCGATATCGCCGGCGAGGGCGAAGCCCGGGGCGAAGACGAACGCCCCGGCGATGCCCTGCCCGACGCGGGTCAGGAGCATCCCCCAGGAGGTCGTCACGAAGCCCTGGGCCAGGGTCGCGGGGACCAGGATCGCCAAGCCGACGAGCAGGAACGGCCGGCGGCCCCAGCGATCGCTGGCCGCGCCCACGGGGATCTGGAGGAAGACCTGCGCGAGGACGAAGGCCCCGAACTGGACGCCGAACCACGTGGTGTGCTGGTCCAGCCGGGCGTTGATGATCGGCTCCAGGGTCGCCATCAGGCCCAGCGCGATGGCCATGAACAGGCCAGCGAGCGCCAGCGTGAAGATGGGGTCGAGAAGTTGGCCGCTCTCCCGGCCGATCACGTCGATCGAGAGCTCTTCGCCGGCAGTCGCTTCCGTCGAGTCGGGGTCCGAGACGAACAGCGCCACCAGCAGGTAGCTGAGGAAGACCGTGAGGCCGGCGGTGTAAAACGCGGCGTTGAAGCCGTTCACGACGTGGGCCATCCCGAACCCGGAGAGGGCGTAGGGCCCGGCGTCGATGATCAGCCCCGCCGCGATCGGGCCGAGGCCGACCCCGAGGAGCCGGAACGTGTTGAACAGCCCCATGTTGCCGCCGCGGGAATCGCTGGTCGAGAGTTCGTTGATCAGCGCGATGGTGCTCGGGATCGTGAAAGCGACCCCGACGCCCTGGAGCGCCCGGATCGCCAGCAGGGAGACGTAGCTGCCCGCGAAGGCATACGCCAGGTTGGCGACCGTCAGCACGGCCAACCCGACGAGGACGTACCGTTTCCGCGTCCCCGTCCGATCGGAGAGCCGGCCGGTGAACGGCTGGCCGAGGCTGTTCAGGAACCCGTACAGCGACAGGATGAGCCCGGTGATGAACGCCGGCGAGAGGCCGAAGCCGTCGCCGGAGACCGAGCCGCTGGCGATGAACAGCGGGAGGACGATGATGAGAAAGGAGTTCCCGATCGCGTCCGCGAAGCGGGCGAGGGCCAGCACCAGCACCCGGCGGTCGACCGTGAACTCCGACCCGAACCGACTCATCGGTCGGGGTCCGACCCGCGTCTCAGGGTCAGCAGGACCTGTTCGAGTCGGTCGGCGCCGGCCCGGGCGGTCTCGTCATCCCGCTCGACCCCGCCGTCACGGTGGCGCAGCCCGCGTGCTCCGGACGCCACGAGGAGGCCGGCGACGACCGCCGTGGCGAAGAGGGGCTGCGAGACGGCCACCATGGCCGCCAGGGGGACGGCCACGGCGGCCGTCGCGACGGCCACGACGCCGCCGACACTGGGTGATCGCATACTATGCCGACTGTCACGGTGTTTCAGTGTGCTCTGGTACATCTGTAGATACAACTCTACAGGTCTCGGTCCATCGGCGTGACTCCAGCCATACTGGACGGGTTTATACCAACCGCCAAGCGCCGACGCGCTGGTCGATCGCCGAGATCGATCCCAAGGTCCAACCGGCTGGCGCCGTCCGAATCAGGAAACCCACTGGGATCGGACCTCGGCTGAGCGCAGAAGCCAGAGAGCTCGCAACAGCCGCAGTCAGACGGCCAGTGGGGAGGGATCGCGTCGACGTCGTCGGCAGCCCCGGTTAAATACGTCCCCAGCGTGGTGGGAACAACTGTCTCGTCCGTACGGGGTCGAGGAGTTAGTGCGAGCCTGAACCATGAGAGACGCGACTGGAGGACCGACGGACGACTCGGACCGCGCGGACGACTGTTGCTGTACCACCCCGACGCGGCGGCGGGAAACCCCGACCGGGGCCCGATGGATCGATGGCGGATCGGTGCTCGACGCGGAACTGCCCGACGGGCTCCGCACGGGACTGGGGCGGCTCATCGGGGATCGACCGGTCGAGACGTTCGGCGATTGGGTCACGGAAATCCGACAGTTCACCGGCGGCGGCTCCATCTCGATCGAGGACCTGTGTCACTCGTCTGCTGAGACCGATCACTGGGGCGAGCTGGACGGGGAACGGTACGACTTCCGCTGTTTCTACGATGCGGTGATCCTCGCGGCCCTCGCCGACGAACCGGTCGATATCCGGACGGTCAGCCCGGACGGCACCCCGATCACCGCCACGGCCATCGGGTCGAGCGATCTCACGGTCTCGCCCGAGGACGCGGTGTTCTCGTTCGGGGTGGCCGACGACGTGGAACCGCCGGCCGACGGGGAGCCCTCGGCCGCCGACGTCTACGCGGCCGTCTGTCCCTACGTGCGGGCGTTCCCGAGCCCGGCGTCGTTC
>CAZKPC010000080.1:0-7340 GCA_964554565.1 uncultured Halobacteriales archaeon
TGATTCGCAACGGCCTTGGCGAGCATCGTCTTCCCGGTGCCCGGCGGGCCGTGGAGCAGGACGCCGGCCGGGGGCTCGATCCCGACCTCGTCGAACATCGACGGGTTCTCCAAGGGGATCTCGACGGCCTCCCGGACGTCCCGGATCTGGTCCTCGAGGCCGCCGATGTCCTCGTAGGTGACGGCCGGGCTTTCCTCGACTTCCATGACGCGCGCCCGAACGTCGGTTTCGTCATCGAGCTGGCGGACGATCGACAGGGAGTTGTTGACCGCGACGCGGGCTCCCGGCTCGAGGTCCTCACGGAGGTCCTCCGTCACTTCCGTGACGGCCTCCTGATTGTTCCCGTGCTGCTTGATGATCACGCCGTCGTCCGTGAGCTCCTCGACCGTCGCCACGAAGAGAGGGGACTGCTTCAGCTTCCGGTTCTCGTGGGTCAGCCGCTCCAGCTTCTGCTGGAACTTGTTGTTCTCGGCGTTCGCATCGAGGAGCTTGTCCCGCATCTCCTCGTTTTGCTCCTGCAGGAGATCGAGCCGGTCCTCCAAGGCCTCGATCTTCTCCTGGACCGAGGCCTCCCGATCGTACGGGAGATCGGCGTTATCGACCGCATCAGTCATCGGATACAGCTTAGCGGTTGGCTCATAAGAGGCTTCGGGGCGGTGCCTTGACAGATCCGGTCGCCCGGAGTGGAGCCCGGGGATATGTTTATAGTGAATATTAGATCCCAAAAATATTATCAAAGTGTATCCCGATACTCGTAATGTGAGCACGAACACCGCCTCGCTCGACCGTGACGATACCGCCATCCGGGAGCTGCCGCCGAGCGCCAAGCTCGTCATCAAGGTACTGGAATATCACGACACGCTCACGCAGAGCGAACTGGCGGAGGAAACGATGCTGCCCGCGCGGACGGTTCGGTTCGCGATCTCGCGGTTGCAGGAAGCCGGCCTGATCGAGTCGCGCTTCGCCTTCACCGATGCCCGCAAGCGGCTGTATTCGCTCCGCGTCGACTGATCCCGCCTCGACGTTGCGGACTACCTCCACCTAGCTCTCCGAACCCCTATAGGCCGGCCCCGAGTAGCTTCGGCCATGACACGGGTGCTCCATACGGGCGACACCCACATCGGCTACCGCCAATACCATTCGCCCGAGCGACGCGCCGATTTCTTGGACGCCTTCCGGCGCGTCGTGCAGGACGCGGTCGAGGAGGACGTAGACGCGGTCGTCCATGCGGGGGATCTCTTTCACGACCGTCGCCCGGCGCTGGCTGACATCCACGGGACCATCGGGGTCCTGCGGGACCTCCGAGCGGCCGAGATTCCCTTCTACGCCGTGGTGGGCAACCACGAACGCACCCGCGGCCAGCAGTGGCTGGACCTGTTCGAAACGCTCGGCCTCGCGACCCGGCTGGACCGGAGCCCGGAGATCGTGGGCGACGTGGCGCTGTACGGGTTGGACTTCGTACCCCGCTCGCGTCGGGAAGCCCTCGATTACGAATTCGAACCCCACGACGCGGAGCACGCGGCGTTAGTCAGTCACGGCCTCTTCGAGCCGTTCGCCCACGCCGACTGGGACACAGAAACGGTGCTCGAATCCGCCACGATCGATTTCGACGTCCTCCTGCTCGGCGACAACCACGTCCCCGGGCGCGAGAAGGTCGCGGGGACCTGGGTCACCTACTGCGGGTCCACCGAACGCACCGATGCGACCGAACGCGAGGAGCGGGGCTACAACCTCGTGTCGTTCGATGGGGACGTGACGATCGCCCGGCGTGGCATCGAGACCCGGCCGTTCGTGGTCATCGATCTGGAGCTAGCCCCCGGCGAGGGCGCCTCCAGGGTCCAGTCACGGCTCCGGGAGGAGGACCTCGAGGACGCCGTCGTCGTGGTATCGATCTCGGGGGACGGCGACCCGGTGTCGGTCGCCGAGCTCGAAACCTTCGCGGCCGAGGAAGGGGCCCTCGTGGCGCGGGTGACGGACCGCCGGGAGTTCGAGGCAGCCGAAGTCGAGGCCGTCCGGTTCGCGGATCCCGATCAGGCCGTCGAGGACCGACTCCGCGGGCTCGGCTTGTCCGATGCCGCGCTGTCTATCGACGGCCTCGTTCGCGATACGGAGGTGGCTAAGACGAACATCCGGGACCAGGTCAAGGCCCAGGTCGAGGACCTCCTCGACGAGGCTCCCGAGGCCCTGGAACCGGCGGACCCCGCCGAACCGGCGCCCGAACCAGCAGACGAGTCGCCGACCTCAGAAGCCGAGCCGGAAGGGGCGGACCCCGCGGAGGAGGGTCCAGGGGTCGATGGCGGTTCCGAGTCGCCAGATGACGCCGGAACCATCGACTCGGAGCCCGCCGAGCCGGACGCGAGCGGGGATCAACCAGCGGCACCGGAGGAGGACGACGGAGCGTCCGTAGCTGACGACGCGGAGGATCAACAGGTCACCATGGAGGACTACCTCTGATGGGGTCGCCCGAGCACCGGCGGTCGGAAGGATTCACCGTATGAAGGTCACGCGCATCCGGCTGGCCAATTTCAAGTGCTACGTCGAGGCGGAGGTCACTCTGGACAGCGGGGTCACGGTCGTTTACGGCCCCAACGGCGCGGGGAAGTCGTCGCTGCTCGAAGCCGTCTTCTTCGCCCTGTACGGGGCAACCGCATTGGACGCGACCCTAGAGGACATCGTGACGCGCGGGGCCGAGGACGCCGAGGTCGAGGTGCGGTTCAGCCACGCGGGCGGCGATTACCGGCTCGAGCGTCGAGTCCGGGCCACCGGCGATCGAGCCCAAACCGCCGAGTGCGTCCTCGAAACTCCCGATGGGTCCATCGAGGGCGCGAGGGACGTCGAAGCCCACGTGGCCTCGCTCCTCCGGATGGATGCCGAGGCGTTCGTCAATTGCGCCTACGTCCGACAGGGGGAGGTGAACAA
Source organism: uncultured Halobacteriales archaeon (assembly GCA_964554565.1). GTDB lineage: Archaea > Halobacteriota > Halobacteria > Halobacteriales > Hikarchaeaceae > CAZKPC01. The sequence goes on from CAZKPC010000080.1 coordinate 2,920, forward strand.
GCTCATCAACGCCACGCCCGGCGAACGCCAGGACATCCTGGACGGCCTCCTGCAGCTCGGGGTGTTAGAGGACTACAAGGACCGCGCGGCGGATGCCCGATTGGGGGTGGAGGACGTCCTCGGCGAGCTCCAGGGCCGGCTCACACAGCTCGAGTCCCAGCTCGAGGAGAAGGAGGACAAGGAGCTTCACGCTCAGCTCAACGAGCTGGAGTCCGAACTGACGGCCGTCACCGAGGAGATCGAACGCTACGAGGCTAACCGCGAGGAGGCCAAGGAGACCCTCGAGACGGCCGAATCAGTCCTCGAAGAACACCAGGAACGACGCGAAGAGCTCGCGGAGCTCGGGGACGAGATCGAGGAACTCCAGGATCGGATCGCCGAGACCGAGCAGGAGCGGGAATCCCTCGCGGACCGCATCAGCGACCGGCGGGAGCGCGCGTCGGAACTCGCGGAGGAGCGGGACGAACTAGCGGCGGCCGCGGAGCTCGACACGGTGACCGGTGACCGCGTCGCCGACCGGTTGGAGGACGTGACGACCCGGATCGAGTCGCTCGAGGAACGCCGCCAAGAGCTCGAGCTCGAACGGACCGAGGAGGAGGGCCAGCGAGAGACGGCGGCCACCCGGGTCGAGGAACTGGCCGCGGAAGCCGAGGCGGCCCGGGAGACCGCCGAGGAACTCGAGTCAACGGCCGAGGAGGCCACGGCTGAGCTCGAGGACCGGCGCGAGCGCCTGGACGAGCTCGAGGACCGAATCGAGGCCGCCGAAGCCGAGTTCGAGGACAGTCCGGTCGCGCCGGGCGAGGCGGAGGCCTATCGCGAGGAGTTGCTCGAGGAGCGCGAGGAACTCAGGGCGGCCCGGAACGACCTCCAGACCGAGCTCGAGACGGCGTCCCACCAGGTCGAACACGCGGAAGCGCTCCTCGAGGCGGGTAACTGCCCGGAGTGTGGGCAGTCGGTCGATGGCTCCCCGGAGATCGAGACGCTCGAAGCGGACCGGGAGCGGGTCGCGGAGCTCGAAGTCGAGCTCGAGTCGCTCGACGAGGAGCTCGAGTCGACGGCCGATGCGCTGGAGGCCGCCGAGGCACTGACCGACGCGGAGCGCGAACGCGAGCGGCTGCGGTCCGAGCGGAACTCCCTCGAAGAACTCCTCCAGGAACGGGCCGCGTCGATCGCGGAGAAGCGGGAGCGCGCCAGCGACCACCGGGAGCGAGCGGGCGAGCTCGAGGAAGCGGCCGAGGAGAAACGCGAGGCAGTCGAGACGGCCGAAGAGCGGTTGTCGGAGATCGAGCAGCAGCTCGAGGAGCTCGATACCGAGCTGGACACAGCCACCGAGGACCGGAACCGGCTCGAAGAGATCGCCGACCGGATCGAGCAGCTCGAGGCGGTGGAGGAGGCTATCGACCGGCTCCGGGAGAAGCGGGAGCTCCTGGAGGAGAACAACGACGAACGCCGGGAGACGCTCGCCGATAAACGCGAACGCCGTCGGGAGCTCGAGGAGGGCTTCGACGAGGAACGGGTCCAGTCGGCCAGGCAGTCCAAGCGGGAGGCCGAGGAATACCTCGAGGAGGTCGACGGTGAGCTCGAATCGCTCCGGGAGCGCCGGGACGAACTGCAAGGACGCATTGGGGCGGTCGAGAACGAGCTCGAGGAGCTCGAGTCGCTCCGGGACCGGGCCGAAACGCTCGAGGAGCGGGTAAGCCAGGTCGAATCACTCCGGGAGGAGGCAACCGCGCTGGAGGAGCTCTACGGCGACCTCCGGGCCGAGCTGCGCCGCCAGAACATCGCATCCCTCGAGCGGCTCCTCAACGAGACGTTCGATCTCGTGTACCAGAACGACGCCTACGCCCGGATCGAACTGGACGAGAACTACGCCCTTACGGTCTATCAGAAGGACGGCGAACCGTTGCAGCCGGAGCAGCTCTCCGGGGGCGAACGAGCCCTGTTCAACCTCAGCCTCCGCACGGCCATCTACCGCTTGCTCGCGGAGGGCATCGAGGGCGCCGCCCCCATGCCGCCGCTCATTCTTGACGAGCCGACCGTGTTCCTGGATGCCGGTCACGTGGCCCAGCTCGTCGAACTCGTCGAAACCATGCGGGAGCTCGGGGTCGAGCAGATCATCGTCGTCAGCCACGACGAGGAACTGGTCGGGGCCGCCGACGGCCTCCTGACGGTTACCAAGGACCCGACCTCGAACCGCTCGACCGTCGAGCGCGGGCCTCAGCCGGAGGCGGTCGCCGACTGAAGCGCCCTGACGACGGCGCCAGCTGGCTCGGTCAGGCGATAGCCGTCCTCGCCATCCAGGGTCGTCCGTTCCACGAGGCCGGCACTCTGCAGCTCGTTCATGAGGCCGTGGAGGTCCGTTTCGCAGTAGTCCTCGGCTTCGAGGAGCCGCCGCGCGGACAGCCCATCGGCGGATTCGAGGGCTACCAGGAGGCCGAGGGTCCGCTCGTCCCGGACCGCCGTGACCAACCGGCGGGCTGCCTCCGGCACCCCCTGCGCCGCGCTCGCCAGCGGCGACGCGTCCTCGACTACGGTCAACTCCTCGGTCGGGAGGTGCTGTCGCTCGCCCGAGTCGAGGTCCCGGACGAGGCTCGCGGACCGTGATCGCTTGAGGAGCAGGTACCGCTGGCCGGCCTCGTCCTCGACGGTTCGCATGGGGTCGGATTGGCGGCCGGTGCCGGTAACGGTTCGGGTCCGAACGGGCCTGATCAGTGAAACTGGTTCGGGCGGCAGTGGGGGGTTCAGGCGGCCTCGTCGAGCCGGACCGGTGCGTGGGACTCGATCCAGGCCAACGGGTTGCCCGCGTCGTAGAGGACGATCCCCTCCTCGGTCTGATACGCCTCCACGGACTCGTCGCTCGCCGTGGGGACGGCTGTCGGCGCGTCGGCGCCATGGGCATCGGGGTCGTCGGGCATCTGCGTCGTGCTAACTCACACCATGATATAGTCTTTCTGCCCCGGGACCCGCCGGGCACGGCACGATCGAGTTGGAGGGATTGCGCGACCTCGGAGCCGGGGTTACCGGGTGCCTTTTACCCCGGCCGGATTAGGCGCTCCCATGCAGCAGTCCGGGCTCGGCGACTACGGCGAGGACCGTCCGGCTGCGGAAGCGTCCGCGGTGGCTGGTGACGGCCGAGGCGGGTCCCAGCCGGTCGTGGATCTCGCCGATCACCGGTATCCGGAGCCCACGGGACACCGCGAGTTCGCGGTCACGCAGGTGGACTACACGCTGGTCGGGTCGGGCCGCGAGGAACGACCGGTATTGCACGTGTTCGGCCGCACGACCGACGAGGAGCTCGAGCACGTCCGCGTTCACGGCTTCAGACCCTACTTCTATGCGCCGACCGACTCATTGACCGACGAGAAGCTCGACCGATCGGAGATCACGGGGACCGAGGACGGCTACACCTCGATCCGCGGCGACCCGTTGACCCGCATCTATGCTCGAACCCCCCGGGACGTCGGGGAGATTCGGGACGCGTTCGATCACTACGAGGCGGACATCCTCTTCCCCAACCGGCTGTTGATCGATAAGGGCATCAAGAGCGGGGTTCGCGTCCCCGAGCGGCGGGCGGACGACGGCGCGATAGATATCCCTCACGACGAGCTCGAGGCAGTCGAGGTGGACGCGGCGCTCCGGGTCAACACGTTCGACATCGAGGTCGACGATCGATCGGGGTTCCCGGAGGACGGCGAGGAGCCGATCATCTGTTTGACGAGCCACGATTCCTACCGGGACGAGTACGTCGTTTGGCACTACGTCGCCCCGGAGGGTGATGGCATCACGCCCGACGCGCTCCCGGACCACGAACTCCTGGAGGACGCCACGCTCGAGGTCAGGAGCTTCGACGCCGAGGCCGACATGCTCGACGCGTTCCTCGCCTATATCGAGTCGACCGAACCGGACCTCCTTACCGGGTGGAACTTCGCGGACTTCGACGCCCCCTACCTGCTCGATCGGATGGCCCGCCTCGACGGGGGGACCGAACACGATCTCGACCCCGACCGCCTCTCCCGGGTCGACGAAGTGTGGCGATCGGACTGGCAAGGGCCGAACGTGAAGGGGCGGGTGGTCTTCGATCTGCTGCACGGTTACAAGCGGACCCAGTTCTCCGAACTTGACTCCTACCGCTTGGACGCGGTCGCCGAGGTCGAGCTCGGCGTGGGGAAGGAGCGCTATACGGGCGACATCGGCGACCTCTGGGAGCAGGACCCGGCCCGGTTGCTGGAGTACAACCTCCGGGACGTGGAGCTCTGTGTCGAGATCGACCGGAAGCAGGCGATCATTCCCTTCTGGGAGGAGGTCGCTTCGTTCGTCGGCTGCAAGCTCGAGGACGCGCCCACGCCCGGGGACACGGTCGACATGTACGTGCTCCACAAGGCCCAGGGGAAGTTCGCCCTCCCCTCGAAGGGCAGCCGATC
>CAZKPC010000081.1:0-7265 GCA_964554565.1 uncultured Halobacteriales archaeon
GACGAGCTGCGGTTCGGGTCGCTCTACCTGACCCGGTTTGCCAGCAGCTTCGGCTTCATCACCGTCCTCACGCTGCTCCCGACCTACATCGACCTGCTGGATCCGTCCGGGTTAGAGATCGGGTTGTTCGTAACCGCGCTTGGACTCGCCCGATTCGTCGGTATCCTCCCGCTAGCGTGGGCCGGGGACCGGTTCGATAAACGGTCCCTGCTGATCGGTGCGCTCGTCCTCAGTATCGGGGCCTATGTGTTGTTTCCGTCCGTCGGGTCGAGTCTCGGGTTCATCGCAGCCCGCTCGCTGCAGGGCCTTGGATTGCTGGGGGTCGGCCTCCTCGGCCTGGCATTGGTTGGCGAGCTCGCTCCGGCCGGCGAGCGGGCCAACCATATCGGTAAATACAACGCCGCCCGGATGGCCGCCGGGGTTGGCGGGACGCTCGGAGCCGGAGTACTCTACGACACCTACGGGTTCGGCCCGATTTTCGCCCTCGTGGCTGGCCTGTTAGCGGTGGCCACCCTCGGGATCATCTCGTTCATCGGGCCCGACGAGACGTCCGTTGAGGGGTTCGCGATCGCTGACTTGGCGGTCAATCGACGGATCCTGACCCTGGTGTCGTTCCGAGCTCAGTACGCCGTGGCGGTCACGCTGGTTCGGAACTGGATCCCGATCTTCGTGGGCGTGTCTACCGCCCGTGGTGGGCTCGGGTTGAGTGCGTCAGTCGTCGGGGTGGTCATCGCTGCGGAGAAATTCACCAACATGATTTTACAGCCATATACGGGGCGCCTCTCGGACCGCTTTGGTCGGGCGTTGTTCGTTTTCGTCGGGGGCGGGGTGTACGGCCTCGTGGCCCTCTCGATTCCCTTCGCCGAGCCGATTGGCGGCGGGCTTGGCCTGGCCCCATTCTCTGTCCCACTACTCGGTACGCTCCCCGTCGCCCTCCTCGTCGTGGTGGGTTTGAACGGGCTGTTGGGGATCGCCGATAGCAGCCGTGAGCCGGCGAGCATGGCGCTATTTGCCGACGAAGGCAAGGGCAAGGGTATTGCGAGTAGCTTCGGCATTCGCTCGATAGTGTGGCGCCCGGGGGCGCTCGCGGCCCCGATGGTCGGGGGCTGGTTGATGACGACCGTCGGGATCGACTGGGTGTTCTTCCTCGGTGGAGCGGCCGCGGTCACCGGAGCCCTCACGTTTCTCGGCGTGCTGCTGTACAGTCACGGCAGAGAAGCACTCACGCGTTGGTGAGGGGATTCCCCAGCACTTCTATTCAGGGGTGGAGCGCAGTGTCCGGAGAGCGAGCGGTTGGTCCTTTGGGATACCTCAGGCCGAGTACCTTGAGTTGCTGAATGCTATTGGTAACAATTTGCATTGGTGACATCGGAGACGCTGGCTCCCTCAGCCCCTCTCGCTCCGTCGGACTCTGCTTACAGTTCCGTCCACGATGCTCGGTGTTGACTATGCTTACTGAACGACGTCGAACCGTTCTGATCACCGGGAATTCACCGGGTCCCGCAGTATATGATCCGTCCATTCATCGAACCTGTCGGGTCATGCAGCCTGAATCCCTTCGGGGCACCTACCCACGGTGAAGGGCTGCCGTCCAGCGAACTGTCGCCGTACGTCGAACAGCGGCTTAGGAGACACCACCCCTTCTCGTGGCGTGCAGTCCGCTCACGGCTAGAGCACAAGAGGCCTTAAGCCCGTGCAGAACGTAATCATGGTGATGGGTTTTGGCTCCTACGACGAAAGCGAGCAACGAGACGAGACGCCGGATACCGCTGTAGATGATGCCGAGACCGTCAACCGGACGGACTTCGACGGCGAACTCGGCTACGACTCCGGCGGGGACACAGACGACCTGCTCGACCAGTTGGACGAGATCAAAGCCAACCGACAGGCCGAGGCCGAAGAGTAGGCGCGGCGGTCCGGCCCGACGCGATTCTTTCCCTATTGTCCAGCGGGCGGTGTGACCGCTCGTGGTGAGGATTCGGTCGCCGTGGCCTCATCGACGAGTTGAATCCTGTTTCCGTTCTCAGTGACATGCAGGTTCCGACCCACCTCATAGCCCTGACTCTGGGCGAGATCCACGTAGCCCGAGTAGCCGGCCAGATCCTGGTGGGCCGGGATGAGGTGCTCGGGCTGGAGGGCATCTAGCATCTCGTAGTGGCCTTCCTGTGAGAGGTGGCCCGAGACGTGAACCTCGTCGTAGATACGCGCGCCCTGCATCTTGAGGAGCTGTTCGGCCTGGTAGCGCTGACCCTCGTTGCTGGGCTCGGGAATCACCCGTGCCGAGAAGATGACCTTATCGCCGTCGTCGAGTTCGTAGGGCGTCTCGCCGCGAGCCATCCGGGTGAGCATCGCCCGGGGTTCGCCCTGATGACCGGTCACCACGGGGAGGTAGTTCTCTTTGCCGTCCTTCATGATGCGCTTGAACATCTGGTCCACGGAGTTCCGGTGGCCGTACATGCCGAGGTCGCTCGGGAAGGGCACGTCGAGCCGCTCGGCCGTGCCGGAGTATTTCTCCATGGATCGACCGAGCAGGACGGGCTGGCGGTCGATCTCCTCGGCGAATTCGACGAGGCTCGTGACGCGGGCGATATGGCTGGAGAACGTCGTCGCGACGATCCCGCCGTCGTAGTCTTCCATACTGTGCATCACGTCCCGGAGGTGGCTCCGCGCGACGGACTCGCTCGGGGTACGTCCTTTCCGGTTGGCGTTCGTGCAATCCTCGATGTAACAGAGCACCCCCTCGCGCCCGATCTCACGGAAGCGCTCCATGTCGATGGGGTCGCCGAGGACCGGTGTGTGGTCCATTCGCTTGTCCAGTCCATAGACGATCGCTCCCTCGGGCGTGTGTAACACCGGGTTGATGGCGTCGTAGATCGAGTGGGTGACGTTGACGAACTCCAGTTCGCACTGATCACCGATCCCCATCCTCTTGCCGGCCTCCATGGCGACGAGGTCGTTCTCGACGTTGAACTTGTTCTCGTCCTGAATTTCGTTCTTGACGAGTTCGAGCGTGAACGGCGTCGCGACGATCGGCGCATCGTAACGGTGGGCAAGCTTCGAGATGGCCCCGATGTGGTCGAGGTGGCCGTGCGTCGGCACGATGGCCTTGACCTGGCCCTCGAGTTCCGACATCACCCGGTCGTCCGGGATCGCCCCGAAGTCGATGAGGTCGAGGGAGTGCATCCGTTCGGTCTGGATGTCGTCGTGAATCAGTACCTTCGAGAGGTTGAGGCCCATGTCGAAGATGACGATGTCGTCTCCGGCACGGACGGCGGTCATCTGGCGGCCGACTTCCTCGTAGCCACCGATGGTTGCGATTTCGATTTCCATGTCTAGTGCCGATCAGAGCAGTCCACGAGCACGAGACCGGGCGGAGGGTCGAATCCAACGGTACCGTACAGATCGTCGCTTAGTGCAAACAGGAGATCGGAGAACGTGAAATCCTCGTCAAACCAGGGTAAGCGCTTGTTCCGTTCCGTGAGCGTGCGCAGGACAGCGCGTCTTTCGGTTGATTGTTCGTTTGGGGGCCAGCCGTAAATACTGCCGGAAGTCGCTTTTCCTTCTTGGTTGTGGGTCGGTCTGTTTCGGATCGAAGCTGCCTATTTGGCTGGACGGTCGGGTTCCGAGAACCGAGCCACGAACCGCCGGTTCGGCGAGGGTGAAATCTCGAGCCGGACCTCCCGAACGAGCGTGTAATATCTCCGCCGGCCCTCCTCGTACGATTCGGCCACCCCTGCCTCAGAAAGCACATCGAGGTGATGCGTGGCTGTCTTCCCGTCCATCCCCACCGCCTCCATCAGCTCGGAGACGTACATGTCTCGTCGCGAGAGGTGCCGCAGGATTTCTAATCGGGGCTTCGAGCCGAGCACGTCCAGGGAGTCCATCTGTAGAGATAATATTCCTAAGAAGGTTTATCTATTTTGGTGTGTAAGTTGCTGATGTACCATGGCAGAAGTCCCTGCTCAGCCTGACGACGAACCGAGTATCGAAACGGTCACTGATGGCTACTTCGAAGAGGAATATTACGTGAGTGCCGAGGACGCTGGCGAGTTCCTGATCGAACTCGGCGAGCAGTTCAGTGACGGCGGGTCGATCACCCTTTCGGGTGATGACTGGGAACTCCCCTTCAGCTTCGGTGAGCCGGTGAAGCTCGACATCGAGTTCGAAGGGGACGGAGAGCCGGAGCTGGAAATCGAGGTCGAACTCTCCGGACGGGTTGAAGACGAGGTGCCCGACCTGACCTAACCGACCGGTGACGGACGGACCGGAACCTGACCAGACGCACTTCCTACCGCCACAGCCCCGGATTTTTGCCCGTTCATTCCATTCCCTCCGGCATGGATTTCAGCGTGATACACGGTGATATCGCAGAACAGCAGGCGGATGCGCTCGTGAATGCCGCCGGGACAAGCCTGCGAATGGGAAGCGGGGTCGCCGGTGCTCTCCGCCGCGGGGCTGGGGGGCCCATCAACGAGGAAGCTGTCTCCAAGGGGCCGATTGAACTCGGGGAGGTAGCCGTCACTGACGCGTACGAACTGGAAGCAGAGTACGTCATTCACGCGGCAGCGATGCCTCACTACGGCGACGGGCGGGCAACTAAAGCGAGTATCCGAGAGGCCACATCGAACTCGCTGGACCAGGCCGATGAGCTGGGATGCGAATCGATGGTGATCCCGATCCTGGGGACCGGTGCAGCCGGATTCGATTTCCAAACCGGGGCGAGGCTCGTCTGTGAGCGAGTTCGGTCTCATGACCCATCCACCCTCTCTGACGTGAGAGTGATCGCCTATTCGAAGCGCGAATACGAGACGGTGAACGATATCGCGGAGGGGGTTCGAAATGGCTGAACCGATACGCTACCTCCGTAGATTCTGATATCTGACGTACTGTCCATTGTCCTCCACATCGACGAACAAGGCGATCGAAGCGGGAGTCTCGAAGACCGAGGAATCCGACGTGGCTCAGCCACGTAAGGATTGGTCGGCCGCAGCCATTACATAGACCAATCGCCCGAGACTCCCTCTGACCGTCCGACTGACAGCCCTGATAGTCAGCGGACCACTCGTGACAGTATCTGGGAACGACCACTAACTCGTGTTTGATACGGGGCGCGAGTCTCGAATGCCGATTTGCTCGATCAGCTAGCAAGGGACATCGGTCGATATAGTCGCCCAGGGCGGTTGCCTGACATCCACGTCGGGGCGGAAGTTAACACATATATTCGCCAACCGCATATTCCTTCTTCAGATGCGATTCTGTGACGAGTGTGGTTCGATGATGCATGCGGAGGAGGACGCCTGGCTGTGTCGCTCCTGTGAGAACGAGGAGTCACGAGACTCGCAAGCGGAAGCGTCGATGGCGATCCAGGATGGACAGCGGGACGACGGTGCACCAGCCGTGGCCGACGCGACCGAGGGCTCCACCGAGACGATGCAGGAGCGCTGTCCGGCTGACGATTGCGACAGCGACCGGGCCTACTACGAGATGATGCCGAAGCCGGGCGGCTCCTACGAGGTTCGGCTGTTCACCTGCGTCGAGTGCGGCCACAAGTGGCGCGAGTCCTGACTCCCCGGTTCCCCAAACCACTCCGCAATGTTCGGACGCCTGGATTCACAGGTATAGGTACTTCATAACCAGTTCGACGGTTTCCGAGGCCACACTTCGGAACGAGCTCACGGAACTGGCCGAGCGGAGTTCTCGCACGATGCGTTCCGCCGATCGCTTCCACAGCGCGAAGGAAACCGACTCCTCCCTCGGCAGCTGACGGGGCGTTATCCCATCCATCGACGTATTCTCTGCGACGTCTTCTGGGCCGAACTGTCTTCTCGGAATCAATGGAACCGCGCCTTCCTTTCGCAATTTATCCCGAAGCAACTACCAACCATGACCTTTGTCAGCAGTGATTTTTGATAGAATTTGTAGGTTCAGTTGCAACAGCGGCCAGCCGATCGGTGAATCGGGCGGTCGGGTCACCGAGCCATGGATGTTCAGGACTCCTCCAGGTCGGCGATTCGCGAGGATCGTCGTCCTGACCGCTGCGAAGCTGTGATTCTTCCAGTTCGCGTGGGGCTGGTTTGCGGCGATCCGATCGATGCCAGTCGTCTCGGTGGCTCCTATCTCGCCGAGGGGCTGCAGGTCAATTGCTAGATCGTGAAAGCTTCTCTCGGACGTACTAGTTGTGTTATAGGGGGCCCTGAGGCGTCCGCTCGGTGATTTGTATTATGGTGTTATGCCAGCCGTCTGGCGGTGATCTCAGGCCGATTCGGCGTGCTCGTCACGCACAGCCATTACCGGGACGGGCGACTTCCGGATGACCCGCTCGGTGACGCTGCCCAGGAGGTGGCGGCGTATACCGCGGCGTCCATGGGTCCCCATCACGATCAGGTCGATCCCGTGTTCCGAAACGTAGTCCACGATTTCCAGGTCCGCATTGCCGCTGAGGACGCTCGTTACCACCTCGACATCGGCCGATTCGGCGAGCTTCTCCACCCGCTTCGTGATCTCCTCGCCCTGCTCCGTCAACCGATCCGTTATGTCGTCGACGTTGATCTGCATCGGCCCGGTTGCGTCTACCTCCACGACATGGACCACATGGAGCGTAGCGTCGTTGAGTTCAGCCTGCTCGATGGCTTGGTCGGCCGCGATCTCGGCCGCTTCGCTTCCGTCCGTCGGGAGCATGATGGAATCGTACATCGATACAGGTAGGACTTCGAGTCCAGCTGTTAGCAAAATACGGGGTAATTCCCATTCGGTGAGAACGGGAGGTGGTGCTTAGGCGATTCAAAAGTTCTCAATCGAAACTCGAACCGGGAGCCGGTTGATTCAGGCCGGCTCCTCGATATACAGCGAATGGGCGAGGACCGCGAAGCCGACGGCCGTGAGGAGGCTATTGACCAAGATTCCAGCCTCTCTGTCTAAACGCAGCATGTGATGCACACCCCCGCCCAACATGGCTCCGATGGTGATCAGGGAGAACGCGATCGTCAGCGAGCCGAGGGCCCGAGAGCCCGTCCGCCGATAGGCCCGGTACGCCGCACGGACGATCAGGACCCCGAGCACTAGGACGAGACTCTTGAAAACAACCAGCAAAGACAGGAGATCGGTCATTCGAGCCGTTCCCTCGCACAGTCTATATCGGCTTCAGTCAGCGCTCTGGTGACGGGTGTCGGCGGCCCGATCAGCCCGACGCCCGGAGACGAGCTTGGAGACCGCGGTCAGGCCCATGACCAGCAGGCCCAGCAGGATGATGTAGGACCGCAGGGCCA
>CAZKPC010000082.1:0-7159 GCA_964554565.1 uncultured Halobacteriales archaeon
GGGCCGTGCTCGGGAACGGCACCCACGTGGACCCGATCGCCGAGAAGCTCGCGCTCGGTTATCCAGCTCGCGATGCGCTGGCCCACGTGTTACTGGCGCTCGATTACGAGAAGGACGACTACGATACTCCTCGTCTCGCGGGCGTCATCGGCCCCGACGAAGCCCACGTTGGCATCGTCCGTCGCGACGCCCTCGTCGTGCAAGCAGTGGACCATCCCACGATCCTCGCCACCTACGAACTGGACACGCCGCAGCGGCATGGCCTCGAGGCCACGACCGCCGAGGCGGCGGCCCGCGAGGTCTTCGGGCTCGAGTTCGAGCACCCGATCTGTGCGGCCGGCGCCACGGTCTCGGCTGACGGCGTCGAGCTCGCGTTCGTTAACGGTCCCGACGAACCCCAGAGCTAAGCCCGGTGGCGCCAAAGCCCGCTGCTATGCAGGTCGGGGTCATCTCCGATATTCACGCCAACCTCATCGCCCTTGAGGCGGTGCTCGACGATTTCCCGGCCGTTGACGCCCTCGTCTGTGCCGGCGACGTGGTCGGCTACAACCCCTGGCCGGCCGAGTGCGTGGACCGGCTGGCCGAGCTCGAGGTCCCGACGGTGATGGGGAACCACGACCGGATGCTCGTCACGGGATCGAACTTCGTCGGCAACCGGATGGCCCGGGCCGGGATCGAGCTGGCCCGCGAAGAGCTCTCTGCTGAGCAGGAGGCCTGGCTGGCCGACCTCCCGAACGACCGCCTCCTGTTCGACGAGCGGCTCCAGCTGGTCCACGGCCACCCCGACGATCCCGACCACTACACCTACCCGAAGGAGTTCGGGCCCGACCTGCTGGACGCTGCACCGGTCCTCGTGCTCGGGCACACCCACATCCAGGGCTACGAGGCGACCGACGACGGCCTGATCCTGAACCCCGGCAGCGTCGGGCAGCCACGGGATGGTGACTCACGGGCCGCTTATGCGGTGCTCGACCTCGCGGACCTGTCCGTGGAACTCCACCGGGTCCATTACGACATCGACGCCGTCCGACAGGCGATCACGGCGGCCGACCTCCCGGAGCGGACAGGCCAACGGCTCGTGCAGGGGCGCTGACGCGTCGCCGTCAGTCGAAGGCGGCCTGGATCCGCTCGAGGGCCGCTTCCCGGTCGTCCCAGTCGACGAACACCCCGGCGGACGTCGCGCTGGTAATGACGTCGTGGACGCCGATCCCCGCGTCGGCGACCGCGGACAGCATGTCGATCACGACGTCGCGCTGGTCGGTCAGATCTCCGCCGGTAACCCGGATGACGGCGATCGGTTCCTCGACGGTCACCGACGACAGGGTCTGGTTGCCGATCACCTCGCTGTGGAGGACGGACTCGGCCTCGTCGGCGACGTCGGCGTCGACATACAGCGTGATGCTGTCGAGGCCGCTGGAGACCGCGTCGATGTTGATGGCCTCCTCCCCGAGGGCCGTCGAGAGGTTCGAGAGGATGCCGGGCTGGTTCCGGACCGCCCGGCCGGCCACCGTGAGACAGGACAGCGCGTGCTCGCGCATGTCGATGAGGTTCTCGAACTGCCCCACGATGTCCGTGCCGCCGGTCAGGAGGTCGCGGTTCTGGTAGTGGAGCACGCGGACCTCGAGGTCCTCGGTCTTGTACGCCAGTGCCGAGGGCGCCACCACTTCGGCGCCGCGGAAGGAGAGCGACCGCAGCTCGTCGACCGTGATCTCCCCGACGTTCCGAGCGCCCTCCACGGCCCGCGGATCGCCGGTCATCACCCCCTCGACGTCGGTGACGATGACGACGAGGTCCGCGCCGAGATACCGGCCGAGCATCACGGCCGTGGTGTCCGAGCCGCCCCGGCCGAGGGTGGTGATCCGGCCGTCGGGGTCCTCGGCGAGGAACCCCGTGACGACGGGCACTGATTCGGAGAGCGTCGCAGCGAGCTGATCGACCTGCGCGGTGGTCTCGGCCTGGTCGACCTCGCCGGCGGCGTCGACGACGATCGGCCAGTCGTCGTCGCCGGGCTCGACGAACCGCGCCGTGACGCCCCGGGCGGTCAGCGCGGCCTTGAGCATCCGGACCGAGGTCCGCTCGCCCATGCTGACGATCTCCGCGACGTCGGCGTCGGTGGCTTCGAACTCGATCTCCTCGAGGAGGTCGTCGGTTGTCGAGCCGCGAGCGCTGGCGACCACGACGACTTCGTGGCCGGCCTCCACGACGGCCGCGACGGAATCCGCCGCCCGTTCGATGCGGTCGCCCGTCGCGAGCGAGGTGCCGCCGAACTTGGCTACGAGGCGCACGCTACCACCGGTCGGCTCGCGGATCGTGTCATTGGCCGGGATAGAAACGAGGGGTAGATAACTCCTCGCCCGCCCGTGAACCCTGCGCCCAACCGAGGGGCCCAGGCTTTTCGGGGCGGGCAGTCCTTGATCTCCGTATGGAGGTCCGGGACGGGGTCGAGGCCGACGCCGACGCGCTGGCCGAACTCTCTGGCGCCCCGCGGGACGTCCTGCGGAACCTCGTCCACGACCGAACCGTTCGGGTGGCGGAGGACGAGGAGGCCGTCCGGGGGTTCGTGAGCTTCGACGCCCGGCCCGGAACCGTCTACGTCACCCAACTGGCCGGCGGAGCGGAGGCGATCGAACGGCTCCTTGTCGAGCCGATCCGGTTCGCGACGACCGAGGACATGAGCGTCGAGCTCCTGATCGCCGCGGACGACGAGCCCGTCCGGACGGCGGCCCAGCGAGCCGGTTTCGAGGAGGCGGGCCCCGGGCCACGGTTCGACGAGGTCCAGACCGTTCGGTTCCGGTTCGAACCTTGAGGAGTTCGGTGGGCCGGAATCAGGTGAACTTCCGGAGCGTAACCTCGAGGGTATCCAGGTCGAGGATCGGCGCGTAACCGGCGTCCGGATCGATGTTGACCCGGCGTTGGAACCGCGTTTGGGACTGCCAGCAGCCGCTGTTGACGATGGTGACGTTGTGATACCGGCCGGTCCCGAGCTTGTGGACGTGGCCCGCGTGGAACACCTCCGGCACCTCGTCGATGACCAGGTAATCGCGGTCCTCCGGCGCCAGGCGGGTGCGCTCGCCGAACTGCGGGGCCAGGTGGCGCTTCTTCAGCAGGTGTGCCATGGCCTGCTCGGGGTCGTCGTAGGAAGCCAGCTCGGCGGGCAGCTCCGCGATCACCTCGTCGAGGGAGACACCGTGGTACATGAGCACCGAAACCCCCTCGAGCTCGACCGTCGACGGGTTGCTGGCGACGGTCGCGTCGTGGACCCGCATGATGGACCGGAGCTCCTCGTCGAAGCCCGGCTGGGGCTCGGCGAGGCGCACGGCGTCGTGGTTGCCCGGGATCATCACGATGTCGAGGTCGCCCGGCACGGCCTTCAGACGCTCCGCGAACGCCGCGTACTGGTCGTAGAGGTCGATGATGTCCAGCTCCTCGTCCTGGTCCGGGTAGACGCCGACGCCCTCGACCATGTCCCCGGCGATCAGCAGGTACTCCACGGACGCGGCGGCGTCAGTATGGAGCCAGGCGGCGAACTCGTCCCACGCGTCGGCGAGGAACTCTCGGGATCCAACGTGGAGATCGCTCACGAGCGCCGCTTGGACGTGGCGGTCGGCGGTCGTTGGCTCGAAGGTCCGTGGGACGTCGGGGAAGTGGATGCTGTCGACGAAGAGGATCCCCGAATCGTCGGACAGCCGGCCTTCGACGGCGATCACTTCGTCGAGGAGCAGCTCGTCCACGACGCCGGCGGTATCAGAGCCCTTGCTGATCAGACAAGGGAACGTGCCCGAGGTGTCCTCCAGTTCGACGAGCCAGTGGCCGTTAGCCGTCGACCTGATGTCGGAGATCATACCGATACAGGCGGTCTCCCCGCCGCCGTTCATCTCCCCCAGGGCCGAGGTCGGCCGATGGGTCACTCGGCCACGCAGGAGCTTCGAGAGTCGCTCGTAGCGGTTCCGAAAGACGGCGACGAAGTCGTCGTAGACGCCCGTCCCCGTCGACTCACCGGTCATGTCGTTACGGACCACGAGGCTGCGGTCCGCCGTCGATCGGTCGCGGGTCCCGGCCCGTTCGGTGGGTTCACCCGCCCGGGCGTTGCCGGCTGTGGTCTCGAGTTCGACCGCCGATTCCGACTCCGAAACCCCCTCCGTTTCGGGTGGAGAACCGGCATCCTGCGAGGGGGCCCCGTCGGTTTCGCCCGGACGTGTAATGCCATCGGTCACCGATCGGACGTGGTCGGTCGTGACCGTGTAGGCGTCCGGCGGCACGGTCTGGAGCGTCCGATCGATGGCCGCCTCTGGGTCCGGCGCTTCGGCGAGGAGCGTAACGGCCTCGCGTTCGGCGTTATACCCCCGCCTCGCCAGGGCTTCGGCGACCCGCGCGGGGGTTTCCAATGGCACGTCAGCGGGGAGGTCACGACCCCCCTAAAGGCTACCGTCGTCCGTGCGCGACCCCTGTGCTTGCTGCGACAGCCAGAGGAGAAGGTTGATGGCCGCGCTGCGAATACGGAGCGTGAATGACCGTCGAGCCGCCGCCGGACGGGCTCGGCCCCCGGCTTCGCTGGCTGCTCACGACGGATGAACCACGGGTACGTCTCGTCCGTGAGATCCTGTCCAGCGTGGCCATGGTTCTCCTGATCGGGATCGTGTTGTTCGGCGTGAGCGGCGTCTGGCCGCCGTTGGTTGCCGTTGAAAGCGGCAGCATGGAACCCCACCTGCAGCGGGGCGACCTCGTGTTCGTGATGGACGCCGACCGGTTCGTCCCCGAGGCCGCGGTCGAGGGTACCGGGGTTGTACCCTATCGAGACGCCGAAGGGGTCGGCTATCGCACGTTCGGGGACTACGGCGACGTCATCGTGTTCGACCCGCCCTCGACTGGGGGCCCGCCGATCATTCACCGCGCTCGGTTCTGGGTCGACGAGGGGGAGAACTGGTACGACCGGGCGGAGGCTCAGTATGTCGAGGCCGACCGGTGTGGCGACTCCCCGCGCGAAGGCCTCCGAAACTGTCCGGCACCACACGCCGGCTTCATCACTCGTGGTGACGCGAACCCCGTCTACGACCAGGCCAGCGGGGTCAGTGCCCCCGTTAAACCCGCCTGGATCAAGGGGACGGCGGAAGTTCGGGTGCCGTATCTCGGCTACGTTCGGCTGAAGTATTCGGAGTTCGCCGCGACGCTGCTGCCCCACACGAGCCCGGCGGTGCCCGGCTGAACGACCCGCGCGTCAGTTGTCGAAGCGGGCCTGCACGTAGGGCTGGGTGTCCTCGAACGCGGCCAGCCGGGAATCGGTCAAAAGCACCGTTTCCGTTTCCTCGATCGGGACCGAGAGGCTGATCTCCTTCGTCCGGCCGTAGCGGCCCTTGGAGACGACCACCGCATTGACGATCCCGAGCATGTCGAGCTCGCTGATGAGATCCGTGACCCGGCGTTGGGTCAGGACGTCCGCGTCGAGGTCCTGACAGAGCTGCTTGTAGACGTTGTAGACCTCGCCCGTGTTGATGTTGGGGACGTCGTGCTCCTCGAGGGTAATGATGGAGAAGAGGACGAGTTTGGACTGCGTTGGGAGGGTTCGCACCACCTCGACTACCCGGTCGAGCTCGATCTTGTCCTGGGCCTGGCGGACGTGCTTCTCCAGGACCTCGTCGGCCCCCTCCCGTTCGGCGAGCTCACCGGCCGTCCGGAGGAGATCGAGGGCCCGCCGGGCGTCACCGTGTTCCTGGGCGGCGAACGCCGCACAGAGCGGGATGACGTCCTCGGTGAGCACATCCCCCTTGAACGCGACTTCCGCTCGTTGCTGCAGGATGTCCCGGAGCTGGTTGGCGTCGTACGGCGGGAAGACGATCTCCTCCTCGCCGAGGCTGGATTTGACCCGCGGATCCAGAAACTCGGTGAACTTCAGGTCGTTCGAAATCCCCATGATCGACACCCGCGAGCGCTCGAGCTCGGAGTTCATCCGGGAGAGGTTGTACAGGGTGTCGTCGCCGGACTTCTCGACCAACTTGTCGATCTCGTCCAGCATGATGACCACCACCCGTTCCTGGTAATCGACCGCGTCGAAGAACGAGGAATACACTCGATCGGTCGGCCACCCCGTCATCGGGACGGGCTCCCACTCCTCGCGGTCCGCTTCCAGAGATTCGATCCGGTCCTCGATCGCCGCGACCGAGCGGAAAGACGTCTCGCCCAGTGTCCGCCGGCCCGCCTGCACGGATTCACTGAGCGATTCGAGCTCGTTGATCTGTTCGGCGACGTGGGATTCGTTCTTCTCGATGAACTCGTTAGCGAGCTGAGCCAGGACGCGGTATTTGGTGTCGGTCACCTCGCAGTTGATGTATTCGACTTCGCAGGGGACGTCATAGCGAGTAGACGTTTCCTCGAGTTCCTGGGAGACGTATTGTGTACTCGCCGTTTTCCCGGTTCCAGTCTTCCCGTAGATCAAGATGTTGGAAGGGGTCTCGCCCCGCAAGGCTGCGACGAGGATCGTGGCAATGCTACTGATCTGGTCGTCACGGTGAGGGAGCTGCTCGGGGGTATACGACGGCCGCAGCACCTCCTTGTTCTCGAAGATCGGTTCGCCGGACAGCAGATCGTCGAACAAGCCGTCGGACGGATCCGCTTCATCCAACACGACTTCGTCGAGATCGTAGTCGAGATCGGTCGCCGAGTCACTGGCGGGGAACCCTTCGGCACCACTCGTACCGGGTTCCCCGCCGCTGGCATCCGATGATCCAACCGTTTCAGTTCCCCCACCGCGCCGGAAATCGAAACCGGACGATCCTTGGTCAGCGGTGTCGTCGGGCGATCCGTTGTCAGCCATGTGTTGTTCGTGCAAACCCCGTGTTTCCGGTGGAGCGCACCCCCGTTGTCAGCCGAGTCACCTGGAAACCGAGGGACAGCGGGTCGAAACCCCGAGGCCCCGTTTCGCGCCCCCTCCAGTTGATGCAGATGAACCCGGGGTTCCCCCACCTATTAAATCGTTTTGATTGTTTCTGTTTCAACTGAGGGGCCAGAACCGTCGTATTTTGTCACAGACATAAGGCTGTTGAAAGAATTACTATAACCGATATTTCGACTTAGTCAGGCGTTCTATCGAAGTTTTCCACGAAACGAGAACCCGCTCTATTCTGCTGTTCGTCTTCGGATTATGAACCGAAAACCAGTGTCGATG
>CAZKPC010000083.1:0-6871 GCA_964554565.1 uncultured Halobacteriales archaeon
CCGGGCGATACCCTGATCGAGCCAGCCGTGGCCGGGTTCCTCATCGCCACCGTCGGCTTCGTCATCGATCACCTGCTGTTGAGCGTGCTCGGGGTGGGGCTCGTCCTGGCGGTCGGCTACGGTCTGCTGGGCTTCGTCCTCGGCCTCGCCGGCGGTTGGGTCGGAGAACGCCTGCAGGCCATCACCTAGTACTGCCAGCCAAGGTTGGGGTTCACCGATCGGCGATCTCCGGAGGACCCGCGACGGTGCGGAGCGGCTCGGTCGCCGGTCGATCGTGGGCCCGTAGCTTGCGGTCCCTCGACCCGAGCGTGACGGCGGAGGTTCATCAACCAGAACGCGGCCAACGCACTCTGGCCCCTCGGTGACCCCTCGAGGACGGCCCATCGACTCAGCCATGAACGGGCCCCACGGCGAGACCGACACCCAGGAGCACAGCTCCGTCCCCGCCGCCAGCGGTGAAACGTCCGATCGGACCGGCCGGATCTCGTTCAGCGATCCGGAGCGCCGCCAGGAGAGCATGCGTGGGACCATCGAAACGTGGCTCGATGAACTGATCGAGCAGGTGGGCGAGGCCCGCTCGAGCGAGACCTTCCGGGAGTGGCTCGACGTCCAGAGCCGCTTTCACGACTACTCCTACCGGAACACGCTCCTCATCAAGCTCCAGTGCCCGGGCGCCACCCGCGTCGCGGGCTACCGGACCTGGCAGGCGGAGTTCGACCGGCAGGTCGAGGAAGGGGCGGAGGCCATCTGGATCTGGGCGCCGATCGTCACCCGGCGCTGTCCGAACTGTGAGCGCTCCCGGCGTGACCACGAGGACGCCGACTGCGACTACGACGACACGCCGCCCGAGGAGTGGCCGGAGGGCGTGGTCGGGTTCAAGCCGGTGCCGGTGTTCGACGTGTCTCAGACGACCGGTGAGCCGCTTCCGGAGCTGGAGACGGCGGCCGCCGGCGACGGCGAGGCGCTCCTCGACCAGCTGCTCGAGCAGGCCGGAACCCTCGGGGCGGAGGTTCGCGTGGTGCCGGCCACCGACTGGTCCCACGGCGACGCCAACGGCGTCTGTTCGTGGCCCAATGGCCCCGACGCCGACCCGGTGATCGAACTCCGCGAACGGGGCGATGCCGCGGCGGCCGCCGGCACCCTCCTCCACGAGCTGGCCCACGCCCGGCTCCACGCCGGCGTTGCGGATGCCGGCGAGCGGTCCAAACGGGAGGTCGAGGCCGAGGCCGTCGCCTACATCGTGGGCCGGTACTTCGGCCTCGACACCGCCAACTCGGCGTTCTACCTCGCGGCGTGGGCGGACGATGAGCGCGACGCCATCGCCGACCGGATGCACCGTATCAGTTCGACGGCCGAGGCGTTGATCGAGGCGATCGACGGGTAGCATCGCCGCCCTGGCGGGCAGCCACGTTTTTGTGACGGGTCCGTCCAGGCTCGGCTATGGATCTCGATAGCGTCCTGCGGGACTACGACCGACGCGATTGGGACACCGGGGCTGAGGGCACCGTCCGGCTGGCGGTCGTCGGCGTCGGTGGCTTCGCCCGGCACGTAGCCCTGCCCGCGATCCGCAGTGCGGAATCGGCGGAACCGGCGCTCCTGGTAACCGGTTCGCCCGATGACGCCGCGGCGGTCGCGGATGAATACGGCGTGCCCACCATCGACTACGAGGCGTACGCCGCCGGCGAGCAGGCCGAGCGGTACGACGCGGTCTACGTCGTTACCCCGAACGCGCTACACTTGCCGCATGTCGAGACGGCCGCCGGGCTCGGCAAACACGTCATCTGCGAGAAACCGTTGGAGGCGACGGTCGAGCGGGCCGAGCGCCTCGTGGAGGCGTGTGCGGAGGCCGGGGTCACCCTGATGACCGCCTACCGGATGCAGGCCGACCCGGTGGTCCGCCGGCTGCGGTCGTTCCTGGCCGACGGCGGGCTGGGCCGGATCACCACGCTCCACGGCGACTTCACCTATCCGGTGCTCGGTGGCAGCCGAGGTCCGGACCAGTGGCGGCTCGACCCCGAGCTCGCCGGCGGCGGGGCGCTCGCGGACATCGGCATCTACCCGCTCAACACGGCGCGGTTCGTCCTCGGAGCGGATCCCGTGACGGCGTCCGGCGTCACCGCGGGGGAGGGGGCCTTCGCGGACGTGGACGAAACGGTCGCGTTCCTGGTGACGTTTCCGGACGGGGTGAGCGGCGCGTTCTCCGCCAGCTTCACCGGCCCCACGGACACCAGGCTGGCGATCTCCGGGAGCGAGGGCCGGATCGAGGTCGAGGACGCCTTCCAGCCGGGCGCCGAGCGGACGCTGCACGTCGCGACCGAGGACGGCTCCGCCACGTACGACGGCCTGGCCGGCGACGAAGTCCGCGAGCAGTTCGACTACTTCGCCCACTGTGTGCTCTCGGATCGGACGCCCGAGCCCGATGGCCGGGACGGGCTCGTCGATCTGCGGACAATGGCCGAGGTGTATCGGGCGGCTGGGACCGGCGTACCGATGGCCGAATCCCCGTAAGTCTTCGTCAGGTGCGGGGTCGGTGCCACCCCGGGCCACTCCGCTCTCAGGAATGCCCGGCGATCGGGACGGGCTCGTACGGTTCCTCGAGGTACTCGAGATCGCTTTCCGGGAGCGACAGGTCGACCGCTTCGACGGCCTCCTCGAGCTGCTCCACGCTGGAGACACCGATGACGGGCGCCGCCACGGGCTCCTTCGCCAGCTGCCAGGCGACCGCGATCTGCGCCATGGTCACGCCGTGCTCGTCGGCCAGCTCCTCGACCCGGCGATTGATCGTCTCGCCGCCGCCCGCGCGGTAGACCGCGTGGCGCTCGGCCCGTTCGTCGGCCTCCCGCTCGCCACGCGCCGTGGACTCGAACGCCTCGTGGGGCCGCGTGAGGTACCCCCTGGCCAGCGGGCTCCAGGGGATCATGCCGACGCCGTGTTCCCGACAGAGCGGGACCATCTCGCGCTCCTCCTCGCGGTAGACGAGGTTGTAGTGGTTCTGCATCGAGACGAACCGCTCGAGGCCGAGCCGCTCGCTGGTGTGGAGCGCCTCGGCGAACTGGTAGGCCCACATCGAGGAGGCCCCGAGGTACCGCACCTGGTTCCGGCGGACCGCGTGGTCGAGCGTCCGCAGCGTCTCCGCGATGGGCGTCGCGTCGTCCCAGCGGTGGATCTGATACAGGTCGATCGTCTCGAGGCCGAGCCGGTCAAGGCTGTGGGCGAGCTCCTGCTCGATCGCTTTCCGGGAGAGCCCCTGGGCGTTCGGGTTGTCGTCGTCCATGCTGCCGTAGACCTTCGTCGCCACGACCAACTCGTCCCTGTCGTGCTCCGCGAGGACCTCGCCGAGGACTTCCTCGCTCTCGCCACCCCGGTAGACGTTCGCGGTGTCGAAGAAGGTCACCCCGAGCTCGATCGCGCGCTCGATGATCTCGCGGCTGTGCTCCGCGTCGAGCTTCCACCCCTCGGCGTCGTGGCCGAAGTTCATCGTCCCGAGGCAGACCCGGCTGACCGACAGGCCGGTCCCGCCGAGCGTGGTATACTCCATGGTCGACGTTGGCTGAAGCCGGACAAAGGCCTTCGCCCGGATGGCCGCACGACGCCGAGCTCGACAACACCTTCATCCCCGTCCTGCCCCGAGGTACGACGAGGAGATCACTCCCATGCCATCCGAGACGCCATCGGCCACCTGCGAGCGGTTCACCGCCTTCGACGCAACCGAGGCGACGCTGATCGAGGGCCTCCCCGGTCACGGCCTCGTCGCGTCCATCGTCGTCGATCGGATCACCGACCAGCTCGGACTCGACGCCCACGGCGTGATCCGATCGGACGCGTTTCCGCCGGTCGCCTCCTTCGAGGACGGCCTGGTCCAGAACACCGTGCGCCTCTACGCCGGCGACGACCCGCCGATCATGACGCTCAAGAGCGACATCCCGCTGGATACCGACGCGGCGTCGGCGCTGAGCGATTGCGTCGTCGACGAGTACGCCGCCGCCTGCGAACGCGCTGTGTTCCTCGCGGCGGCGCCGGCCCAGAGCGAAGCCCAGCGCGGCGAGGTTGTCGGGCTCGGCACGGACGAGGCCATGAAGCGGGACCTCGAGGCGGCCGGGATCGACATCGCGGAGGACGCCGGCGTGGTCGGCGGAGTCACCGGCGCCCTCGTGAACGCCTGCTACCAGTCCGGGGTCCCTGCGATGCTCCTCCTGGTGCGGGCTGACCCGTCAGTCCCCGATCCCGGCGCCGCGAAGGCCGTGATCGAGAAGGCTCTGGAGCCGTTGGTCGACTTCGACATCGATACCGAGCCGCTCGAGCAGGAAGCCGAGCGGATCCAAACCCGCAAGGCCCAGATCGCCGAGGAGCTCCAGGCCGCCCAGGAGGCCGAGGCGCCGGTCTCGATGCAGGCCCGGGCGATGTATCAGTGAGCCCCGCAGCGGCGGCTACTCCGCCAGCTCCTGCCAGGTGCGGGCGATCATGCCGGTCCCCTGCTCGACGAGGCCGCCATGGAAGCAGAGCGTCCGCTCGATGTCGTACTCCGCGAGCCGGCCCACGGACTCGATGGCCTCCGGCATGTCGGGCGTGAACTCCTCGGACGGCCCCCGGAGTTCGCCCGCCGGCGCGGTGAGGGCGTCGGCGGCGAACAGGAACTTCTCCTCCGGGAGGTACAGGGAGACGTGGCCCGGTGCATGGCCCGGCGTGTACACGACCTCGAGCGGACCCGCAGCGGTCCGAATCCGCGTGCCGTCCGGGACTTCGATGTCGATCGGCACCGGAGTGTAGCGGTCGTCGCCGCCCTTGATCAGGGCCCGCCGGCCATCGACGTAGGGCGCGCAGTTCCGATGGGCGAACCGGAGGGGATCCGCCCGGTCGGTGACGGCGGCGAGGGCGCCGGCGTGGTCGGCGTCCTGATGGGTGATCAGGGTGCCCCAGACGTCGTTCCAGTCGTGGCCGGCAGCCTCCAGCTGATCCGTCAGTTGATCGAGCGTGTCCGCGTACCCCACGTCGATCAGCAAGACCCCGCGGTCGGTCTCGACCGCGCCGGAGTGAAACGTCGCCTCCTGGCCGTCGCGACTGAGGGTCAGCTCGAACGCGTAGACGCCGTCCGCGAGCTCCATACAAGCATGTACGCCCGCGGCGGCCGTGAAATTGACGCCCGGGATGCCGTCGCGTCGTGCGGCTGGCGGCGAGCGCCTCAGGCAGCCCGGACCCGCTCCCAGAAGGCCAGGAAGTTCCCGCCGAGGATCCCCGACATGGTCTGGGTGTCGAACCGCTGTTCCAGGCCGGCCCGGAGCTCGGGCCAGTCCCGGTACCGCTGCAGGCGACCGAACCCGCCACCGTAGCCCTCGCCGTACCCCTCGGGGAAGCCGGCGGCGACGGCCCGCTCCCGCGCCTCGGTCACGTACCGGCCCGGGGCCCCGGCGTCGACGTTCCCGAAGTCGGTCCCGATCCCGACCCGGCCCGGGCCGACCACCGAGACGGCGTGCTCGAGGTGTTCGAAGAAGACCTCGAGGCCGGGATCGTCGGCGTACGGCGCGAGGAACCACGGAACCCCGACGACCCCGACGTAGCCGTCCCGCTCGGCGATCGCCCGCAGCTCCGCGTCGGTTTTCGCGCGCGGGTGGTCTGCGATGGCCGCGCAGCTCACGTGGGTCGCGGCGACGGGCCCGTCGGCCGCCTCGATCGCGTCCATGGTGGTTTCGTGGCCGCAGTGGGAGAGGTCGAGGATCCCGCCGAGCTCACCAAGCTGGTCGACGACCTCGAGGCCGCGGTTCGAAAGCCCGCTGCCGGACCGCTCGTAGCAGCCGGCGCCCAGGCCGTTCTGGGTGTTGTAGGTGGGCTGGAAGATCCGGACGCCGGCGTTCCAGAAGTCCTCGAGGCCGGC
Organism: uncultured Halobacteriales archaeon; assembly: GCA_964554565.1. Classification (GTDB taxonomy): domain Archaea; phylum Halobacteriota; class Halobacteria; order Halobacteriales; family Hikarchaeaceae; genus CAZKPC01. Next base: position 5,870 of record CAZKPC010000083.1, read on the forward strand.
CGGCCCGCGGTCGATAACCCGGCCGAGGTTCTGGGTGTTGAGCAGCACCCCGACGGCGTCAGCGTCTTCACCCGCGGCTCGGGCGTCGGCCGGCGTCAGGACTTTCCGGAGGTGGTCGTCGGCGTCGAACCGCGCCTGCCACCGGAAGAGGTCCTCGGCCGGCGCGCCGCTCCGGATGGTGACGCTGGCGACGTCCACCCCCGCCGCCTGGAACCGCCCACGCCAGGCCGAGCGATAGTCCGGGTCGGTCCGGTACTGGCGGGTGGTTTCGGTGGCGATGGCGTTCGCGACGGAGGCGCCGTCCCTCGCCGCGCTTTCGATCGCCGCCTCGATCGCCTCGTTCATCACCCACGGTGTCCCGGCGGCGTAATCGAACACGACCGAAGCCATAGCCGAGTCCTGGCCGGGGTGGGGCTTAACCGCCACGTCACCGTTTCGTGGCTCCGGGACGGACCGATCGCGATATCGACCGTTTCACCTCGGATGGAAGCGTCACTATAGCGTGGCGAGCCAGAGAACCTATACCGGCTCCTAAGTGTGAGGTAGAGGCGAGCTGCGGCGGTGTTAACAACCGCCGTTGCCCGGATCAGAGCCGGCTATGGATGTCGGTACTCCCACACTCCGGACACTTGTTGATCGTGCCGAGGGGCGGGTGCGTGGTACTGTCCCACTCGTCGCTCGCTGCCGACGCCTCGAACCCACACGCGAAGCATTTCGCCTGGTGTGTGTCTGCGACGGCCATGTGTGTGGGTACGGCCTCCGGCTGGAAAACTTTTGACCCGCCCTCGCCACCCCGGGCATGGAAAAGGTTATGCGCCTCTCTCGGGCAGGGAGCGAGTAGATGCCGAGCTGCCAGAACTGCGAGTCCTTCGTCACCGAACGGTACGTCCGGGTCTTCGCCCCGAACGGCATGGATCGACCGCGGGTCTGCCCGAACTGCGAGGACCTCGTCCGGGACGGGAACAGCGTCCGGGAAGCCCGGTCGACGCGGCGCTCGTAGCT
>CAZKPC010000084.1:0-1222 GCA_964554565.1 uncultured Halobacteriales archaeon
CGGCGAGTCCGACCGGACGCTCTGTTTCAATGGCCATCTCGATACCGTGCCGTTCGACGCCACCGACTGGGAGCACCACCCGCTCGGCGAACGCGTGAACGACCGCGTCTACGGGCGGGGAGCCACCGACATGAAAGGCGCCGTGGCCGCCATGGTCCAGGTGGCACTGGCGTTTGATCGAACCGGGACCGAACCGCCGGTGTCGCTCCAGTTCGCGTTCGTCAGCGACGAGGAGACCGGCGGCGATGCGGGCCTCGCCTCGGTCATGGAGCTGACGGCGTTCAACCCCGACGCGTGTGTGGTGGGCGAGACGACGTCCCGGGCGGGGCGGTATTCGGTCTCGGTCGCTGACCGCGGGAACATCTGGTTGACCATCGAAGCCGGCGGGACCGCCGCCCACGGTTCCCGACCGATGATCGGCGAGAACGCCATCGACCGACTGACCGGAGCGATCGAGGAGCTTCGAGCGAATTTCGGCCGACAGGAGCTCGCCATCGACCCCGCAATGGATCCGATCATCGAGGAATCAGTCGGGTTCTATGAACCCGAGGCCGGGGCCGAGGCTGCGCGGCGGCTCTACCGGTATCCAACGATCAACCTCGGCGTTCTCGACGGGGGCACGGCCATCAACACGGTCCCCGCCTCCGCCTGTGCGAGGGTCGATATCAGACTGACAGCCGGGGTCGAGACGGGCGACGCCCTCCAGTCGATCCGCGGCTGTCTGGCGGACCTGCCCGACATCGAACTGACGGATATCTCCTGGAACAGTGGGACATACGAGCCGATCGACTCGCCGCTCGTCGAGGCGAGTTCGAGCGCCGCCGAACAGGTGGTCGATGACCCCGTGTTCCGGCGGAGCGCAACCGGCGGAGGCGACGCGAAAGTCCTCCGTCGGAGCGGGATTCCCTCGGTCGAGTTCGGGTTCGGCACCCAGACCGCCCACGGGACTGACGAGTTCACCACGACCGAGGCGCTCAGTCGGAACGCTGTCGCCTACGCGATGCTTCCCTTCGAGTACGCCGCCGAACTCGATTCGAACTAGCCGCTCACTTGAGGTCACCGGTGGTCAAGACTGGCCAGTCCGCTCCCACACTTCGACCGAAAAGCGCTCGTACTCCGTTTCAGCGACGAGTGTCCATTCCTCCTCGTCCCACGACGGATAGTAGGTGTCCCCCTCGTACTCGCCGGGGACCCGACTCAGGACCATGCGATCGAGATGCGG
>CAZKPC010000084.1:1322-6682 GCA_964554565.1 uncultured Halobacteriales archaeon
GTCGATCTCGTGGTGATACGGTACGACGACCAGGTGTCGGTGCTCTATGGCCGGTGTCTGCACCGAGGGGTCCTGCTGGGGGACGGATATATCGACGGCCAGAACCTCATCTGTGGCGTCCACGGCTGGGATTACCGCTACGATTCGGGCGTGAGCGAGTACGACAACAGCGAGGAACTGGAGAAGTTCACCGCCTGGATCGACGAGGCCGAGGACGCGGTGTTCGTCGATGCGGCGGAGGTCGCCACCTGGGCCGATGAGCACCCACAGCCCTATGGTGAGCCGGCGGATGCTGATAGTTCCACCCAGCCGGAGTTCTACGGCGAACCGGACCCGGAGAAGGAGCCCTACACCCACTACATCCAGAGTCTGGCACAGAAGGGGCCGGAGGATATCGGGGAACACGGGAGCGTCTCGGCAATGGGCGTTCCGCGTCCGGAGCTGCCGACCTGGGATGACCTCCAACTCCTGACCGCACAGCTCGCCCGACAGCCACTGGCCGATGACGCCCCAGTCGATACGACGCTGGTCATCGGCCCGAACGCCGACGACCCGCTGGAACTGGAGATCCCGATTTTCGTCAGCGACATGAGTTTCGGCGCGCTCTCAGAGGAGGCGAAGATCGCGCTCGCCAAGGGAGCCGAGCGGGCTGGCACCGGGATCTGTTCGGGCGAAGGCGGAATGCTCCCCGAGGAGCAGGCGAACAACTCGCGGTACTTCTACGAGTACGCCACTGGAAAGTTCGGTTGGGACATCGAGAAGATCGAGTCGGTCCAAGCGTTCCATTTCAAGGCCGGACAGGCAGCGAAGACCGGGACTGGTGGCCATCTTCCGGGCGAGAAGGTTCAGGGGCGAATCGCGGAGGTCCGGGACCTCGAACCGGGGACCGACGCCGTGAGTCCGGCACGCTTCCCGGAGCTGGAAACGCCCGAGGACTTCGCCGCGCTCGCCGATCGTGTCCGAGCCCGGGCTGGCGGCATCCCGATCGGGTTCAAGCTCTCCGCCCAGCACATCGAGGCGGACATCGATTTCGCGCTGCAAGCCGGGGCGGACTATCTCATCCTCGATGGTCGGGGCGGTGGCACCGGCGCGGCCCCCGACGTCTTCAAGGACAACATTTCGGTGCCGACCATCCCCGCGATCGCCCGGGCCCGTCGACATCTGGACGACCGGGGCCGGGAGGACGTGACGCTGATTGCGACCGGTGGACTCCGGACGGAGTCGGACTACCTCAAGGCGATGGCGCTCGGGGCCGATGGCGTGGCCGTGGCCAACGCGGCGATGCAGGCGATCGGCTGCCTCGGGATGCGGGCGTGTGACTCGAACAATTGCCCGGTCGGGATCGCCACGCAGCGGGAGGACCTGCGGGACCGCATCGTCATCGATTCGGCCGCAGAGGGCCTTCAGAACTACTTCGAGGCCACGGTCAAGCTGATGCGAGTGATGGCCCGAGCCTGCGGACACGAGGGACTGGATGAGTTCGACCGCCATGACTTGACCGCCTGGAAGAAAGACGTCGCCGAGCTCGCTGGCGTCAGTTACGCTGGCCCTGGCACTCCCTGAAAGCCGGACTCTAAGGAGGATGGCGCCGGGCGACCCGATGACGAGGTCGGTCCTCGGCACTCCATCATCGCCTCCCGGAATCTCGATCGTCTAAGAATACGGATCGAGGACCCCGCGTTCATCAATCAGTTTGGAGAGAGTGCTTTACCTTCTGAGCCCGAAGATCGGATAATGACCGGTTGTGAGACTCGAACGGCCACCCCCAATGCGTCCCATGCACGACACATCGGTTGTCGTGCAACGGACTTCTGGAACAGAAACCAAGAGAATATGCGTCACAGCCGGATAGCCAACAGGAACGCCCCCGCGAACGGGCGAAAACAAGCCAAGGACCCCGGCATTGAGGAATCAGCATGAACCACGGAATAAATGCTTCTCGCGCATGACGGGGGAATCCAATGTCAGCCCGGAGAGCAGGACAGAGGTGGTCGATGACGACCTGCGTTGGTGTCACGAGACTGTCCAGGACGTTTCCCGAACGTTCGCCCTGACCGTCTCCGAATTGGAATCACCGATGACCGACTACATCGGTGTGGGATATCTCCTCTGTCGTATCGCGGACACCATCGAGGACGCGTCCCATGTCCGATCGGCGGAGAAGGATCGGTTATTACGGCGATATCACGAGAGCCTCGATCCGAATCACGGAAGGACCGCTGCGGCGTTCCGTGACGAGGCCGAATCGTGGGTGCCAGGCCGACCAGATGCCGATTGGCAACTCGTCAAGCAGACGCCCAGAGTGGTTAGGTCGTTCCTGGCATTCGACGAGCCGGCTCGGGAGGCGATGCGGCCCTCGATACTCGAGATGATAGAGGGCATGCGGCTGTTCGTCAACCGATACGATACGGAGGGCGGCATCCGCATCCAGACCCTCGCCGAACTCAAGGAGTACTCGTGGTACGTCGCCGGGACGGTGGGGACACTGGCCACCGAATTGCTCGTTCCCGTGGCATCCGATGGGCAAGCGGAGAAGATGCGAGAGTCAGCCGAGGCGTATGCGCACCTGCTCCAGATAGTAAATATCGCGACCGACGCCAACCAGGATTACCGCACGGAGAACAACGTCTACGTCCCCGCGGACCTGCTCGCCGAATACGGACTCGAAGCAGCCGACCTCGGCGATCCATCACGGGCGAACGACCTCGCACCGGTCATCCGGGAACTCGGAACGATCGCGGAAGGCTATGCCAACGCTGCCCGGTCGTGGTTGGAGGCCATGCCGAATGCCCTCGGAGCCACGCGTGCAGCCGTCGCCATCCCCTTCCTGTTGGCGATCGCGACGATCCGAGAACTCAAGGCCCGGCCCGAGGACGTGGTCCTCGAGGGCGGGGTCAAGATAGATCGAGAAGAGGTCTACGAGGTGGTTTCACGGTTTCACTCCGGAGACCCCTCAATCGACACGCTCAGGCGGACGATTCGCCAGCGGCCGCTTCACGAGACCTGAGTGAGGGTATTCTTCCCGGGGTGAGCGGGCCTCGACCCCGATCAGGGTGTACAGGGGAGATATGAGCGCGACTAAGAGCTCGGATCGGCGAATTCCTATGGATCCATCCACGAAGGATCATTCGACGACCGGCTCGGCCACACCAACCTGACCAGGACAACGCGGTCCAGCCGCGTCTTCACCGTCGAGATAGTGGTGAAAGGTATACGCCTCCCGGTCGTCGATTCGGCATGCTCCAGCCGATCGTCGGTGACCCACCCGACTATACGCTGGCCGACGACGAGGTGCCGTGGCTTCTGGGGACGCAGCTCACGACACGGTCGGGACCGCTTGCTCGCGCGGCCGATGGGTCCCGCGTGCTGCTGATCGAGGCACGTGACTTCGCGGACCGGATGCCGTATCACCACCACAAACTCACGCTGGTCTTCGGCGGGATGCGTCGGTTCAGGCGCCGGCTCCGTCAGGCGGGGTACGAGGTGATCTATATCACCGCGGGGAGCTTCGGCGCGGGGCTACAGGAGTTCTTCGGCGATCACCCTGAGGCGACCCTGGTTTCGATGCGATCGCCCAGCCACGGCTCCGAGCGCCGACTTCGGGAGCTGGTAAGGGGAGCCGACGGCGATATCCGGTTCGTCGAGAACGAACTGTTCGTCAGCACCAGAGCAGCCTTCGATGAGTGGGCGAACGGCGACCCGAGCGACGAGAGCCAGCCGTTCAGACACGAGGAGTTCTACCGGTGGATGCGCCGCGAAAGCGGGGTGCTGATGTCCGACGGCGACCCGGTCGGTGGCGAGTGGAACTACGACGAACAGAATCGGGAGTTTCCCCCTGACGACTGGGAGGCGCCGCCGATTCCCGACCACGAATACGACGAAACAACCCTCGAAACCGCGACCTGGGTGGCCGAGACGTTCGACACGTGGGGGACCACTGATATGGACGAGTTTCCGTGGCCGGTGACCCGGCAGCAGGCCCGCCGACAGCTCGACCATTTCGTTTCCGAGCGTCTCCCGGAGTTCGGACCGTATCAGGACGCGATGCGGGGCGATGACTGGGCTATGTCACACGCGCTTCTAGGGGCCGCGATAAACCTCGGGCTGTTGCACCCGATCGAGGTGATCGAGGCGATCGAGGACGCGTTCCACGAGGAACGAACAACCCTCACTTCCGTCGAAGGGGCGATCCGACAGGTGCTGGGATGGCGGGAGTTCATGCGTCACGTCTATCGCCACGCGATGCCGGAACTGGCGACAGCCAACCAACTCAATGCTAGCCACGACCTCCCCGACCTCTATTGGACCGGAGACACCGATATGCGGTGTTTGTCGGAGACAGTCGAGGACGTTTACGCACGCGGTTACTCCCATCACATCCAGCGCCTGATGGTGTTGGCGAATTTCGCGACCCTGTGGGGAGTTGAGCCCGGCGAACTCAACGACTGGTTTCACGCGACCTACGTCGATGCCTATCATTGGGTGACGACGCCGAACGTCGTCGAGATGGGGCAGTACGGTCAGGGAGTGTTTGCCACGAAACCGTACGTCTCCTCGGCCAACTACATCGACCGGATGTCGGACTATTGTGCCGACTGTCACTACGACAAGACAAAGGATACGGGCGACCGGGCCTGTCCGTTCAACGGGCTGTACTGGGACTTCCTGGCGCGGAATGAGGACCGCCTCCGGTCGAACCACCGGATGGGGCTGATGTACAGCCACGTCGACGACAAACGGGCGGCCGACGACATGGAGGCCATCCGCGACCGGGTCGCTGACCTCCGTGAAATGGCCGCCGACGGCGAACTCTGAGCACACCCTCTGGCTGGACATTGGTAGAAAGGGCCACACGAGATGATAGATTCAGAAGCGTTGGCATCGGCGCTCTGGCAACCAGGAGCCACCGAGGCGCGAAATCTCCGGACAGGTCCGACCGAGCCAGGCGCGAGTGAGACAATGATACACCGATACTGCAAAACCCATGGTGGGTGGCGAGGGTGAGACTGCTTCTACGCCGGAACAATACGTCGTTCAGTCGGTAGCGAGCTCGTTTTGATCCTGTACCACCCGGTTATCGGGGGCTGAAAAAACCGACAAACTGCCTTACACAAACAACCTGCTTCCAAGGGCGATGATCAAATCACCTCATGCCGCGGATCACCGAATTGCGGTTCCGACTGCCAGTTGCCACTCGGTCTTAGCAACCCGGTGAGCGCGTTATGAGGGCGCGGGCACTATGGATAAACATGAGCAGTACCTGGATTTACCCCGGGTTAGTACACGGCCGAAAACCACCAGATAGCGTCGAGGTAGGAGTGCTCCAACCGGGATTTGAACCCGGGTCATTGCCTCGAGAG
>CAZKPC010000085.1:0-6642 GCA_964554565.1 uncultured Halobacteriales archaeon
GCCCGAACGAACGCGACCACGGCCTGGAGTTCAAGCTCCGGAGCGTGCTCGACGGTGAACTCGACATCGAGGAGGACGAGTCCTATTGGTATCCGCTGTGGCCGGACTCCCCGGGCCGCCATCCGTGGAACTGACGCGCCGGGCCGACAGGGCCGAGCTGGACCGATCCGGAGAAACCGTCATACAGTTGGCAGACAGCCTGCAGAAGATATTTAGCCGCAGCAGAGCTACCATAGTATCCGTAGCTGACATCGAGTCGAACACCGCCCCCAGAACCAATGGACGACGACGTATTGGACGACCACCGCCACACGGACGCCGAATCCTTCGGGGAGTGGATCGAGCAGGTCGCCGAATCGCGTGGCGTCAGCGAGGACGAACTCCTCCACCAGCTGATGTCTTCCTACTGGATGATGGACGAGCTGGCGACCGTGATCGACGACCTCGAGATCGACGCCGGCCGTGGCGTCTCCGGGACGGGAAGCCCGGCTGAGAGCGGGCGCTCCGCCGGGGATCCGGGGTCGAAACCCGACCACTCCGAGCGGGAGCGGGCGTCACCATCGGGCACGGAACGGGCCGACCCCGAGGAAGCGTCGAGCCCGGCCGACTACGACGACGGCGTGATCCCGCTCATCGAGACCCTCAAGGACTGGAAATCCGAACGGACCCAGGCCGAGTCCTCGAGCGTCGACGATAACCTGATCGACCTGATCAAGGTCATCCAGGAGGGGAACCAGGGAGCCGGGCCGGGTCAGTCGGCAGCCGAGACCCGTGACCGAGACGGGCCGGACGCTGGCGGGGTCAGCGAGACCGTTCAGTTGATCCGGGCCCTGAAGGAGTTCAGTGACTCCGGCGGTGGCGGGAACATCCAGGAGCAGCTTGCCGCCGAGCACAAACACCGGGAGCTCGCCGACCGGATCGAGGAACTCGAGGCGGAGATCGAGGCGGCCAGCGAGGAGGTCCAGCAGGTCGATCAAGCGACCCAACAGCGGACCCGGAAGGTCGCCAAGCAGCTCCAACAGCTCGATTCGCGGTTGGATGGGATCGAGGAGACCGTTCAGGACAAGCCGGACGCCCAATCGGTCGAGCAGATCGAAGGCAAGCTCGGTGAGGTCGCCGACCAGGTCACCAAGGTCCGGGGCGAGGTCGATTCCCGGTTCGACGAAGTCGAAACCGAGTTCGAGAACGTCGAGCAGATCCTGAATCACCTGTTCGATCAGGTGGACGAAAACGACGCCCGAACCGAGACGCTGAACGAGCAGCTCTCGAGGATCCAATCCCGGATGCACGTCCTGGACGACCTCGAGGCGGCCAAGGACCTCCAGCGGGAAGCGCACGACGCCGGGGTCTCGACCGCCACCTGTGAGTCCTGTCGGGAAGCCGTCGACGTGGACCAGCTGACCGAGCCGGCCTGTCCGTACTGTAGCACCGAATTCGATGGCTTGACCGAGGAGAAGAAGTGGGGCCTCTTCCGGCACCAGGTGCTGACCGACGCGAACGCCGAAAACGACCCCTGATCGGCGCTGGCCGTGTGTTACCGAGTGAGCGTATCGACTAGCTGCAGCGTTCGAAACCTCAGCGGCGAACCCAATGAGCTGCAGTGAGGTCCGACTGGCTGGCGTGTTCGGAGGCAGGCACGCTCGAGTGAAAGCTGAGGCCGCCAGTTCGATACCGGGCCGATTACTCGTAGGAGAGGTCGCCCGACGCCGATACCGTGATCACGCCGTCGAAGAGCGACCGCATCGTGGCCTCGGTCTGTGAATCGTGGGCGTCGGGGTTCAGGTGGTAGTGCGTCCTGGCCCCGATGTTCCCGAGCCGGCCCTGGAGCACGTGGATGAACCGGAAGACCCGCTGCAGTTCGGCGTACTGGAGCAGGGTCGACACCGAGTCGAAACAGACCAGCGTCTGGTGGTGGTTGTCCTGCCAGGAGCTGAGCACGTTGCTGATCGTGATCCCGAGCCGCGTGAGGTCGCCGGGGTCATCCACGACTTTCACCGTCATTCCCGACGAGGCGCCCCCGCCGTGCCGGCCGGACTGTCGTTGGCGGTCCTTGTCGCTGCTCGAGATGATCGCCATGTTGGCCGGCTCGCCGTCAGCCCCGGCCAGGAACGCCTGCCGCCGGTCCTCCGCCGACTGACGCAGCGAGATCAGCAGGACGTTCTGGTCCGACGACGAGTCCATCGAGAAGAACGGCTGGCAGGTGTCGGCCTCGGACCCGCCATCTCCCCGGCTCGCCTCGAAGAGCACGTCGGACGCGTCAGCGAGCCCTTCCAGGGCCGGGTCGTCGAACTGGCTCGATCCGCTTGATTCACCAGTGGCGACCGATGTCTCGGTGTCGGACTCTGCGCCGCCGGACTCCCGCTCCATGAACGAATCGGGGTCCAACCCCTCATCCGGCGTGGAGGCCGAGGATTCCCCCTCGACCCGGCCGAGGAGTTCCTGAATGTTCTGCCGCTTGCTGGAGGCTCGGCCCGAGGTCTCGCTTTCCTCGGACTCATCGGCCCGCTGGAGGAAGTCGTCGAACCGGCCGCGGCCGCCGGACCCGCTCGATGGCTCCTCCGTCGCGTCCGGATCGTCCCCGAAGACGAACTGGTCGGACCGCGCCTCGTCCTCCCCGGTCGGCGACACCTCGACGTCCTCCTCGGCGTCGAACGCCTCGCTAGGGATCGAATCGAACAGCGCCTCGAGGTCGGAGTCCTCGTCCTCCGACCCCCGCTCCCCCGCGTCGTCCTCGTCGGTAGTCACGTTGGTTCCTCGTTCAGGACTGTTTGGAGCCGCTCATGCGATCCTTGAAGACGCCGTCGGCCGCCCCTTCCTCGAAGAAGCTATCGCGGTTGGCATCCACCTGTTGCTTGACGGCCTCCAGCCGCTGTTTCAACTCCTGATACTCGGAACTGTTCTGGAGTTCCCGCTCGGTCTTGTTGGTCTCCAGGGCCGCTTTCTTCGACGCCAGCGAGAAGTACTGCTGCATCGCGCTGTCGTACTCGCCGAGGCCGATCAGCTGCTCGACGGTGTCGTGGAGGTCCTCCCGGGTCACCGGTTTGACGATGTAGTCGTCGAAACCCATCTCGACGATGTCGAAGTCGGGCTCGACGGCGGTCACCATGGCGACCGGATACTCATGTCCCATCGATCGCGCCTCCGAGAGCACCTCGTCGCCGGTCACGCCGGGCATCCGGCGATCGAGGAGCACCGCATCCCAGCCCTGGTCGAGCGCGCCGATCGCCGCCTCGCCGCCGTACACGGCCTCCGCCTCGAACGCCGGCTGGAGCCATTCGGTGTAGAGGTCCGCGAGCTCCCGTTCGTCCTCCACGACGAGGACCCGACGTGTCTCGGCGGACGACGGCCCGTTGGGCATGGCGATAACACACAGTCCCGACGCCCTTTAACACACCGATTACCGGTATCAAGCGCGCTATCCAAGGGTCCGAAATCGATTCCACAGGGACCGGTAACGTTAAATTCGTTTCACTGAAACGGATTGGAAACTCGGGGCCTGGCGGTCCAGCGTCGGTAGACCCGAAACGCATCCAGCATGTCTGTCTCCGTCCGATCACAGCGGGTCATTGCGAATTACGGCCTCATCCTCGGCATCATCCTGGTCATCATCGGGGTGGTCGCGCTGGGCGGGGCGTGGTTCGTCTTCTCGAACCCACCCGTCAACCAGGTCAGCGAGCAGACCGACCAGCAACAGATCCAGACGGGCTCGGAAACCCGAGCGGTCGTCACCGGCACGAATCAGACGCTGTACGAGCAGGGTCGCGTCCTCGTCGACAAATCCGCCTATCTCTTCAAGGTCTCCCCGGTGATGACGCTCGAGATCACGACCAGCGTTCCCGAAGGCCAACCTGTCACGGTCCAGCACCGGCTGGTCCATACGTTCACAGCCAGTCGAGACGACGAGGTGTTCTGGAGCGAGAACCGATTGATCAAGCACGACGACGCCCAGGTCCAGGACGGGGATGCCAGCATGAACGTGTCATTCAACGTCACGGAAACCCAACAGCTCATTTCTGACCGCCAGAGCGCGGTGGGCGGCGTGGGGTCGTTCAGTCACGCCCTGAACCTCACGGTTACCTATGACACCGGCCAGTACTCGGGCCGGATCTCGGACCGGACCACGTTCACGTTCGCGGGCGGCGGCTACTGGCTGGCTGGGGGCCTCAGCGGGTCCGCAAGCCACAGCGATACCGTGACCCGACAGGTAACCGGGTCGCCCAACATGTCCCAGGTCTTCATCCTCGGCGGCCTCGGCGGCCTGTTGCTGCTGCTCGGCATCGCACTGGCGATCCTGTACTTCAGAACGCCGGACGTCGAACGGCTCGAAACGATGATCGCCCGCTCGCGGTACGACGAGTGGATCTCGAACGGCCAGATCCCGACGAAGTCGGAGCGGGAGTACATCCGGATCGAGACGCTCGAGGACCTCGTCGACATCGCCATCGATCAGAACAAGCGGGTCCTGTACGATCCGAACTACGACGCCTACGCGGTGATCGAGTCCGACCACGTCTACTACTTCGCGACCGGCGAGCGGGCCTTCGACGACTGGCTCGAGGTCTGAGCACTGAATCGACCAGCAAATAATCTTTCAACGGGTTGATCGCAGAAGGTCATTCGAAGTTTCCACGGTGTATCCAGAAGGCTATTGTCTGGCTTGAGCTACAGCGGCGAGACCCTTTGCTCGCGGTTCCGTTTTAGACGGGAAATGATTTCCCCGAATACGCCAGGCCTATTCGTCCGCTCCCATCGATTCCGAGACCTGTTCGAGCCGATCCTCGAGTTCCTCCAAGCGATCATGCATCGCGTGTACCGCGTCCTGCAGGGCGAGCTGGTTCGATTCCAACGCCTCGAGGGAGTCGGCGTTCGCCCGGAGCAGCTCCCGGAAGCTCGCCAGTTCATCCGTGATCGACTCTGTCCGGCCGGCGATCGTTTCAACGGTCTCACCGGTTTTCTCGATCTCGGCGCCGATTGTATCGAGGTCCGTTCGGTGTTGGTAGGCGGTTTCCAGGTTCGAGGCCAGCGACGATTTGATCAGCGAGATTTCCTCGGCGACATCCGAGATGGTCGCGTGGAGCTCCGAACCGTCGTGATCTTGTCTCGACTCCTGATCCGGTATGGAGGACTCGAGCGCCCGTATCGAGTCGCCGAGTTCCTCGAGCACTGTCGCCTGATACCTCGACTGGTCCTCCACGGCTTCGAGCGAGCTAGCCATCGCGCCTAGCTCATCTCGCACTGTAGCGAGTTGGTCCTGCAGCTCGGCTAATGTCGTCCGTTTGTCCGTCGTCGACGCGGCGAGTTCGGCAGTTGCTGCCTCGAGCTCCTCGATCGTCTCCTTCAGGGAGGCCGAGATCCACCCAGCCGATCCACGCGCAGACGACTCTACTGTTGGTTGAGCCACGGAGTCCGCCTCGTCAGGCGGCTGGACGGGTTCGGAGGCCGGTTCGGCGGAAGCTTCGTCTCTTGATTCGGGGGGCTCGATATCGACATTCGACGTCAGGACGTTATTCCCTTCGGCGACGGGCGATGATTCGGACTCCACGTCGCCATCATCCTCGAAGACTTCCTCGAAGAATTCCGCTTCATCCTGGGACTCCTCCGCACGGAGAGAACGGGAAGCGGTTTCCACCGGCTGGGAGGCGTCCCCTTCACCGGCGTCGGGAGCGTCCGAGCGGCCCACATCCGGAAACTGGTCATCGAAAACGGAATCACCGAGATCGACATCCTCGGCGTCCATCGCGAGATCGAGGTCGAGGTCCTCAAGGCCTCCGAGAGTTCCCCCACTCTCACCGGGTTCAGGCTCGGCGACTGAAGCATCCAATTCTTCGGTCCGTGGAACTTCAACCGACGGTTCCGCGCTGAGTAGAGAGACCTCGGACTCCGGAACGTTCCCGACGCCATAGGCTGTTCGGCACGTCTCGCCGCCGTCGAGAACGATTTCGAAATCCACTGTCTGGTCGGTCCGGGACCACTGCTCACTGCCGAAATCAGGATGGAAGCCGACACTGAACTGGTCCGGGACCGGATCACGGAGTCGGACGCGGACCTCGTCCGGCCTCCCAGACCGGATTTCGAAGAGAACGGCGACGTGTTGGGGGCGATCCCGGTTCACGTGTTTCTCGATGGTTACACCTCCCTCGGTCACGACCTGCGTGGTCCCGTCCGCTCCACCGCTCATTGCTATGGCATTCAATGACCTGCATTAACTGCGTTCGGGTCCGGCCATCCGACGGGACACGTCGGTCTGAACATGCGAGCGCCCTGAATCCAAGTCGAACGGATTCGACGAATTCAGAACCATCCCGCAGGGCACCTCACAATCCAGCTGACGAGATCCTTGCTCTCGGGGTTAGGAGACTTCGAGCTAGCGTTCAGACATTACGGACTATGCCATTCCTCAGAGAAACATCTAATGCAGGCTAATGGAAAGCCGCTGAGTAACCGTTAACCCGACTGGTGGGCAAGGCTTCGCCAGGCTACCGGCGGCCGTCCCGATCGACACCAATGCTGACCCGCGCCATCATCATCGTCGTGTTGCTCCTCGGGCTGCTGGTCTCCGCGACGACGGTGTCGCCGGTCCGACTCCAGACCGCCGAGAGCGACGCCATGGCGCCGACCATCACTGAGAACGACGTCTATCTG
>CAZKPC010000086.1:0-6599 GCA_964554565.1 uncultured Halobacteriales archaeon
ACGGCGACCAGGCCACCGAACTCCTTCCGAACGTCGGCGACCTGCAGCATCGATACGTTACCAGGGCGAGTCGAGTTTATAAACGCTTTCGGAGTCGGGTGGCCCGTCAGCCTCGCAGTGCCGGTACCGGCCAGTCCGGAACCCGGGCCACTGCTGGCGAGATTCGGGAGGTTCGAGGATCCGTCATATCCGGGGACGGCAATCGGAGGCGAGAACCCACCTTTATGTCCGGCCACGCCAAGCAATCGCCATGGCACGATACATCAGCGACGGCCTCCAGTCGACCCTGGACGACCGGCACCTGCGGACGATGTGGGACGTGCACGAGGACTGGAACGAGCCCGATACCGACCTCGACGCCTTCCTCTGGCGGTGGGAGGACATCGAGGACTCCCTCCGGAAGATCGAGCAGGAAGCCCCGCTCGAGGACCTCGAGGCCGGCCTCCGACGGTCCTTGGCCCTGACCAACCCGGCCGAGGAGCGGACGATCCCGACGCCGACGATCTCGGTGTTCTTCCAGACGGTTACCCCCGGCGAGGAAGCGGCCGCCCACCGCCACAACGTGGGAGCGTTCCGGTTCGTGGTGGAGGGGAGCCAGGACATGTACACCGTGGTTGAGGGCGAGCCCTTCCCGATGGAACCGGGCGACCTGATCACGACCCCGAACTGGACGTATCACGACCACGTCAACCAATCGGAGGAGGAAACCGCCGTCTGGATCGACGTCCTCGACTGGCCCTTCGTCGGCGAGGCGCTGAACGCGCCGATCTTCGAGAACCACGAGGACCACCGGCAGCCGATGGACAAACCACAGGGGTTCCACAACTCCCAGTTCGGCCGCCTCCGCCCGCTCAAGGAGGACGGCAGCGGCTATCGTGACGTGCCGCCGTATCGGTTCGCCTGGGACGATGCCTACGAGTCGCTCCGCCATGCGATGGAGAACGACGTCGAGGGGACCTACTCACCGCACGACGGCGTCTGCCTGGAATACGTCGATCCCGAGACCGGGCAGGGGCCGACGATGGCCACGATGTCCCTCCGGTTACAGCTCCTGGAGTCCAACGAGGAAACCGAGGAACACCGCCACAACAGTTCCGAGGTCTTCCACGTGATCAGAGGCTCCGGATCGACCCACGTCGGTGACCAGGTGCTCGAATGGGGCGAACGGGATACGTTCGTCGTGCCGTCCGGGAACTGGCATGCCCACGCCGCCGACGAGGAAGCCGTGCTGTTCGCCATGAGCGATCAGCCGATCTTCGACGCCTTCGAACTCTACCACGAGGAGACCCGGTCCTGAGACCCCACCGCTCTCCGGCCTCGATTTCTGAACGACCCGGCTCCCGTTGAAACGCTGGGAGGCCCCGGCGGTTGCGTTATTTTGCTCGCCGGTCCGCCGCCATGCCCTGGAGCTGATCCCGGAGCAGTTTCCCGCTTTGATTGCGCGGGAGTTCCTCGACGAACTCGTAGGCCCGCGGGCGTTTGAAGTCCGCGATGTCGTCGCTGTTCCGCATGTAGTCGTCGAGGTCCTGAGCCGTCAGGGTTCCCCTCGACGCGACGAACGCCATCGGGATCTCTCCCCAGGATTCGTCGTCGACGCCGACGACACCAGCTTCGACCACCGTTTCGTTGGCTTCGAGGACGTCCTCCAGCTCGGTCGGATGGATGTTTTCGCCGCCCGAGATGATCATGTCGTCAACGCGGCCAGTGATGACGACGCCGCCGTCATCCGTCCGGTAGGCCACGTCGCCGGTGAAGAACCAGCCGTCATGGATCGCGGCCTCGGTTTCCTCGGGCTTCTGCCAGTACTCGTCGAACGCCACCGGCGAGTCGGTATGGACGACGAGCTCCCCTTCCTCACCGTCCGGCACCGGTTTGTCTGGATCCTCGGCCTCGAATTCCACGATCCGGGTCCGGTAGAGCACGTTCGCCGGTCCCGTCGGCGCCGGCTCCCGGCTGGTCGAGAAATAGCGTTGGGCGAGCGGCGCGTACGCCTCCGTGCAGCCGTACTGGTTCGAAACGAAATCCGGATCGAAGGTCTCGATTACCGTCTCCATCAGGGCCGGACTCATCGGGGCGCCCGAGAACGCGATCGCGCGCACGGTGTCGAGGTCAGCATCCTCGATGGCCTCTGTTTCGAGCAGGCGGCGGAAGATCGCGGGCGCCTCGTGCATCGCGGTCACGCCGTGCTCATCGATCGCTTCCACGCCGACCGCCGGCTCGAAATCGGGCATGCTCAGGTACGTGCCGCTGACGGCAACCATCGGCAGCAGGATCCCGTGCAGGCCGACGGTGTGGTAGAGGGGCATCGCACCGAGCATGCACTCCTCGAGGTAGTAGCGCTGCCCGAGGGAGTCCAGGAGCACGCGGGACATCGACGCCGCGTGATCCAGCGGGATGCCCTTCGGGTCCCCCGTGGTGCCGGAGGTATACTGGATCACGCTGGGATCGTCAGGCCGGATCGTCGGATCCGGCGCCGGGCCGTCGGTCCCGGCGATCTCCTGATAGGCGGTGGCCACCGGCAGCGGATCCGCGCCGACTTCCACGAACTCCGGCACGGCGAGTTTATCGCTCAGCCGGGCCACGATCTCACGGACCGCTGGCCCGTAGATGAACAGCTCGGCGTCCGCGTCATCGATCGTATACCTGACACCCTCCGCCGCCAAGCGGAAGTTGAACGGGACGGCCACGGCGCCGAGTCGTTGGGTCGCCAGAAACGCGATCGCGTGTTCGGGTCGGTTCTTCAGACAGATGGCCACGTGATCCCCGTGGCTGATGCCGGCCGAAGCCAGCCCCTTCGCGAACGCCTCGACGCGCGTATCGAGCTCGCGGTAAGTGAGCCGGTCCCCCGTCGAAAGGTCCACGATCGCGTCCCGCTCCGGCGACCGCTCAACGGCCTGGGGCAGCAGCGAATCGACGGTCAAGGTGCCGGATGAACCCATGGTGCTTGCGGGTTCCTGGGAGGTGCGGATAAAGGTTTCAGTGAGACATTGGTCGGGCACAGACGACCGGCTCGTTCGCCGGTGGATTCCAAGCACAGCTTGTAGACTCAAACGCCCTCAGGTCGCTCGGTTGCGACGCCTGTTGCCGTTATTCCAGCCGCGCCGTCTCGGTCTCCCAGCCACTCTCGGGGATGATAGCCTCGGCTTCGATCTCGATGCGGCCCCGAACCAGCTGGTCGATTTCAACCAGCGTGCTCGCCGGGAAGTGGTCCGGTTCGAAGAACTCGCGTCGCGCCGCATGCACCGCGCCGAAGTCGGTATCCACGGCGTCTTCGACGAAAACCCTGACGCGGACGACGTCCTCCACGGACCCGCCCTGGTCTTGGAGGTACCGTTGGATGATCTCGAGGACCTCGCGGGTTTGCGTGCCGATGTCCTCGCCCACGGTGTCGACGGGCGTGACGCCCGACAGGTAGACGCGGTCGTGGGTTTGATGGCCCACCACGACGCCGCGCGAGTACGCGGTCTGATCCACGGCAGGGTTGTCATCGACCAGTTCATCGCCGGCTTCGGGATCGAGGATCGTTTTCCGCATGAAGGCTGGCTCCAGCCCCCGTTTCTCGAAGCCGGTCAAAAAGCGTTCGTCCCTACTGGTTCGCTGGCCCAGGATCCGCTCATTGCTACAACCGCGCCGGTACCATCGATCGGCAACGACTATTTGACCGCCGGACCGTTCACACCCACATGGTGCCGGGAGCAGTGAGGTCCCAGCACGGGGGTCCGATCATCCCACGATGACCGATCACACCAACGGGCCGAGCTCCGATGTCCGCGGCCAGCCGTGTCCGTTCTGTGGCTCTCATGACACCCGCCTCGAACAGGAACGCGGCCCCGGCCTGTGTCGCCGGGTCCATTACTGTGAGTCCTGCCAACAGCCGTTCGAACAGTTCGGGTGAGTCCTTCGGCCGAATCGGATCCCGCTCGAGCGCGGAGCCTGGATCCCTGCCTTCGATTGCGGTAGCAGTACTCCACCTTAGCGACCGATGCCCCACCCCCCGGAAGTTTATTACCAGGACATGACTTAGGCCGCCGCAGTAATGGACTTCGAGGAGAAGCTCGCGGAGGGAGCCGTCATCGAGCCCTCCGACGAGATGACCGAGGAGTACCGGACGCTCGTCTCCCGGATCGTCCAGTTCACGGCCAACAGCGAGATCATGGGGAACATGTCGGAGCGACCGCTCCTGCAGCAGGCCCCGACGTTTCACCGCAAGCTCGCGCTGACGGCCAAGCTCCAGGACGAAGTCGGCCACGCGCTGATGCAGTACCGGATCTGCGAGGACCTGGGTCAGGACCGCTGGGAGATGCTCGAGGACCTGGCCAACGGCGACGCCAGCTACGGCTCGAGCATGCAGTTCCCGATCGAGGACTGGTTCGATCTGACGGCCTTCACCTGTTTCACCGACGGCGCTGCCATGATCCTCCAGCACAGCCTGCTCAAGACCAACTACGGCCCGTATCGCCGGGTCATGCAGCGGATCTGCCGCGAGGAGGAGTTCCACATGCGACACGGCCACGACCTGCTGCAGCGTTATGCAACTGGCACGCCGGAACAGCAGGAGCGGATGCAGGCCGCCGTCGATACCTGGTGGCCGCGGGGCATGCTGTTCTTCGGCCCCACTGATGAGCACCGGAGCTCGGCCTCACGGCGGATGCACGAGCTCGGGATCCGGACGAAGACGAACGACGAACTCCGCCAGGACTTCCTGGATTACTGGGTCCCGAAGGTTCGGGCGGTGGGCCTCGAGGTCCCCGATGACCGGCTCGAGTACGATGAGGAGTCCGAGTCCTGGGACTACACCCCGCCGAGCATGGAGGACTTAAACGAGATCAGACACGAGGGCGGGCCCATGCACGAGGAACGGATCGGGGTCCTCCGGAACTACTTCGAGGACAACAGCTGGGTTCGTGACACGCTCCGGCGTTATCACGCCGCTCAAGACCGCTCGCCGTCGAGTCCGGCGACCGGGACGGCCTCCGACTGAGATGCCGGTCTCCGGCTTGACGGATCCCGAACGGGCCGCCGCCGAGGACTTCCTGTTCGGGATCGCCGACGACGAATTCATCCACGGCGAGCGCCTCAAACAGTGGCTCACGGTGGCCCCGACGCTGGAGGAGGACAACGTCCTGACCAGTATCGCCCAAGACGAGCTGGGACACGCCCGGCTCTGGTACGAACTCCTCACGGAGTCCCGCGAGGCGATGCTCGACGAGCTGGCCATCGATCGGGCGGCGACCGACCGGCGAAACACGGTGCTGGTCGAACGCGAGCACGCCGACTTCGCCGATACCGTCGTTCGCCTCCTCTGCTACGATACGGCTGAACAGCTCCTCCTGGAGGCCCTCGCCGAGAGCGAGTTCCAGCCGATCGCGGAGCGGGCCACTGTCGCCGACCAGGAGGAGACGTTCCACCGGGAGCACTCCGACCGGTGGCAGTCTGTCATGGAGCACGCCGACCCGGGCGAGGGCCGGGAGCGATTGAGGCGGGCCGTGAGCGACAACCTCCGATACTGCGGTGACTTGTTCGCTTTCGAGTCGCCCGGGCTGCTGGCCCGGAGCGGCGTCCTCGGTACCTCGCTCGATCAACTCGAGCAGGAGTGGCGGGCGAACGTGCTACCGGCGCTGTCCAGCCTCCCCGTGGATCTGACGACCGACGAGATGGCGGCCCTGATCGATGAGGGGTCCTCGAACGGACGAAGCGGAAGCCACACGGGCGAGTTCGGGCCGTTCGTCGAGTCCTTCCAGCCGAGAGAGCTCGAGCGCCTCGAGGTCTGACGGCTGTTGAGGGTCCTTGTTCGGAGAGCTATCGACTACCAGAAGGCTCGGCGTCGTCCGCCCCGGACTGCTCCCCGTCGAGCTCGAGTTGATGCTCGGCGTACCACTGGACGGATCGATAGGACCGATCCGTCGCCGGAACGAGGGACGGGTCGGTCCCCGGGGTTCGCGTGAGCGTCCGCCGCGGCGTTACCCAGATGCTCAACGGTTCCGACCGGACGTCGATGTTCCGCTTGGCCAGCATGGCGGCCATGGCATCGCTGGGGGCATCGATCGTCTCGGCGTGCTCGTGTGGTTCGCCCCGCTCCCACTGCACGAACACCTCGTAAGGCTCCACGCCCTCGCGGTCCGGGTCGGGGACCAGCTGGAAGGCCTCGTCTGGCGAGATCTCGACCCGACTCTCGGACGCCCCCTCGGCGTCGTCGTCTTCAGTCATCGGGAGCAGGCGCGGCCCCTCGTTCGAGGGACCACCTCTCGTCGACGATAGCGACGTGCCCGGTTAGATAGCGATCTCGATCGTTCACGGGTTGCCCTGTGCGGGAGCCCGCTAAAAAGCGTGACTTCCGGACTGTTCGAGCAGCCCGTTCTCCCGATCGTCTCATGACAGGAAACATTTGTTAGCCCACCGTGGGAGGTGGCCGGTATGGCTTCGAGGGATTCGCCAGAGGACATGTCTCCTCGCGACCTCGCCATCCTGAAGGCTCGCGTGGCCAATCCGACGGCGTCCAGCCGGGAATTGAGCGAACTCCTGGAGAGCCAGTACGACATCTCCCTGTCGCACAACCGGATCAACGAGATCCTCCGCGGGCTGGCCGAGGACGGCCTCTA
>CAZKPC010000087.1:0-6475 GCA_964554565.1 uncultured Halobacteriales archaeon
GAGGCCCCCGTGATCATGTTCTTCACGAAGTCACGGTGGCCCGGGCAGTCCACGATGGTGAAGTAGTAGTTGTCGGTGTCGAACTCCTGGTGGGCGATGTCGATGGTGACCCCGCGCTCGCGCTCCTCGGCGAGGTTGTCCATGACGTAGGCGAACTCGAAGCCGCCCTTGCCTTTCTCCTCAGCTTCCTCCCGATACTGCTCGATGACGTGCTCGGGGACGCTCCCTGTCTCGAAGAGGAGTCGGCCCACGAGCGTGCTCTTGCCGTGGTCGACGTGGCCGATGATGGCCAGGTTCTGGTGCGGTTTGTCGCTCATTTGGTTGCTCCGCGCCTCGCGGCGCTACTGACGGATTCGTTCGACACATGCGGCTAAAACCATTTCGATAGTTAGATCGGCCGAACCCCGTCGAGTCGGGCGATTTCTCGTGTGACGGGCTGCCACGGACCGGCCGGGCCAGTCGAGGCGTCAGTCGGCGTCAGGTAATCGCCCGACGTCGGCGAGCACGGCGGTGGCCGTTTCCGGCCCGCCGGCGCCCGCGCCGCTGAGGTTCAGGCGGCCGCCGTCCTCCGTCTCGATCTGGACGATGTTGAGGGTCCCACCGACCGCGAGGGTGCCGTGCTGGGGGACCAGCCGGGGGCCGACTCGGACCTGGTCGCGGGTGGCCTCTCCGATCAGCCGCACCGTGCGACCGTCCTCGGCTGCCAGTTCCAGGGCGGATCCCGGCAGGTCCTGGATCCCCTCGACGGTGGCGTCCTCGAGCGAGAAGCCGCCGTTCGCCAGCACGTTCGCCAGGATCACGCACTTCAACGCGGCGTCGGTCCCGTCGACGTCGAACGCCGGATCCGCCTCGGCCACGCCGAGGTCCTTCGCCTCGGCGAGCACGTGGTCGTAGCCCAGTCCCTCCGCCGCCATCCGGGAGAGGATGAAGTTCGCCGTGCCGTTCAGCACCCCGCGGACCGCCGTGACATGCTGTGGTCCGTGGTCCAGTACCGTCGTCACGGCCGGGATGGCGCCGCCAACGGTGGCCTCGAACCGCACCTGGCCACCGCTGTCGGCTTCGAGCGCCCGGAGCTCCTCGTACCGCTCGGCGACCGGGCCCTTGTTCGCGAGCACGACGTGGCGGTCACGCTCCAGCGCTCGGGCCGCATGGCCGAAGCCGGGCTCGGCGTCCCCCAGCGTGGTGGGGGTCGCTTCGACGAGGACGTCGTACTCGGCGTCCAGGGCCGCCTCCGGATCGCGTTCGCCGACGGCGCCCTCGCGTTCCTTCCGGTCCCGAACCGCGGAGGCCTCGAGGCCGGCCGGATCGACCGCCGCCGACCGGCTGTCGGCGACGGCGACGACCTCGTGGCCGTAGTCGCCCGCCAGCTCGAGGACCGCGCCGCCGACGGCGCCTGCGCCCAGCACGGCGAGCCTCATTCGCGGTCGACCTCCACGGGTTCGATCACGCGGACGCCCTTGTCGGTCACGACTGATCGGACCGCGCTGATCGCGTCGCCGTCCCGCCCCGGCGCCGTGGCGAGGCGGAGCAGCGCGCTGGACTCGCCGCCGGTCCCAGAGGGCGCCGACAGGGCGATGTCCACGACGGTCATCGACGTGCTGTCCTCGATGGAGGAGAGCGTATCCGAGAGGTCCGTGTCGATCAGGTCCCCGACCAACAGCACCATCACCTCCTCGCGGTAGCGATCGGCGCCGGCCTGGATGACGTTCACGCCGGCCGCCCGGAGCGCGTCGACGATCGCCGAGAAGCGGCCGGGCGGACACTCGAGGTCGACTTCCACCGGGATATGGCCCCGGGGCGTGACGTTCCCGCGTTCGTGGAAGATCGACAGCAGGTTGCCGCCCTTCTCGGCGATCGGCTCGAGCGCGTGGAGGAGTTCGCCGGGCTCGTCGACGAGTTCGAGCCGGATGGTGTAGGCCCGGACGTCAGCGACGTCCTCGCTCATGGCGGGCGCCTCCGGCTGGCTGGCGGACTGGATCGATCGGTGGGCTGCGTGTGGGGTGGCATGCGTGTTGGGGGTTGGTGGCGGGCTAGCTTCGGCATCGATGCGGACCGGAACAGGAGAGGAGGTGAATGGGGCTAACGGGGAGCCCCGATTGTGATCGCGCCGGCACGGGCCTCGGGACCGACCGCCGGGCAGTGCCGTCGCGACATTGGGAGTGCAGCGGCCGGGGACGGATATGAACTTTACGACACGGCCGGTGGCCCGCGGGGGCTACTGCGCCCCCGTGACCACCGTCGGGTTCGGGTACTGGGTCCGGAACGCGAACCAGAGCCCGTGTCGCCCGGCCACGCGTTCGCGCCGGTTCCCGTTCGCCACGAGGCCGTCCCGCCGGAGCTGCCAAGCGGTGCCGTTGCCGTCGACGAGCGAATCCTCCTGGCGGTCGACCGGCAGCGGCGGCGCCTCGTAGACGGCCACGTCGTCGGTGTTGTCGATCACGACCACGACCTGCCGGCCGTCGATCTCGTCGGCGAACGGCCCGTGCTCCCTGACGGCCTCGACCGGATAGACCCGGATCGAGCCCGGGTCCCCGCCGGTCACGCCGTAGACCTCCGCCTTCTCCGGCAGCTCGCTGTCCTCCGTGCGCACGCCGGGCTGGACGACGTCCTCGCGGGTCCAGTAGTGCTCGAAGAACCCGATGTTCCCCTCGTAGTGTGCGTAGTCGAGGTCGAACCCCGTCTCGAGATCGAGCACGCGCGTTCCGGGATGCTCGGCGCGCCACGCAGCCCACTCGGTCTGGGTGGCCGGCCGGATGTCGAGGCTGGCTGACTGTTCGAACAGGGGGCCAGCCAGGGCGTCACCGCGGTGCTGGCTCCACAGGCTCTCGGTTTCCTCGTCGAACATGAGCTTGTTCCCCCGCCAGAGCAGGCCCGTGCTGCCGAAGGTGAGCGTCCGGTCCCCGAGGCGCCGGTCGTAGAGGATGGGAGCGTTACAGAGGGTGCAATAGGTGAGGCTGAGGGGGACGTCCCCCACGGTGAAATTGGTCAGTTCGTGGGGGAAGAGGATCCACCGAGGGACGGCGTAGGCCTCGTCGCGGACCTCGAAGCCGAAGACGTGGTGGTCGTCCTCGAGATAGGCGTCCGCCTCGGCCGCCCGCACGAAGGTCGGCGCGTTGAGCGCGGCGAGGAACGACCGGTCGGTGTTCCCCCACCGGACCGCCTCGAGTTCGAAGGACCGGGGCTGGGCCTCCAGGAGGCTCCCGACTGGTGGCACGTAAGCCTTGTAGAGCCGGAGCTTCCAGTCGTCGAACCCCGGCGGGAGCGCCAGGTCCTGCTGGGAGTACCAGGTCTCCCACTGGATCCAGGCGTGCTCGGCATCGTAGTCCGGCGGCGCGAGCTCGCCGAGCGCGTCGATCACGCCCGGCCAGGCGACTTCGGGGAGCTCCAGGTATCGGGGCGGGTCGCGCTCCCGCAGGACCTCAGGAAAGCCGAAGCCGGCCCAGTCGTTGGCGATGGAATCGATCACCGCCACCTCGAAGAGGTACGGAACGGCGCGCTCGTCGCCGGTCGCGGCGAGTTCGCCGACCGCCCGGGCGTGCGCGTCGCGGTCCCGGGTCAGGAGGGCCTCGCCGAGTTCGCGGAGCCGGGGCTCGGACACAGCGTCGGTCATCGGGCCCAGCATCCGGCTCCAGGCGCATCAGTGTCGGGGCTGGAGGCCGGGACTCGGCGCGACGGGGTCGTTCGAGCCGCCAGTAGCCAGGGGTGCTCTACCGCCGGACAGCGTGATTGTCGAGGGAGGCGAAAACCCGCTTCGGTTGGCTAGTTGATGTCGATGCGGTGACCGCGCTCGTCGTCGCCATCGACCAGCGGCAGGGTCACCTCGAGGACGCCGTTGGAGTACCGCGCCGAGATCTCGTCGGTATCGACCGAGCGGGGGATCCCGACCTGCTCGCGGATCGAACGCTGCCGGGCGACGGCCTCGTCCTCGGGCTCGTGTTCGGCGGTCAGCCAGAGCTGGCCGTCGGCGTACCGCAGTTCGATCTCCTCGACCTCGAAGCCGGGCATGTCGACCGTCCAGACGTACGCGTCGTCGGTTTCGGTCATATCGATCGCGGCCTCGGAGCCGGCGGCCTCGAGCGCGGGCCAGTTCTCCGAGACGCTCCCGCGGAGCTCGTACATGTCGCGGCGGAGTTGGTCGATCATTCGGTCGAAGGAGTCAATGGGGGTGGTTCGCATGGAACTGTTCACCGTTGTCTCTGGAGGGGCTACGAGGGCATAACCATTGCGTGACTGATACTATCTGACTCGGCTCCCGGCAGCCAGCCGCCGGGTAGAGCTGTCTGCCTTGTCAGCGGGTGTCGGTCAGATGCTGGGAACGGGCGCTCGGTGAACCACTGGCTTCCAGCCATTACGGCTTGTCAATTGGAGGAAGCCGATAGGAAAGGACCGGTAGAAGGGGCTGACGCCGTCCTCAGAGGTAGTCGACGCCCTCGGGCAGCTCCTGCTTCATGCCCTTGCGCTCGCGGATCTCCGTGATGATCTCCTCGTGGAGGTTGTCGGCGAGGACCTCGAAGCCGGCGTTCTCCGTGTTCCAGGAGGCCCGGCCCTCGGTGGCCGACCGGATGTCCGAGGAGAACCCGATCATCTCCTCGACGGGCGCGACCCCCTCGATCACCATGCGGTCGCCCTCCTGGAACATGTCGTCGACCCGGCCCCGGCGGCCCTGGATCTCGCTGGAGGCCGGCCCCATGAACTCCGAGGGCACGTCGATCCGGACGTCCTGGACGGGCTCGAGCAGCCGGACCTCGGCGTCGATCAGGGCACGGTGCAGCGCGTTCCGCACGGCGGGGATCACCTGGGCGGGCCCCCGGTGGATGGCGTCCTCGTGGAGGCGCGCGTCGAGCAGGTGGACCATCGCGCCCTGAACCGGCTCGGCGGCCAGCGGCCCCTCGTCGAGGGCTTCCTCGAACCCCTCGACGACGAGCTCCATCGTCTCGTTGAGGTGCTGGATGCCCTTCGTGTCGTCGAACACGACGTTCGTGCCGACGATGTGCTCGAGGTTCTGTGAGGTGTCCTTGTCGACGCCGTACTCCTGGAGGACCTCCCGGCGCTCGAGCTCCGGCATGTCCATCGACAGCTCGCCGAGCTTGATGGCCGAGACGAGTTCCTCGGGCATCGGCTGGACCCGCATGTAGAACCGGTTGTGCCGGTTCGGCGAGATGCCCTCGACCTCGTCGGACACCGTCTGTGGCGCCTCCCGGTAGACGACGATCGGTTCGCCCGTGCGGACCGGGATGCCCTGGTTCCGCTCGATGCGCTGGGTCTGGACCTCGAGGTGGAGCTCGCCCTGCCCGGAGATGAGGTGCTCGCCGGTGTCCTCGTTGATCTCGACCTTCAGCGTCGGGTCCTCCTTCGAGACCTGCTGGAGCACCTCGATGAGCTTCGGCAGGTCGTCCATCGACTCGGCCTCGATCGACTTCGTGATGACCGGCTCGGAGATGTGCTCGATCGACTCGAACGCCGTCATCTCCACCGAGGAGACCGTCGAGCCGGCGATGGCGTCCTTCAGCCCGGTCACCGCGGCGATGTTGCCGGCGGGGACCTCCTCGACCTCCTCGCGTTCGCCCCCCATGAAGATGCCGACCGACTGGATCCGGTTCGTCCCGGCCGTCCCGGACACGTGGAGGTCCTGGCCGCGTTCGATGGTCCCGCTGAAGAGCCGCCCGGTGGCGATCTCGCCGGCGTGTGGGTCGAGGCCGATGTCGGTGACCATCAGCACGACCTCGCCGTCGTCGTCGACCAGCCGCATCTCCTCGGCGATCTCGCTGTCGTCAGCCCCCCGCCAGATGTGGGGGATCCGCCGGGGCTGGGCCTCGTTCGGGTTCGGGAAGTGCTCGGCGACCATGTCGAGCACGACGTCGGAGAGCGGCGATCGTTCCTTCAACTCCTCGACGTTCTCGTTCCGGTTGTAGTCGATGATGTCGCCGAAGTCGATGCCGGTCTCCTGCATGGACGGCAGGCTGAGCGCCCAGTTGTACAGCGCCGACCCGAAGGCGACCGTGCCGTCCTGGACGGACACCTTCCAGTTGTCGTCCTCGTAGCGCTCCGGGGCGATCCCCTGGATCAGCTCGTTGACCTCGCGAATGACCGTCTGGAGCCGCTCTTGCATCTCCTCGGGGCCCTCGCGGAGCTCGTTGATGAGGCGGTCGACCTTGTTGACGAACAGCGCCGGTTTGACGTCCTCGCGGAGGGCCTGCCGCAGCACGGTCTCGGTCTGGGGCATCGTCCCCTCGACGGCGTCGACGACCACCAGCGCGCCGTCGACCGCCCGCATCGCCCGCGTTACGTCGCCGCCGAAGTCGACGTGGCCGGGCGTGTCGATGAGGTTCACGAGGTACTTCGAGTCCTGGTACTCGTGGGTCATCGAGACGTTCGCCGCGTCGATGGTGATCCCCCGCTCCTGCTCGTCCTCCTCGAAGTCCATCGCCAGCTGCTCTCCGGAGAGGTCCTTGGAGATCATGCCGGCTCCTGCCAA
>CAZKPC010000088.1:0-6323 GCA_964554565.1 uncultured Halobacteriales archaeon
CACTTCATGAATCCCGTGCCGGTGATGGAGGGTGTCGAGGTCGTCGTCGGGGAGCACACGGCCCCGGAGGCCGTCCAGCTGGCCCACGACCTGGCCGCCGCGCTCGGCAAGACGACCTGGGAGTCCGACGACAAGCCCGGCTTCGTCGTCAACCGCGTCCTCATCCCGTGGATCAACGAGGGGGTGCGGGCGTACGACGAGGGCGTCGCCACCAAGACGGACATCGACCGCGGACTCAAGCTCGGCACGAACGTGCCGATGGGGCCCCTCGAGCTCGCCGACCACATCGGGCTGGACGTCTGCCTGCACGCCGCCGAGACCCTCCACGAGGAGCTCGGCGACCGCTACGCGCCGGCGTACCTCCTCAAGCGGAAGGTCGAAGCCGGGGATCTGGGCAAGAAGTCCGGCCGGGGCTTCTACGAGTACGAGTAGCGCGAGAGCAAGCCCTAAGCGACGACGGAGCGACGCCACCGATATGGACCTCTCCCTGTCCGCGGAACAGCGGCAGATCCGCGACACGGTCGCCCAGTTCGTGGACGATGAAGTCGTCCCGCGGGCGGCCGAGATCGACGCGGACGACGAGTTCCCGGCGGACCTCGTCGCCGAGATGGGGGACCTCGGGCTGATGGGCATGCCGTTCCCGGAGGCCTACGACGGGGCCGGGCTGGACTACCACGCCTACGCGCTCGGCCTCGAGGAGATCAGCCGGGGGAGCGGGGGCCTCGGAACGGTGGTCGCGGCCCACACGAGCCTCGCCGGCAACATGCTGAACGCGTACGGGACGGAGGTGCAGAAGGAGCAGTACCTGGCGCCCCTGAACCGGGGCGAGGACATCGGCGCGTTCGCCCTCTCGGAAGCCGGCGCCGGGAGCGACGTGCCGGCGATGGAAACGACGGCCGAGCGCGACGGGGACGACTACGTCATCGAGGGCGGCAAGCTCTGGACGTCGAACGGCTCCGTGGCGGACACGGTCGTCCTCTTCGCTAAAACCGATCCGGACGCCGGCCGACACGGGATCTCCGCGTTCGTCGTCCGACCCGATGTCGACGACGGGTTCGTGGTTGAGGGGACCGAGGACAAGCTCGGCGACAAGGGCTGCCCGACGGCCGAACTCCGCTTCGACGCGCTCCGGGTGCCCGAGGAGCGCCGCCTCGGCGACCCCGGCGACGGGTTCAAACAGGCGCTGGAGACGCTCAATGCCGGGCGCATCACGATCGCGGCCCGCGGCGTGGGCATCGCCCAGGCGGCCCTGGACGCGGCGTTGGCCTACGCGAACGACCGCGAACAGTTCGACCAGCCGATCGCCGAGTTCCAGACGATCCAGCACAAGCTGGCCGACATGGACACCAAGGTCCAGGCCGCGCGCCTGCTGACCCACCGTGCCGCGGATCGGAAGGAGCGCGGCGACCGCTTCATCAAGGCGGCCGCGCAGGCGAAGCTCTACGCGAGCGAGGTCTCCCGCGAGGTGGCCAACGAGGGGATCCAGATCCACGGGGGTTACGGCTACGTGAAGGACTTCCCCGTCGAACGCTACTACCGGGACGCGAAGCTCAACGAGATCTACGAGGGGACGAGCGAGGTCCTCCGGAACACGATCGCCCGGGAACTCCTCGCGTAACTCCCCGTTCGGATCGAACCGGACACCATCGGTCGAGCGCGATCCGCTCCCCTGTCGACATTGGCTGCCCGCTTCCCGGTCGCTTTTGGCCGGCGGCGGCCAACCGGGAGCCATGACCGGAGTTCGCGTCGCCGGCGTCGGGCTCACCCCGTTCGGCGAACAGCCCGAGCGGACCGGCCGGGACCTGTTCGCCGAGGCCGGGCTGGCGGCGCTCGAGGACGCGGGCATCGACCGCGACGACGTCGAGTCGGTCCGGTTCGGGAACTTCATGGGCGCGCTCGCCGAGCACCAGGGCCATCAGGGCCCGCTCATGGCCGAGGCGGTCGGGCTGGACGTGCCCAGCACCCGGTACGAAAGCGCGTGTGCGTCCAGCGGCGTCGCCGCCCGCGAAGCCGTCCGCACGATCCGGACCGGCGAGGCGGACGTCCTGCTCGTCGGCGGGGCCGAGCGCATGAACAACCTCGGGACCGCCGGCGCCACGGAGGCGCTGGCGATCGCGGCCGATGACCTCTACGAGGTCAAAGCGGGGATGACGTTCCCCGGGGCCTACGCGTTGATGGCCCGTGCCTACTTCGAGGAGTACGGCGGCGACCGGACCGACCTCGCCCACATCGCGGTCAAGAACCATCGCAACGCGCTGGACAACGAGTACGCCCATTTCCAGCGGGAGATCTCGGTCGAGGGGGCGCTGGACGCCCCAATGGTCGCGTCGCCCCTGGGCCTGTTCGACGCCTGTCCGTTCACGGACGGGGCGAGCGCGATCGTCCTCGCGAGCGAGGAATACGTGCAAGCCCACGACCTCGAGGCCCCGGTCGCCATCACGGGCACCGGACAGGGCGGCGATTCCCTCGCGCTGCAGGACCGGGCCGCGCTCGCCAGCACGCCGGCGGCCGAGGCGGCGGCCACTGAAGCCTACACAGACGCCGGTATCGGGCCGGCGGACGTCGATTTCGCGGAAGTCCACGACTGCTTCACCATCGCCGAAGTCCTCGCGCTCGAATCGCTCCGCTTCCAGGACCGCGGCGCCGGGATCGGGGCCGCCCGACGCGGGGAGACCGGGCCGGACGGCGACCGGCCGATCAACCTCTCCGGCGGGCTGAAGGCCAAGGGCCATCCCGTCGGAGCGACGGGCACGAGCCAGCTGGTCGAAGCCACCCGGCTCCTCCGGGGCGATCACCCGAACAGCCCGGCCGTGGCGGATGCCTCGATCGGGTTGACCCACAACGCCGGCGGGACGGTCGCCTCGGCCGTGGTGCACGTGCTGGAGGTGGCTGGCTGATGCCCGAACCGACCGACGCCAACGCCGGGTACGACGAGTTCCTGGCGGCCATCGACGCCGGCGAGGGGTACTACCTCGACTGCGATGCCGGCCACGGCTCGCTCCCGCCGCGGCGGGCCTGTCCCCACTGCGGCTCGACGAGCTTGTCGGAGACGGCCTTACCGGACGTCGGCGAGGTCGAGACGGCCACCGAGGTCCACGTGGCGACGCCGCAGCTGGCCGACGACGTGCCCTACGTGACCGCGATCGCCCGGTTCGGGGCCGTGCGGCTCAGCGGGTTCCTGCGCGGCCATGACGGGGCCGAGGCTGCCGTCGGAACGGCCGTCAGCCCGACCGTCGAGACGACCGAGACCACGGGCGAGCGCGTCCTCGTGTTGCGTCCGGCCTGACTCAGTCCTCGGCGGGGGTCTCCGCCGGTCCCCGGGTCGTGGCCCGTTCGAACGGCGCGATGAGGTCGTCAACCACGTCGTAGGGAGTGGTCTCGCCGGCGAGGATGCGATCGACGTAGGTCTCGATCCCCCCATGGGCGGCGAGCTCCGCCTCCAGCACGCGGCCGGCGTCCTCCCGGAGCAGCGTCCGGATCTCCTCGGCATAGCGTTCCCGGGTGCGCTGTTCGAGCAGTCCGGAGTCCTCGAGGTACGCCCGGTGCTCGTCGAAGGCCTCCACCAGCTCGGCGATGCCCTCCCCCTCGGTCGCGACGGTTTCGAGGACCGGCGGCGTCCAGCCGCTGCCCTGGCCGTCCCGGTGGCTCCCGACCGCGTCGCCGGAGTGATGGACCATCTCCTCGAGGTCACGCACCGTGCGGTCCACCCCCTCGAGGTCCGCCTTGTTGACGACGAAGACGTCGCCGATCTCGAGGATCCCCGCCTTGAGCATCTGGACCGCGTCGCCGCTCTGCGGTGGCACCAGCACGGCCACCGTGTCCGCGGCGCGAACGATGTCGACTTCGCTCTGGCCCGCGCCCACGGTCTCGACGATGACGCGGTCCTTCCCGAAGGCGTCCAGCGCCAGGACGGCATCAGCCGTCGCCGCCGAGAGCCCGCCGAGGCTGCCGCGGGCCGACATCGACCGGAAGAAGACGTCCATGTCCCCGGTCGTGGACGCCATCCGGATCCGGTCGCCCAGGACCGAGCCGCCGGAGAACGGGGAGGCTGGATCGACCGCGACGACGCCGACAGTCAAGCCTGCGTCCCGGTAGTCCTTCGCGAGCTTGTCGACCAACGTGGACTTGCCCGTCCCCGGACTCCCGGTGACGCCGATCACCGTCGCGCCGCCGCGATGGGCGTGGAGCTCCGAGAGCAGCGTGCGATACCCGGGCTCGCGGTCCTCGATGACCGAGATCGCCCGGGCCAGCGCCCGGTGTTCGCCGGCCAGGAGCGCGTCGGCCAGCGCGGCGGGGCTCATCGGGACGGGGCGTTCTCCCGCACGAAGTCGATGGTTTCCTTCAGGGGCGTGCCGGGACCGAACACCTCGGCGACGCCGAGCTCCCGGAGGTGGTCCTTGTCGTCCTCCGGGATGGTGCCACCGACGAGGATCAGGGTGTCCTCGAAGGCGTCGTACTCCTCGAGCCCCTCGATGATCTTCGGCACCAGGGTGTTGTGGGCCCCGGAGAGGATCGAGATGCCCAGCACGTCGACGTCCTCCTGGACGGCGGCCTGGACGATCTCCTCGGGCGTGTTGTGGAGCCCGGAATAGATGACCTCGAACCCGGCGTCGCGGAAGGCCCGGGCGACCACGTGGGCCCCGCGATCGTGGCCGTCGAGGCCGACCTTGGCCACCATGCACCGGATGGTGCGTTCCTGCTGGGCGCCGCTCATGCCTGCCAGATCCGGGCGCGTCGGGTTTCACTCTATCGGAGCTGGCGGGCGCTGAGGCCACGAAGGGGCTTTGCGGCTGGCGATCCGAGGCCTGTCCGTGCCCGACCGGCGGCGTTCGTTCGCGCTCGTCGTCATGCTCGTGTTCGCCGGCTGTGCCGGCGGAGGCGGACCCGCGGCCGATCCCGTCACCGTGACCCCCGCCCCGGTCCCGACGGAAACGACCCCGACGCCGGCCTCTCGGCTCGCTCCGGGACTCGCCGAATCCGGCGTCGTGTCGCCCCTCGCGCTGGCCGCCGCCCATGCCGACCTCCTCCGGGAGACGGTCTACCGCGTCCGGATCGAGGAACGGGTCGATCCGGCCACCGGCCCGAGCCGGCGGCGGCTACTGCGCGGCACGTTCGCGAACCGGACGGTGTACCGCTTGCGTATCGTGCAGGAGCGGGGAAACGAGACCCAGCTCGTGTCCGCCTTCTACGCTGATGGGGACGATCTCTACGAAAGGCAGGTCACAGACGGCGAGCCCCGCTATTACCGCCCCCGGACGGGGCTGCGGGCGGAGGCACCCTATCCACAGGACCCGCTCGGCAGCCCGCTCCAGCGCCAACAGCTCTACGTCGCGCTGGAAGGCACCCAGCCCGCGTTCAACAAGACTGCGATGGCGGGTGGCGAGCCGCGATACGTCCTGCGGGCCTCGAGCGCCCGGGACCGGCGGTTCCTCGCCGCCATGGCATACGTCGAGCGGATTTCGGCCTACCAGTTCCGAGCGGTGGTGACCGCTCGGGGGCTGGTCACGGCCTACCGGATCTCCTACGTCGCGACTGTCGACGGCGAACGCCGTCGGGTGGTCCGGACCGCCCGGTGGACGGCTGTCGGGAACGCCACCGTGACGGCCCCGGCGTGGTATGGGACGGCCCGCAATCGGACGGCCGCCTGATTCCCGGAACGCCAGAGCCTTGCCGCCTGCCGGCCAACCGGGACCCATGTCGGCGATGGGGCTGCGGCGTCGGGTCCGAGGCCATCCGCTGGTGGCGACGGCGGTCGTCTCGGCCGTCGGCTACGTGGTCGTCTTGGGGACGCTCACGGGCCTGGCCCCGGCTGGGCTCTATCCCGATATCTCGCTCGCGACGGTCAATCGGCTCGCTGACGCGATCGCCGTCGTCAACGCGACCGCCACCCTCTCGCTGCTGTACGGCTATCGATCGATCCGGGCCGGCCGGGTCAGGCGGCACCGCGCAGCAATGCTGACGGCGTTCGGGCTCATCCTGCTGTTCCTCGTGCTGTATTTGCTCAAAGTCGGGGGCGGCGGAACCAAGGAGTTCGTCGGTCCGCAGGGCCCCTACCTCGTGTATCTGTCCCTGCTGGCGATCCATATCCTGCTGTCGATCCTGTCGGTCCCGCTGGTCATCTATCAGGTGCTGACCGGCTGGGCCTTCGGGACCGGCGAGCTGCCGGACGCTACCCGGCATCCAACCGTGGGTCGGGTGACGGTCGCGGCCTGGACGATCTCCCTCTCGCTGGGGGTCGTCACGTACCTGCTCTTGAACCACGTGTACGACTGGGAGTTCGTGGCCGCCGCCGTCTGGCTCGGCTGAGCCGGGTTCCCGCCGGA
>CAZKPC010000089.1:0-6299 GCA_964554565.1 uncultured Halobacteriales archaeon
TTGAACCCCCGACCGACGGATTAAGAGTCCGTCGCTCTGCCTGACTGAGCTACCGGCCCTCAGTCGTCACTCGCCACGCGACACATTAAACGGTTCCCTTCCGCCCCCTCCTGATTCGGTCGTAAACCCCCGACGTCTGCCGGTTTTGCCGGGCGACGGCTTCGGGAGGATTAAGGGTCCCCACTGTGTAGCCGCGGCGTCATGAGCGAGCGCCGGAGCCCGGTCTCCTCGATGTCCTCCTATGCGATTCTCGGCTGCGGGAGCGTGGGCCACGCGGTGGCCGACGACCTGGTGGACCAGGGCAAGGACGTTCTCATCCTCGACAAGGACGAGTCGCGGGTGGAGGCGCTGCGGGATCAGGACCTGAACGCGACCAGGGCGGACATCAGCGAGGCCGCGGTCGTGGATCACGTCGACGACCGGGACGTCGTCCTCATCCTGTCTTCCGACGTCGAAGCCAACAAAGCCGCCGTCGACCAGATCCGCTCGGCGGACGGCGACCAGTTCCTCGTGGTCAGGGCGTCGGATCCGGTCTCGGGCGACGAACTCACCGAGCTGGGCGCTGACATCGTCATCAACCCGTCGACGGTGATCGCCGATGCCACGCTTCGGGCCGTTGAGTCCGGGGAGCTCGAATACAAAGCCGCCCAGCTCGCCGAGGTCATCGAAGCCACCGAGGACCGGATGGCGATCGTGACCCACGACAACCCGGACCCGGACTCGATCGCCAGCGCGATCGCCCTGCAAGCGATCGCCGAGCACCTCGGTGTCGACGCCGACATCTGTTACTTCGGCGAGATCGGCCACCAGGAGAACCGGGCCTTCGTGAACCTCCTGGGCGTCGAGCTGCTGGCGATCACGTCGGTCGATGACCTGGACGACTACGACACGATCGCCCTCCTCGAGGGCGAGCCGACGCCCGAGGGGCTGGCTGAACACATCGACATCTTCATCGATCACGTCGAGCCCTCCGCCGACTACGACGCGGGGTTCCAGGACGTCCGCACGAACGTGTCCTCGGCGTCGACCATCCTGACGAAGTACGTCCAGGAGTACGACGTCAAACCCACGGAGACGGTCGCGACCGCTCTGCTGTACGGCATTCGGGCCGAGACGCTCGATTTCAAACGCGAAACCCGGCCGGCGGATCTCACCGCCGCCGCGTACCTCTATCCCTTCGCCAGCCACGACACGCTCGAGCAGGTGGAATCGCCGTCGATGAGCCCGGAGACGCTCGACGTGCTCGCCGAAGCGATCCAGAGCCGGGAGGTCGAGGGCAGCCATCTGGTGTCGAACGCGGGCTTCGTGCGCGATCGGGACGCGCTCGTCCAAGCGGCCCAGCATCTCCTCGATCTCGAGGGCATCACCACGACGGCGGTGTTCGGCATCAACGAGGACACCATCTACCTGGCCGCCCGGTCGAAGGACATCCGGCTCAACATCGGCCGCACGCTCGAGGAGGCGTTCGACGAGGTCGGCGAGGCGGTCGGCCACTCCAACCAGGCCCACGTCGAGATCCCGCTCGGGCTGTTCACCGGGCTCGATACCAACGACGAGAACCGCGAGACGCTCCTGGAACTGGCGGGCGAAGCGGTCAAACGGAAGCTCTTCGACGCGATCGGCGTCGAGGGCAGCGCGAACGGCGGGTAGTCCGGTCGGCGGCCGTCAGGCTACTCGGTCCTCGTCGCCGCTCTCGTTCAGCCGTTCGATGGTGTCGTTGACCAGCACGATGTCTCCGACGGCTCGGACCCATCGGTACGGCACGAGCACGCCGCTGCTCCGGGGTACGTCCTCGAACAGCTCGCCGTTCAGGTCCGCGACGGCCAGGGCGGTGACCATCTTCTCGTCCAGGTTGAGCTGGATGTCCTCGATCTCGCCGACGTAAACGCCGTTGTTGGAATAGACCTCGCGCCCCACGAGACTCGTGATCTCCTGCGGCGTACCCTCAGCAGCCATGGGCGAGACGAAGACGGCCCCGGACTTAAGCGTTCACGCTCGCCCGGGCCGGTCCGCGGCCGGATCGAGGAGCTCGATCGGGTGGACGGCCGCCCGTCCCAATAGCGCCTCGAGCTGCTCGGCACAGGAGGTCCCGCTGGCGGCCAGCCGTCCGTCGTGCCCCCCGAACTGCTCGGCGAGCGGCTCGCCGACGTCGCGGCTCAGTTCGGCGTACTGCTGCTTGTAGCCGAACGAGCCCGCCATGCCACAGCACTCCACGGACGAGGTGTCCACGCTGAAGCCGCGGGATTCGAGCAACCCGACCGTCGGCGCTTCGAGGTCGTGGGTCCGCTGCTGGCAGTGGCTGTGATAGGCGACGGCCGTCCCGTCGCCGTCGGCCAAGGCCTCGGGATCGGCCCCGTCCTCCACCCGACGCACGGCGTATTCACTGATCTCGTAGCTCGCGTCCGCCAGCGCTGCGGCCGGGGCCGCGGGCAGGAGCCGCTCGTAATCCGACCGGAACATGGCCAGCTCGGACGGCTCGATCACGACGACGTCGCGGCCGGCCTCGACGTGCGGCTCGAGGGTCTCCCAGACGGCCTCGGCGTGTTCGGTGGCGGTCTCGATCATGCCCTGGGACAGCGGCGCCCGGCCGCTCTCCGGTGCCTCCACCAGGCGGACGTCACAGCCGAGGGCCTCGAGCACCCGAACCGCCGCCTTCCCCCGATCGACCCGGACGTGGTTGGTATACAGGTCGGGATACAGGACGACCTCGTGACCGCCGTCGCTGATCCCGGGCTGTCGATCGGCGTGCCACTTCCGCAGCGTCCGGCGCTTGAACGTCGGCAGCGTCCGGTCCCGATCGAGCCCGACCGCCCGCTCGAGCAGCGCCCGGATCGGTCGTCGCCGGGCGAGCCAGTTCGACATGGGGGCCGTCGCGCTGCCCCACCGCGCGAGCGTCTCGATGTTCCCGAAGAAGCGCTTCTGGAGGTCGAGCCCGCCGGGCTCGGCGTCGGGCGTGAGCCCCTCGACCAGCGGGTCGAACGCCCCCGGATCGGCCCCGCGATTGATGCGATCCCGGACCACGGTATTGATCCAGGGGATATCGATCTTGACCGGACAGGCGTCGACACAGCGGGTACAGCCCGTGCAGAGGTCGTTGAACTCCCCGGCGGTGTCTAGCCCTTCGATCCCGGCCTCCCACCCGGTCGCGATGCCGCCCGTGTAGGTCTCGCCCCCGAACGCGTGGCCCCCGACGTGCTGGAAGTTGGCACAGCTGTTCGCACAGGCGCCACACCGGATGCAGTAGAGCGTCTCCCGCAGCTGCTCGTCCTCCCGCATGTCGCTCCGCCCGTTGTCGATCAGGACGAGATGGAACTCGCGATCGCCAGGCCCGATGGGCTCGTCCTCGGCGTCGAAATCAAGTATCGGTGAGTCGGTCGGCGGCGATAGCAGTGACAGGTACCGGGGCAACGACTCGCCGGTCGCCGTCATGGCGATCAGTTCCGCGAACGGCCCCAGCTCCTCGACGCTCGGGAGGATCTTCTCGATCCCCGTCACGGCGACATGCACAGGAGGCGTCACCGCGGATTTTCGGGCGTTGCCCTCGTTGGTCACGAGCGCGATCGTTCCGCTGTCGGCCAGCACGAAGTTCGCGCCCGTCATGCCGATGTCGGCTTCACGGATGCGCTCGCCGAGGTAGTCCCGGGCGAACGCCGTGAGCTGTTCGGCCGTCTCGAGGGGGGTGTCGGGCTCGAAGACCTCGTTGAACAGCGCGGCGATCTCCTCGGTCGATTTGTGGACGGCCGGCCCGACGAGGTGGCTCGGCGCCTCGTCCGCGACCTGGAGCACGAACTCGCCGAGGTCGGTCTCGTACACCTCGACGCCGTTGGCCTCCAGGTGTTCGTTGACGTGGATCTCCTCGGTGGTCATCGACTTCGATTTGACCAGGGTCTCGGCCCCGTGGTCATCGCAGACAGACTCGATATAGGCGTTGGCGTCGGCCTCGTCGTCGGCCAGATAGAGGTGGCCGCCGTTGGCCTCCACGGACTCCCGGAGCCGGTCGATCAGGGCCGGCAGCTGCTCGATGGCGGCCTCCTTGTGGGCGCGCGCCGCCGAGCGGAGCTCCTCGAGGCGGTCGAAGCCGTCGACGGCCTCGAGCCGGACGTCGTTGAAGTGGGAGACGTTCTCGTAGACGGCGTCGCCTTCGCTCTCGATCAATCGGCGGATCTTGGTGGCCCGGTCGCGCCGCGAGCTCATGCGTCAGTGACCGAGACGACGTGGACCGCGCCGGGGCCGTGCACCCCCGTGATCAGTTCGCCCATGTCCGCGGTCGCGCTCGGCCCCGTGGTGAGAACGGCGCTCCGGCGGCCGGCGTCGAACTCCCCCGCCAGCCACGCCATCGCATCGCTCACGGTTTCGACGAGGTCGCTGGCCCGGACGACCGCCACGTGGAGCGGCGGATAGAGGCTGACCGGCTCGTCGCCGCCGGGCCGGGACTGGACGATCAGCGATCCGCTATCGGCGATGCCGGCGCCGGCGGCCGTGACGCCCGTCGTTGCCGATTGGAGGGCGGCGGGCGTCGGTGACTGGTCGACCGGGGTGTCATCGAGCGAGAGCTCCGCCCACGGGAGCTCGGCGCCGACAGCCGGTTCAGAGACCGCTCCCGTCACGGTCTCCGGCAGGTCAGCCGCCGTCGTCCGCTGGTGTGTCACCCCGAGGCCGTCGAGCGCCGACTCGAAGGTCTCCAACAGGTCCGGTGTCATTGTCCCCGGTTTTGCCCTCCGGGTGATAACAGTTGCCCGGCCGCGCTCAGAGCGCGTCGAGGACCGCACCGAAGGCCCGGAGGCTCCGCTCGGTCGCGGCTGGTTCATAGGCCGCTGCGATCCGGAACCGCCGACGGTCGCCGAAGAACCGGCCGGGGACCACGAGGATCCCCGATTCCCATGCGGTCTCCGCGACGGCGTCCCCATCTCGGTCAGTGTGACTCGGGAAGGCGATCGGGCAGGGGCCCTCCACCGCGCCCGACAGATCGGGCCGCTCCTGCAGGAACTTCTCCAACAGCGCCGCGTTCTCGGCGGCCCGCTTTCGGGCCGTTTCGACCTCCTGATCGCGGTTGGCGAGCATCCGCCTGGCGAGCTGTTTCGTCGTCCGGGAGACGGCTGGGACGTGCGCGGCCACCTCCCGCGCCTGCTCCACGAAGGCTTGGTCGGCCACGAGCCACCCGATGCGGAGGTCGCCGAGCCCGAAGAACTTCGTCAGGGCCCCGGTCACGACGGTGTTCTCCGTGCCAGCTGCGGTCGGGCCCCCGAAGGCGCCCACGGCGGCAGTCCCCTCGGCGAAGGGGGCGTAGACCTCGTCGACGAGCAGTCTGGCTCCGTGATCTCCAGCGATCGAGGCGATCGTATTGATCCGGTCTGAGCTGCTGAGGCGCCCGCTCGGGTTATGCCGATCGGTCACGGCGACCACGGCAGTCTCTCGCGTCAGTGCATCGGCGACGCGGTCCGGGTCGAGCGCGAACCCTTCAGCGGCCGGCCGATCGAACCGTCGGACGGACGCGCCGAGGCCCGTTGGTGTGGCCCTCAGGGGTTCGTAGCCGGGTGATTCCACCAGGACGTCGCTCCCTGCGGTTCCCAGCGCCGTGGCGAACGCGATGAAGTTCGCGTGCGTGGTCCCGGCGGTGACGAGCAGCTGCTCGCGCTCGACACGGAATTCTGCCGCCAACTGGCCCTGCAGCGTCCCTCCGGTTGCTGGGTCCGGCTGGTCGCCCAATCGGTCGAGCGGGCGGCCGAGCTGCTGATTGGTCGTCCCGAGATCGTGGTCCGCCGCGGCCGGGCGCCCGTCGATCCAGTGGATATACTCGAGGCGCGGGAACACGGCATCGCGTCCCGCCGGTTGGGCCGTAACTCTGTCGTCCCCTCGCCCGCCGCCATCGCGCTGTTCATGAAGGCCGAGCCCCAAGAATGGGCTATGTCAACCGACGAGATCCTCGAGACCGCCACGTTCGGCGGCGGCTGTTTCTGGTGTGTCGAGGCCGCGTTCGACGAACTGGCGGGTGTCGAATCGACGACCTCTGGCTACGCCGGTGGCCACGTCGAGGACCCGTCCTACGAAGCGGTCTGTCGGGGCAACACCGGCCACGCCGAGGTCGTGCAAGTGGAGTACGA
Source organism: uncultured Halobacteriales archaeon (assembly GCA_964554565.1). Taxonomy (GTDB): domain Archaea; phylum Halobacteriota; class Halobacteria; order Halobacteriales; family Hikarchaeaceae; genus CAZKPC01. Next base: position 6,102 of record CAZKPC010000089.1, read on the forward strand.
TCCGGACCGCGTGGCGTTCGAGGACCTCCTGGCGGTGTTCTTCGCGGTCCACACCCCGACGACCATGAACCGCGAGGGGCCGGACGTGGGCTCGCAGTACCGGTCGGCCGTCTTCTACCACGACGACGCGCAGCGCGAGGCGACCGAAGCGTTCATCGAGGAGCTCGAGGCCCAGGGCGCCTACGACGATCCGATCGT
>CAZKPC010000090.1:0-6181 GCA_964554565.1 uncultured Halobacteriales archaeon
ATCAACCACGTTTAATGTGATTCCTCAGGCCGTCAGCATTCAGGATCGGAGTGAGGTCCCGCAACGTTCGCTCAGTTCCCGCAAGCGGTCGTTTTGTTCTCAAGCGATATGGATGCATGCAACCCGCCCAGCATCGCCGGCAGTCGCCATGCCCACGGAGTAGCCATACCACGGATCGGCCGGCATTGCGACCTCCGACCTCGAACTCCCTCGATCCGGAGGAGGTCCAGCTAGTTATTTGATCGAAACCTTAGAGGTTTCACCGCCAGGGTAGTCATTCAGGAGGTGCAATCGGGCAACTCCTATAGCGGTCCTCGATAAGCCCATAGCGGTGCCGTACAGCCCGCCGAACGTCTCGGAGAAATACGCGACAGGCTCCGGATGTATCGAAAGAAGTCGGACCTGATCCCGCCGGATTCGCGACTACTCTAAGCGGCGAGCGTTGGACGCCGGCCCGAACAACGGGCCGTCAAATCGATCCCAGTCGGGGGACATGCTCGATGTCGCGGGCGGATCCGGACAGTTCTCCACATGCTGCTTGATATCCGCAACCTCCTCGCCACAAGAAGTACACTCCATGTTATCGGTTCGAGCTCCACACGCCTGTACGCGTTGCCTTACTAGTTAGGTTCATTACCGGACAATCCGGCTCTCACGCGGAAAACGGTAGATCATGACCGTTCGGGGTTTTCGGTCCACAGAGGCGTTCCTGACCGTCCCAGAACCGAAACTGGGGCTGAATCTTCGGCTCCATGAGCGCTGTCACGACGGGCGATTGCCTCGAAAAAGAGAGACCACCCGGATTCCCCATTTTTCTGTGGCGTGCTTCTCGTGACCTCGAACCGGTGTTCAGGATAAGCGAGCAACTCGGACACCAATTGTCTCCGACGCGACACCGGCCCTTAGGCCGGTTGACTGAGTCCCCACGCCGGGCTCCGACACAGATCAGAAGTTCGATCTCGGCTCGTCCGCTGTGGGATTCACTCTCGACGCCACTGACGCGTACCGCTTACCAATACGGGTTTTGACGCCACCGCCGGCTTTTGGCGCCACCCACCGCCACCGCTAATACGAAATACAGGACGGCAATCAACGTGGCAGCTGCGCGGCGGTCACCAGCAGCGATCACCAGCCGAAAAATCGTGCCGCCCGCGAGCAGGGCCACGAGCGCGAGAGCCGCCTCCGTAAACCGCCGGAGCCAATCCATGCGTGGGACCTCGATCCCTGGTGGCTTCAATCCAGAGGTCGGCTCGTTGGCATGAATACGGCTCGCGGAAGCGATCCGAACGCGGTCCCTGTCGAAGGCAGCCTGTGTTCCGTTCCGGTTCGCGGGGCTTGCAACGAGGCGTGAACACCGTCAAATGGGGGATTATGACCTGATAGCTGGAAGGCCAAATCCTACAGGTCGGGTCTCGGTCACGGGACCTTCAGCCCCTCCAGGGCACCTCGCTCAATATAGGACTTGAGTCAACCAAAAGGCTATCAGCAACGCTGCTGGAGCGCGCCGTATGGAACTCGCACGCGCCGCCAAGTTCGGCCTGTTCGCGAGCATCGGCCTGGCCCTGATCTGGTCCGTGCTCTTCCTTCTGATCCGAGAGGTGCAAAAGGGGGTGGAAGGTGGCACCCTTAGTGGAGACTTTACCGTTCTCGTGATCGTTCTCGGCGGGACTGTGGCGAGCCTGATCATGCTGTTCGTCCTCTTCGGCGAGTACGTCGACCGTGAATTAGCCGCGCGGGGGCTCGCCGCTGCGGATGTAGAATAATGGGACACCGACCCGGAGTCCACCCGGACTGATCGATCGTTCACCCGGACGTCGCTTGATCGGGCTGGTCGATAGCCGGCGCGTTGTCGGTTTCGCTGCCGTTGTTTGGCGGACCCTGTTCGGCCGGGACATCCGACGGGGGGCGGTTGTCCGCGGCCGGCGGTCCGCGATCGACCGATTCGCCGACGGACGGTCCAGCGATCTCTCTCGCGATCTCGGCGACCTCAGGGCCGGTCAGGTTATCGGCTCGCTCTCTGAGCGTCGTGATCGCGGTCGTGTTGACGCCGTTCGCCGCCAGCACGGGTTCCGGCAGCTGTGCGGCCCGGGTTTCGCTCGCGTTGAGCATCGCCCGCAGCTGGTTGCTCCGAGCGGTCAAGGCGGTCAGCCGGGCGCGGTACTCGCCCTCGCTGATCGTCCCGTTGGCACGGGCCTCCTCCAGGCTGTCCCGGCGCTCTTCGAGCTCCGACAACCGCTGTTCGACTGATCGGAGGCGTTCCCCGACGACCCGAGCTTTCGACGCGTTCGAGCGGGCGTTGGCGTAGGCGAACCCGTAGGCGCGCAGTTCGATCGTCCCCTCGAACTCAGCCTGGTTCGCGCCGATGACGCCGGCGAGACGCTGTCCCGGAGTCAGTTCGGTTGCGTTGGTTTCAGTCTGGAGGGCGGCGGAGGGACCGACATCCGAGACCGAAGCCGAGCCAGTCGCGGCGGGATACGCCGAGACGCTCCCGACCATCACGAGGACGGTCAGCAGCAGGGCGGCGAGGTGTTTCATGGCGAGTTCGGCTACGCGCTACCACACCATATAAACGGCCGACGCTCAGTCCGGATTAAGCCCGATTAAACCGAATCTGTGACTTGCTGGGCCATCGGGGCACGATGAGTGGCCTGCAGCCATCGAATCGAGCTATCGTGACTCACGGCGCGCCGACTCCGCGGTCGTGTACGCCGCCTGGATTCAGATGATCCCCGACCCGAACGCGATCATGTAGACGATCACCGTCGAGGAATAGAGCGCTCCCAGCGCAGCGACGACCTTGGCGTGATAGTAGAAGAGATCGTCGCGCTCACGCTCGGCCGCCTCGTCAGCCGCCGCGGCCTCCCGTGCGTTCAGCGCATCCGGATGGCGCTCCTCGAGGTGGAGGGCCAGCGCCCGCTCGGTGCGGAACGGTCGGTCGCAGTGCCGACAGGTCCCTGCCGGGGTCTCATCGGCCGGGACGGAGTATTCGATACCCTGCTGGCTGCTCGATGGCTGGGTGGCGGAACTCATACGTATGGTGGTTGGACGAACGGTTGGGCCACGACCCACATACTCGTCATGGTGTAGAAGACCATGAGGATGATGAACGGATACTGGCTCCGGATCGGGGCCAGCACGCCGGGGAACAGCTCGAAGGACCGGGCGTGGGCCACCCAGACCGCCACCAGGTGGCCCCCGAGCACGAACAGGAGTTGGCTCGTGGCGAACCAGCCCGGGAGCGCCAGCGGTTCAACGGACGGCGGGTCGAACGGGGTCAGAATCACGGCCGCCGAAACCGGCGCAAGGCTGAGGAAGAACCCCAGGAAATGGGCGATGTGGTAGCCGGCCGCGATCGGCACGAGCGAGGGCGCGAACCAGCGGCGGAGATAGCTGGCCGCGACGTAGGTGTCAGCGGTCCCTCGTGACCAGGCCGCCGCCAAGCGGTAGCCGCCCAGGAACACCAGGAACCCGAGCCCGATCGCCACCACGTAGACGATCCGGGCGGGGATACCGAACCCGACGATCGGGGTGATCACCGATCGCCAGGCCGGCGTCGCCACGAGACCGTCGAACGTGGTAACCCAGAGCAGCGCCACCACGAACGCCGTTTCGCCGGGGTCCTCGGGGATCGCCTGCCGGATCAGGGCGGCCGACGGCAGCGCGAGCGCGAGCCCGTCCGCCGTGCGTTGGAGGGGGGCCAGGGCCCCGTACACCCGAAACACCCGAGCGATCGGATCGACGTTCCGGAACCACACGTCCGAGCCGATCGCGGTCGCGCCGGCGACCGTGACCGCGGAGTATACCGCGATGACGCCGACCAGGAGCACGGGGTCCTCAGCGACCGGGCTGACGACCTCGAGCCAGACCAGCCCGAGCAGCCCGACGACGCTGGGCCAGGCCCCGAGCCACGCCGGATACTCCCAGCGGGACCGACTGGCGATCGGGGCCGCCACACTGTGCCACGGGTTGATGGCCGGCCACGAGTTCCCAACGAGGTAGACGCTCATCGTGAAGCCGGCCCACCAGACCACCCAGACGATCAGGAGCGCGGCGTTCGACGTGGCTTGGCTGGGTCCCAGCAAGCCAGTGACGAAAACGAGGACGAGCCCGGCCAGGCCGAGGATTCGGAACAGCCAGGTCGTGAGGCGGCGGGTCCGGGTCGAGATCGGCAGCCGGTAGCGCCAGCCGGCGACCGCCCGCATCGCGGCGTGGTCCGTAATGAACGTCGAGAACAGGAAGGACGCGCCTACCACCACGCCCCCCGTGGCGACGACGAGCCACAGCGGCACCGGTCCCGGGTCGACGACGCCGCTCAAGCCGCCGGCGTGGGCCGCGACCGGCTGGGCGATCAGGAGCGTCCCGAGGAGCGACGAGAGGAGGCGGAGGAGGCCGGATCGCCAGCGCACGATACCGGCGCTATGACTGAGCTGGTGAAATGGGTTCCGCCATCCGAACCGGCCTCAGGCGTCAGCCACGACCTGACGGTCAAGCGGCGGTTGGAACACCCCGCGCTCGGTGACCAAGTAGTCCACGAGGGACAGCGGCGTGGCGTCGAACGCCGGATTGAAGACCGGGACGTCGGCCGGCGCGTTCGGTTCCCCATTGATCTCGCGGAGTTCCGAGGGGTCCCGCTCCTCGATCTCGACCGCCTCCGCGGAGCTGTCGGCATCGATGGTCGACGTCGGGGCGGCGACCACGAAGGGCACCTCGTGGCGATCGGCCAGGACGGCGTGCTTGTAGGTCCCGATCTTGTTGAAGACGGCGCCGTCGGCGAACTCGCCCGCCCCCGACAGGACGATCCGGTCCGCGCCGACCACGACCGCATCCACCCGATCGCGCTGGAGACACAGCCCGCTGGCGTTATCAGGGATCAGCGTGACCGGCACGTCCCGTTCCATGAGTTCCCACGTCGTCAGCCGCGAACCCTGGTTCAACGGCCGGGTCTCGTTGGCGATCACGGAGACGGCTTTCCCGGCCGCCTGGGCGGAGTAGACGACGCCGAGGGCCGTCCCCCAATCGACCGTCGCTAACGACCCCGCGTTGCAATGGGTCATCACGGTGTCGCCGTCGGCCAGCAGCGTGGCGCCGTGTTCTCCCAGCTGCCGGTTGACTTCGACGTCGTGGTCAGCGTAGTCCTTGGCGATCCTGAGACTGGCTGCCTGCCGCTCGCTGATGGTATCGGCGTCCTCGACGGCCTCGAGCGTCTCCTGGACACCGCGAGACAGGTTGACAGCCGTCGGCCGTGCCGTCTCGACCCGCTCCGCGAGCTCACGCACGGACCGCAGGTGGGCCTCGGGGTCCGTCGCCGGCGCCTCTCGGGTCGCGAGGGCGACCCCGAACGCGCCGGCCGCGCCCAACGCCGGCGCGCCACGGACCCGCAGCCGGCTGATACTGTCGACGAGCTGATCGATCGTTTCCGCCAGATAGACCTCGTGAGCCGCCGGGAGCCGGGTCTGGTCGATCATGGCCACGCAGTCCCGGTCGTCCGACCACTCGATCGTCCGCATATCCGTCGGTGTGTCGGGCCTCGGCAAAACGGTTACTCCGGGGAATCAGGCTGGCCGTAGCCCTCGAACGCCGCGGCTGCCCGGTCGAGTTCGGCGGCGGTGAGCTGGACGGGCTCCCCGAGGTGGGCGGCCTGAAGGGCGACGCAGGCGGTGAATTCGACCGCCTCGAGCGTGTCGAACGCTGCGTCGAGATCAGGGCCAGTCGCGATCAACCCGTGGTTCGCGAGGAGGCAGGCCGACGTGTCCGCACGGTCCATCGCCGCCGCCGCGTTCTCGGCCAACGCGTCGCTGCCGAACGTGGCGTACTCGGCCACGGGGACCTGGCCGCCCGCCCGGGCGAGGGCGTAATGGACCGGCGGCACCGGCTCGCGCAGGGCGGCCAGGGTCGTGGCCCACGGCGTGTGTGCATGCACAATCGCGCCGGCATCGATCGCCCTGTAGATGGCGGCGTGCATCGGAGTCTCGCTCGAGGGCTCGTGCTGGCCCCACTCTTGGCCCCCTTGGAGATCGACGACGGCGACGTCGTCCGGAGTCATGTCGGCGTATGGAATGCCCGAAGGCGTGACCGCGAAGCGGTCGCCCCGCCGGAGGCTCAGGTTCCCCGATCGGCCGGGCGTCCGGTCGTCGAGGTGCGCCGCCCGGTTGGCGACGGTCCACCGCGCGTCCTCGAGCAT
>CAZKPC010000091.1:0-6171 GCA_964554565.1 uncultured Halobacteriales archaeon
CCGCGATCGTGTCCCGCGCGGACTCCATGTCCTCGGCCTCGTCGATGTCCATGTGGCCCGCGAGCTTCGCCGCCCGGTGGACCAGTTCCGCTTCCGCCTCGGACTGTTCGACCCCGGCGTTCTCCTTGAGGACCTCGATCATCTCGGGATAGATCGCCTCGTAGATGGTCGGCGTCCCCTGGCTCACCCAGGTCCAGCGTTCCAGGCCGTAGCCGGTGTCCACGACGTAGGTGTCCATCTCGGAGTACCGGTTCCCGTCGGGCATCTCGTAGGCGCCATCGGGATCCTGTTCCATCGACATGAAGACGAGCGTGGCCACCTCGGCCCCGCGGTAGATGACTTCGAAGGCCGGCCCGGCGTTCCCACCGCCGTACCACGGGTCCTCGATATAGGTCACTTCCTCGAGGTCGACGCCCATGGACTCGAGGAACTCGTCGCAGTAGGCGACCGTCTCCTCCTTCCAGTAGACCTCGCCCTGGTAGGCGTACCCATCGGGGTCCTCGAGGTCCTCGCGGGCGTTGAAGGCGTGATGGGCCATCATCTCGAAGGCCATCGTGTGCCGGCCGGTCCGGCCCACGTTATCGATGTCTTGCATCCGGATACAGGGCTGGGAGATGGTCAGCGGGTTCGCGGGCGGCGGGGTCGTGCCGCTGGTCACCAGGGGCTGGAAGTCGTAGATCGAGGCCTGCGTCAGCAGGACGTCGTCGCGCCACCGGTTGGCAGCCACTGGATAGGGCTCGATCCGCTCGTGGTCGCGCTCCTCGAAAAAGGAGAGAAAGGCTTCCCGCATCTCCTCGAGGGACCGGGGCTCGTCCAGGCCGGGGTTATCGATGAAGGTGTAGTCCTCACAGGGGGGCTCGCCGCAGGTCTCCCGGGAGTCGTCGCGGCTCCAGAAGTGATCGCCACAGGAAACACACTCCGCGCGGGCGAAGCCCTCCTCGTCGAAGTAATCGAGGCGATACTCGGCCTCGAGATCGCTCATGACGACCGCTAGTCAGCGCGGCTCCGGGCAAAAGGGTTCCGGGAAGAGATTCGACAGAAGGCGGTGGGGTTCGGGGGCGTTAGGGGGGTGAAGTGACCGCGGCGGTAGGTCGATCTAGCGGGTGAAGACCGCGGTCGCGACCGCTCGGAGAGCACGGTTCGATCGGGGCGTTCGCAGACTTCCCGAGCGGGCGATGATCCGGTCCGCGCCACGCTCGGCCAACGCGGGGGCGGCGCTCACGAGCGCGAGCCACCCGCCGGCGAGGAGCACGAACTGTCGGAGGCCGTTCGTCAGGCCCGCCAGCAGGACGGCGGCGCCGGTCGCGATGGCGACGGTCCCGATGAAAAGCCCGACTCGGGTCGCGAGGGCCGGGCCGGTTCGGGAGTGGTGGTCGTCGGCGGTGCGAATCGAGTCGACGTTAGTGATTGCCATTGGGGGTCAGCCTCTACTCCAGGGGAGGATCCCCGGCCCATAAAGTGTTTGTAGAACAATATTTCTGTTAGCGATTTTGCCGAAGTTCGTTTCATTTGAGAAACTGATGGTTATACGACTGAATTCGACAGCCTCAGGCCGCCTCGGAGGACATGGGCGCTAGAACGCCGTCAGTCCTCGCCGTGGAGCGCGACGGCCGCGAGGAGCGCTTCGAGCTGGAGGCGTTCGTTGGCCCCCTCCGCGATGCGGTAGTCGGCCTCGCCGATCCGGTCGAGCAACCGAACGGCGGCTTCGTCGTCGAGCCCGAAGTCCCAGACCGCCCGATGAAGCTGGTCGATGACGTCACCGCCAGCCAGCCCCTGATCGGTCAGTAGTTCGTCGAGGACCGATCGGGCCATCGTGAAGTCGCCCTCGAGGGCGGCTTCGACCATTTCCTGAATGTCCTCGGGCCGGGCGGTACTCGTGATGGTGTAGACGGCTTCCTCGTCGACGGTGTCGCCCAGAACGGCCGCTGCTTGCAGCGCGTTGATGGCCTTCCGCATGTCGCCATCGGCCGCATAGACGAGGGCGTCGACGCCGTCGTCGGCAAGCTCGATCCCTTCCGTCTCGGCGATTTCCCGGATTCGCTCCGCGACCGCCTCGTCGGGAATCGGTGAGAACCGAAAGACGGCACAGCGGGATTGTATCGGGTCGATGATCTGGCTCGAGTAGTTACAGGAGAGGATGAAGCGCGTGTTGTGCGAGAACTGCTCCATCGTCCGGCGGAGAGCTGATTGAGCATCGCCAGTCATGGAGTCTGCCTCGTCGAGAAATATCACGCGGTAGTCATACCCGCCGAAGGAGGACCGCGCGAAGTTCTTGATCCGGTCGCGCACGACGTCGATGCCCCGCTCGTCCGAGGCGTTGAGCTCGAGGAAGTTCTGCTCCCAGTCCTCGCCGTAGCGCTCGTGGGCGATCGCGATGGCCGCGCTTGACTTCCCGACCCCGGCCGGCCCGGAGAACAGCAAATGGGGGAGGTCCTCCTGCTCCACATAGCCCGAGAGCCGGCTGGTGATGGCCTCCTGGCCGACGACCTCGTCAAGGGTGGCGGGGCGGTACTTCTCGATCCACACTTCGTCGCGCCCCACTGCAGCCTCCGCCTCGCTCATAACCTGACGGAAACGCCACCGGCTCATAAACCCCGCGAGGTGGCCGGTGTGGGGATGGCTCACAACCCGCATACATATATCCTATCTAATACTTTTATCCCCCTGCTCATCGTACCGTCAGGCATGAACCAACGCACCGAGCAACTCGGCCGGGTTGGCGCGCTCCTCGTCGGGGCGCTGGTCGTCCTGGCGACCGTCCCCGGCCTGGCCATGGCGGCGCCCGTTCAAAGCGCGGGCGGGACGATCGTCGTGGCTGAAGACGAAACGGTCGATAGCGTCCAGGCGGCCGGCGCCACCGTCATCGTCCGGGGCACTGTGACCGGGAACGTCGAGGCGGCGGGGGGTTCAGTCATGATCCCTGGAACCGTCGAAGGTGACGTGTCCGCCGGGGCCGGGTCCGTCGAGATCACGGGCCAGGTCAATGGCGACGTTTCGGTGGGTGCGGGATCGCTCACGATCGGGCCTGAGGCCGTGATCGGCGGCCAGCTCGAAGCTGGCGCGGGCAGTATCCGGATCGCTGGCACGGTGGCCGGTGACGTCGAGGTTGGCGCCGGCAGTATCGTTCTCGAACCGACGGCCACCTTCCGTGGTGATGTCCGATACGACGGTGACCTGGATGATCGGGGGGCCACGATCGAGGGTGAGCTCGTCCGTGACTCGTCCATCAGCCAAGGCGAGTTTCGGCCTTTCGGCGGGTTCGGGAGCGCCGTCTTCGACTTCTATGGGTTCCTGGTGAACCTCGTGCTCGGCGCCCTCCTGCTGCTCCTGTTCCCCGGGACGTCCCGGCGCCTCTCTAGCCGACTGCAGAACGAACCGCTGTCGACTGGCCTCTATGGGCTCGTGGCGCTCATCGGGATCCCCGTCCTGCTGATCCTGGTGGCCATCACGATCGTCGGCATCCCGCTGGCGATCATCGGGGCCCTGCTGTTTGCGTTGACCCTGTGGGTCGGCTCGATCTATGGCCGATACGCCGTGGGCGAGTGGTTGGTCGGGTACGTCGGGTCCGACAACCGCTGGCTGGCGCTAGTGGTGGGGCTCGTCGTGATCGGGCTCCTCTCGCTGGCCCCGTTCCTGGGCGGGCTCGTCGAGTTCCTGGTCTTACTGCTCGGCTTCGGGGGCCTCGGCGTGCTGGCCGTGGAGGCGATCCGGGATCGTCGTGGTCAGGCGGCGGGCTGAGTACCGCTCCGACGAACAAGGCTGAAACCGCCGGGTGTCCTATCGGTGGCCGTGCGGGTCACGTTGGAGGTGGTCGGCGGAAGCGAACACGAGTTCGAGGTGGAGGATGCCACTTATAGCGACCTCCTCGAGGAGATCGGGCTGTCCCCGAACGAAGTTGCCGTGCTCGTGGACGGTCGACCGGTCCCGGAGGATCAACCCGTGGACGCGGACCGGGCGCGGGTTCTCAGGCTCGTCGCCGGCGGCGTTCGATAGGGCGGAGTCTCAACGGAGCTAGCCCGGGCGGCGGAAGCGACGGTAGAGCAGCACTGCGATCGTGACTACCAGCACGAAGGTCGTGAGTTCGCCGAACAAACGGACCTCCGGATCCCCATACGGCGGCAGGAGTTCCACTTCGGCCTGGTTGCGCGTCGGGCGGACTAGCGGCGCGAGACCGATTCGCCGTAACGACTCCTTCGACGGCGACGTGCCCATATCGGCCACACCTTCGCCCGGCGGCGGTAATAAACGTGCGTACCGCCGATCTCGACCGGCTGTTTATTCCGACGGGCGGCTTTGCTCGGGCGATGAACGTCCGGGCCGGTGGTCCCGAGGACCTCACGGCCGTCATGACGGTGTTCGACAGCGGCGGCCTCGAGGTGTCGGCGGAGCGGGTGGCAACGGCTCTGGCGGCCGACCAGGTGCTCGTGGCCGTGCAGGAGGACCGGGTGCTCGGAGCGGTGCTGCTGGATCCTGGGGGCCGGGCTGAAGCGGTCGAGATCGAGGCGATCGCGGTCCGGCCCGGCCGCCGCGGTCAGGACATCGGCCGCTCACTGGTGCGATCGGCGGCCGAGCGTCACGGGCCACTGGTTGCGGCCTTCGATGAACCGGCCCGGCCGTTCTGGGCCGCCCTCGGGTTCGAGATCACGCCGCACCCCGACGAGACCCGCTATCTCGCCCGGAGCGCCGGCGCCCACGAATCGGGCTGAGCGTCCGTCCAGGCCCCTCAAAGCATCGGCTCCACGAGGTCGCGCCCCGCCGCGAGGAGGGCCTCGACGCGGGAGTCGCTGGCGGCCTCGGCATAGACCCGGAGCTTCGGTTCGGTGCCGCTCGGCCGGACCAGTACCCAGGACCCGTCGGCGAGCAGGGTTTTGACGCCGTCGGCGTCGTTGAGCGACTCGACCGGTTCGCCGGCGATCGAATCGGGGACGGCCTCGGCAAGTGACGTGATGACGGTGGCCTTGCGGTCGTCCGGACAGTCGAGGCTGACCTTGCCCTGGTGGACGGCGCCATGGGACTCGAGCAGCGCGTCGATCCGGTCGTCGATGGCTCGTTCGGCCTCCATCGCCCCGGCGAGGAGGGCGATGAGCACCCCGTCCTTCTCGCGAACGTGTCCACGGACGGTGAACCCGCCGGACTCCTCGCCGCCAACGAGGGCGTCGTGTTCGGCCATGGCCTCGGCGACCCATTTGAAGCCCACCGGGACCTCGATCACGGCTTCGCCGTGGGCCTCGGCGACGCGATCGATGAGGAACGTCGTCGACACCGTCCGGACCGCGGGGCCGGAGTGGGCTTCGAGCCGGTGGTCGTAGAGCGCGGCGAAGAACAGGTTCTCGTCGAGAAACCCGCGTTCGGGCGTTAGGACGGCGAGGCGGTCGGCGTCGCCATCGTTCGCAATGGCGATGTCGGCCCCCACGTCCGCCATGGCGCGGGCGAGCGGCTCCAGGTGCTCGGCCGAGGGTTTCGGGGGCGTCCCGCCGAAGGACGGATCCGAGTCACACCGCACTCGTTCGACGGTGGCCCCGGCCCGTTCGAGGAGCGCGTCGGTCACCCCACGGCCGCTCCCGTGCATGGCGTCGTAGGCGACCGTGAGGCCGCTGAGGTCGGCGTCGATCAGCTTCAGCGACTGGACCGCGTGCGGTTCGACGAGATCCACAGTCCGGACGCGCCCCCAGTCGGCCTCGGGGCCTGGATCCGGCTCGGCGAGGCGGGACTCGATCGATTCGGTGACCGCCGGGAGCGCGGGCGCGCCGTCATCCGGCAGGAACTTCACGCCGTTGTACTCCGGCGGGTTGTGGCTCGCGGTCACCATGCACGCGCCGGCGAGGTCCCGGTCCACGACGGCCCAGGCGACCAGCGGCGTCGGGACGTCCCGCTCGGGGATCAGGACGTCGTGGCCGTTCACACAGAGCACCCGGGCCAGCTCCTCGGCGAACCCGCGGGAGTGCTCCCGGGCGTCGTAACCCACTGCGACAGCGTCGTCGGCGTGGCCGGTTTCCTCGAGGTGCGAGGCGACCGCCTGTCCGACCTGCCGAACCCGCGGGGCGGTGAACTCGTCGAGGGTGGCCCGCCAGCCGTCGGTCCCGAACGAGATCTCGTCCATGGCTGGTGGAGCCGGGGTGACGGCAAAAAGCTCCCCACATCGGACGCGGTCGGCGGGCTTACCCCGATACC
>CAZKPC010000092.1:0-6124 GCA_964554565.1 uncultured Halobacteriales archaeon
TTGGTCGAGTAATCTCGGTTGGCCGAGACTGGATTCCACCTGCATCACCGGAAAACTGCACTGATCCGGGCGTCGGTTCTGTATTCACCGAAGTCTGAGTGGATTGACGCGGGATATCGAGCAGCTCCGACTTGACATCTCACAAGTGCTCGATCCAGGTAACCTGTAGTTCACTCCTGGAGCGAATGGTTACCGAGCATATTTAGCTCACTAAACGTAACTTGATAGTAGAAAGTCTGTATCGATGAGTGGACAACCGAAGAACGACCATAGTCCGGATCAGCGAGGTTTCGGCCGTGCCACCGGAACGAGCGGGGTTCGATCGGCCGGCGCGACCACTCGCGTCGGCGTGTTGAGCACGCACAACAGCAAGGAAACCAAAGCCATCCTCAACGCGGTGCAGGCCCTCGGCCACGAACCGGTCTGGATCCGCGATGAGAACCTGACCTCCCGGATCCGGGATGGCCGCCCGGAGGTCTCGCCGACCGTCGACGTGCTCGTGAACCGGCTGCTGCTGACGAAGAGCGATCAGCCCCTCGAGGACCTGCAGCTCGCGTCGGTGTACGAGGAGGTCGTGCCCGTCCTGAACCCGGCGTCCGCGGTCCGGGCGACGCTGCACAAGTATCGGTCCGGGGTGAAGCTCGCCGCCGCCGGGCTGCCGGTCCCGGACGCGTACTTCAGTCGGTCGCGGGAACAGTTCGACGACTGGCCGGGCCACCTCCCGGAGACCGCGGTCCACAAGCGAACCATCGGGACCAACGGCGACCACATGGACATCGTCGCCGACACCGACCCGGTGAACCCCCGTATCGACAACGGGCAGTCGTTCGTCCAGGAGTATCTCGACGGCGGCCAGGACCGCAAGTCCGATCTCCGGGTGTACGTCGTCGGCGGGCGGGTCGTCGGCGCGATGCGACGGATCGCGCCGGAGGGCGACTGGCGCACGAACGTCGCCCGCGGCGGCGAGGTCGAGGACGTGACCGAGGACCTGGGTGCGGAGGCCGAACGGTTGGCGATCCGGGCGACCGACGTCCTCGGGCTCGATATGGCGGGCGTCGATCTGTACCCGGTGGACGACGCGTGGCGGATCCTGGAGGTGAACGCGACGGCCGGGTTCAAGGGGTTGTTCGCGGCGACCGGCCGGTCGGCCGCGCCCTACATCGCCCAGCTCGCGCTGGCCCGAACCGGGACCGAGGTCGAAGACGAGGCCGTGAGGGAGTTATCTGGTTCCCTGGACGATTCCGTGCCCGAGTGTAAACCAACGACGAGCCGCGATGAGCCTGAGGATTCGGTGCTGGGCTACACGTCCCGCGTCAAGGTGTCCGGCGCCGATTCGATGGAGTCGGTGGTGGCGAAGGCGGACACCGGGGCCAAGCGCACCAGCATCGACATGGACCTCGCCGGGCGGATCGGCGCCGGGCCGATCACCGGCACGACGGAGGTCCGGTCGGGGATCTCGAAGGACACCGAGATGCGGGCCCTGGTCGAGATCGAGATCGCCGTCAACGGCGCGTGGCGCTCCGTCACGGCCAGCGTGACCGACCGGCGGTCGATGAGCTATCCGGTGTTGCTCGGTCGGGACGTGCTGCAGGACTACACGCTGGACATCAGCGAACGCGTCGAGGAGTGACGGGCCCCCGGCCTGGAACGAGCTCCCCTACCACCCCGCTCAAGGACAAGCCAATCGCCCCTTCGATAGCCTATGCCTACACGGGATCGGAATCCGTCAGGACCTCCACGAGCGCGGGGCCGTCCGCCGCGATGGCCGATTCCAGTGCGTCCTCGAGAGCCTCGGCGGACTCGACGCGGTATCCTTCCGCGCCGCAGTTCTCGGCGTAGTCGGCGAAGTTCGGGTTGGTGAGGTCCGTCTCCCAGACCGTCCACCCGCCGTCACGCTGCTCCTTGCTGATCTTCCCGAGCTCGTCGTCGTTGAGCAGCACGTGCGTGAGGTCCATGTCGTACTTCACCGCCGTCGTCAGTTCGCCCATGTACTGGCCGAAGCCGCCGTCCGAGGAGACGGAGACCACCTGGCGGCCCTCGAACCGCGAACTGTCCTCCTGCGTTGCAGCCCACGCGCCCAGCGCGGCCGGCAGGGCGTACCCGATCGAGCCCAGGTAGCCGGACATCAGGAACGACTGCCCGTGGGCCTCGAAGTACCGCCCGAACGCGTAGGTGTTGTTCCCGACGTCGAGGGTGACGACGGCGTCGTCGGGCACGAGTCGCGACATCGCCTCGAACACGGTGGCGTAGTTCACGCCCCGTTCGGGCGGCTCGTTCCGGCGGGTAGCCTTCTCCTCCCGCCAGAGCGCCCACCGGTCGGCTAGTTCGTCCCGCTGGCTGCGGGCGGCCAGCTCGGGTTTGGACAGGCGTGCCTGCAGCGCCTCGACGGTGACCCCGATCTCCCCCCAGACCGGCACATCGATACTGTGGAACTTCCCGAGGGTGTCGGGGTCCCGGTCCACGTGGATGATCGGCTTGTACTCGGCGATGCCGGTGTGGTTCGAGAAGCTCGCCCCGAGGACGACCAGCAGGTCCGACTCGTTCATGAAATGGCTCGCGATCGGGGTCCCGCTGCGCCCGAGCACGCCCCCGGCCAATGGATGCGAATCGGGGATCTGGCCCTTCCCCTTGAAGGTCGTCAGAACCGGGCAGTCGAACGTTTCCGCCAGCGCGATCACCCGGTCCATGGTGAACCGGGCCCCGTGCCCCGCGACGATGACGGGGCGTTCCGCCGAGCTCAGCAGCTCGACGGCCTCCGCCAGGGATTCCGCGGGCGGGTGGATGTCCCGCCGGGTGAGCCGCCCCTCGGGACCCCCGGCGGACGCCCCGTTGGCGGGTTGGGTTTGGACTTCGTCGGGGAAGATCAGGTGGGAGACGCCCCGCTCCAGGATCGCCGTCTTGGCCGCGCGGGTCGCCAGCTCGGCGTGCGGGCTGGCCGGCAGGACCGCTTGCTCGAACTCGGCCACGTCCCCGTAGGCGGCTTCGAGATCGACCTCCTGGAAGAAGTGCGTCCCCAGCACCTGCGTCTCCACCTGGCCCGTCAACGCGACGACGGGCGAGCCTCCGAGGTTCGCGTCCCACAGTCCGGTCAACATGTTGGTGGCCCCGGGCCCGGCGATCGAGAAGCACGCCGCCGGTCGGCCGGTCAGCTTGCCGTAGGCCGAGGCGGCGAAGGCGGCCGCCCCCTCGTGGCGGACCCCGTAGTACGAGAGGTTCCCCTGGGTCGCTTGGTGGCGCAGCGCCTCAGCCAGGCCGAGGTTGGAGTGGCCGACGATCCCCCACACCTGGGTGAGCCCCCAGTTGTTGAGCGTCTCGACGATCACGTCCGAGACCGTCCGATCCCGCTCCGTCGCCGGCGGGAACCCCACGTAAATGCCGTCCTCCCGGACCTCGACCGGGTACGTTTCGACGCAGTCGTCGAACTCGCCCGGCGTCTCACCCGAGAGCGGATAGAAGTCCCAGCCGTGCCACGGACACCGCAGCAGGCCGTTCTCGATCGTGCCTTCGCCGAGCGGCCCGCCCTGGTGCGGACACTGGTTGTTCAGGGCCGCGTACTCGCCGTCGAAGTGGGTCACGGCGACGGTCGTGTCGCCACACGTGGCAGCCGTCACGCGCCCTTCGGGGAGCTCGTCGGGTTCTAGCGCTTTGTGCCAAACCAGCGCGTCAGCGGGGTCGGACGAGGAATCGGCGCCCATACCGAGACCGCAGCCGAGGTAGCTGCCTAACGCTTTGGTTTCCCCGGGGTAACTCGCCAGCGCGAAAGCGTCCCGCTTGACCCTCCGTCAAGTGAATGACTTCCGTCCGGCGAAGCGGGATCGAGGCCGGGATCCCACGACTAGTATTGCTGCTGTCTCGATCAGGGCTTGGGATCCGCGCCAGCTCGAGCCTCTTGCAGGCGCTAGCTGGACACGTCCTGGAAGGCGCTCCGGGTGATCTTCGACAGCGACGGGTGGGCGAAGATCGCGTCGGCGATGTCCGAGACCGTCCCGCCCATCCGCATCACGGGCACGACCTCGTGGACGAGCGTCGAGGCTTCGTAGCCCAGGGCGTGGAAGCCGAGGATCTCGCCGGACGCGGGCTCGGCCAGCGCCTTGGCGACCCCGTGGTCGAACTTCTTGGCCCGTCCCATGATCGAGCCCGGGAAGGACGCCCGGCCGACGGCGTACTCCCGGCCCGCCTCCTGGAGCTCGTCCTCGGTCGCGCCGACGCCGGCGATCTGGGGCTCGGTGAAGATCGCGTGGGGCATCGCCCGGAGGTCGATCTCCCGGCCCTCGCCGTGGACGACGTTCGCCGTCGTGACCTCCGTCTCGTGGTCGACCGAGTGCTTGAACATCGCGTTGTCCGCGATGTCACCCTGCGCCCACACGTTCTCCGCCGACGTGCGGAGCTGCCCGTCGGTGACGACGAAACCCTGGTCGTCGGTCTCGATGCCGGCTGCCTCCACGGCGAGCGTGTCGGTGTTCGGCCGACGGCCGGCCGCCACGAGCAGGGTGTCGCCCGCGGCCTCGATGACCTCGCCGGCCTCGGTCTCGGCGGCGACCGTGATCCGGTCCCCGTTCTGGCTGGTCTCGGTGACCCGGTAGCCGACGTGGACCGTGTGGCGCTCCCGGGCGATGTCGGTGAACGCTTCGGCGATCTCCCGGTCCTCGCGGGGCACCAGCGTGTCGAGCATGTCGATGAGGGTGACGTCGGTGCCGAAGGCATCGAAGTAGTAGCCGAGCTCGGCGGCCACGTAGCCCCCGCCGAGCACGACGAGGTCCTCGGGGGGCGAGTCGAGCCGGATGGCCTCCCGGCTGGTGATGAAGTCGACGTCCTCGAGGCCGTCGATCGGCGGGACGACCGGCCGGCTCCCGGCCGCGACGACCACCTTCTCGCCGGCGAGCTGCGTGCCGTCCTCGAGCTCGACCGTCCGGTCATCGATGAACTCGGCGTATTGGTCGAACAGGGTGAGGTTCGGGTCCGCGCGCTTGTCCTCGGCCATTCCCTCGGCGATCGCGCCGAGCTGGCTGTTCACGTCGTCGACCAGGCCGGCGAAATCGACCCCGTCGACGGAGGCGTCGATACGGAACCGATCCGCGTCGCGCACGGCGTTGAGCGCGTTCGCGTGCTGGATGAGCATCTTCGATGGGTTACACCCACGGTTCAAACACGTCCCGCCGAGGGGACCGGGTTCGACCAGCGCCGTCTCCTGGCCTGCCTCGGAGGCCGCCGAGGCGACCTTGTTCGCCGCGCCGCCGCCGATGACCAGAACGTCGAAGTCGTCCATACGTGTCCACCAGGACCCCTCCGCGCTATTGGTCCCTTGAAGCCGGCCCTCCCCGCCGGTTCTAGAGTTGCCATTGATTCGGAAACCGGAGCGAACGATCGGTTCCCGGCGATGAGACGTTCGAGGGACGCACTGAACGTGCCGCGGGCGTCCAGCCGATCGGGCTCGGTTCGGCCCAGCTTCGATAGGATCGCCGCGGCCATCGACCCGAAGGCTCGATAACCTGCCCGGCCATGCGTGGAGAACGATGAGTCTCACCGAGTTCAGCACGCCAACCGGGGCGACGGTCCCAGCGGTCTCCGCGAGCGAGATGCGGGAGATCGATCGGGTCGCCGTCGAGACCGTCGGCCTGGACCTGCTCCAGATGATGGAGAACGCCGGACGGAACCTCGCAGCGCATTGTCGGCAACTCCGGACAGAGGGCCCC
Source organism: uncultured Halobacteriales archaeon (assembly GCA_964554565.1). Classification (GTDB taxonomy): domain Archaea; phylum Halobacteriota; class Halobacteria; order Halobacteriales; family Hikarchaeaceae; genus CAZKPC01. The sequence goes on from CAZKPC010000092.1 coordinate 5,694, forward strand.
GTGCTCATCCTCGCCGGTGCAGGCGGGAACGGCGGCGGCGGGCTCGCCGCGGCCCGACACCTGTCGAACCGGGACGTCCCGGTCCGGGTCGTGCTCGATCGGGAGCCGGACGCGCTCGACGGCGCTGCGGAACAGCAGTACCGGATTTTAGACGCCGGAGACGTAGAGATCTCGTCGGAAACCGACCCACCGGAGTCGATCGGCCTCGTCGTTGACGCGCTGATCGGCTACGGCCTCAGCGACGCCCCGCGTGGCCGGGCCGCCGAGCTCATCGACTGGGCCTCACGGACCGCCGCGCCGGTCCTCTCGTTGGACGTGCCATCGGGCCTCGATGCGACGACCGGCGACACGCCGGGCGTGGCTGTCGAGCCGGACCGGACGCTCACCTTGGCGCTCCCCAAGACGGGGCTCAGGACGGTTCCGGGGGAGCT
>CAZKPC010000093.1:0-6007 GCA_964554565.1 uncultured Halobacteriales archaeon
GGGCCGTTCAGACCCGGGCCCGGAAGGAGATCTCGACCCCGACGTCGATCGGAAGCGCCGCGACTTCGATCGCCGCACGGGCGGGATATGGCGGCGAGAAGTGTTCGGCATACACCGCATTGACCGCCTCGTAGTCGGCCATGTCTCGCAGGTAGACCGTCGTTTCGACGACGTCATCGAGCGACGCGCCCGCGGCCGACAACACGGCGGCCGCATTGGTGAGCACCTGGTCCGTCTGCTCGTGGATCCCCACGACTTCGACTTCACGGCTATCCGGATCCGCGGGGCCCTGGCCGGACACGTGGATCGTATCGCCGGTGCGGATGGCTTGGGAATACGGGCCGATCGGGGCCGGTGCGGCCGCGGTCTGGATTTCGTCCATGGAGGATCGGCCACGTCCTAGGTGAAAATAGCTACCGAGGGGCAGATCGGGGTGGCCGTCGGCAAGCGAACTGCGGCGGGCCCAGTTGAGCCCGCCGTCCGAATCGGTTCCACGGCGACGGGTCTGGCAAGGCGGAGTCCTTAGCTCGAAGCTGAACGTCGGTCGGGATGGGCGGTACCCTTAAGCCGATCGACCGGACGGAGCCTAGCGAAATGTCGATCCAAGACCCTCTCGAGGCGGGCGCCTTCGATCTCATGGACTGGATCGAGACGAACAAGGACCGGATGCAGCCCCCGATCGGCAACGAGATGATCTGGGAAGCAGCCGACGGCGTCGACTTCCTGGTCATGGCGATCCGGGGGCCCAACCGCCGCCGCGCGTTTCATACGGCACCGTGTTCCGAGCTGTTCTTCCAACTCGAGGGCACGGCCCATCTGGAGCTCCTGCGGAACCCTGAGGACCAGGCCGAGCGGGAACTCGTCACGCTCGACGCCGGGGATACCTTCATGCTCCCGACCGGGGTCCCGCACAACCCCCGGCGGACGCCCGGATCGATCGGGCTCGTCATCGAGCTGTTCCGGGCCGAGGACGAGATCGACGTCGTCGCCTACTATTGTCCGGAGTGCAACGCCGAGGTCCACCAGGAGGACATCCACGAGGACTTCGGCCGGAACATCCAACGGGTGGCCAAGGCCTTCCAAGAGGACGAGGTCGCCCGGACTTGCGAGGCCTGCGGCCACGTGATGGCACCGCAGGCGGAGCCTTGGACCCTCGAGGCCGCCGACGACTGGGCTGACCGCTGGGGGAACCGGCGCTGAGCCGAGGCCGTCCGGGGCCCGGCGTGTCCAGCCCGGCTTCGCCGCGGCAGCGATGAACCAGGAAGCGGTCGGCGAACCGATCCCCCGACGTGAGGACCGCCCGCTCCTGACCGGGCAGGCTCGGTTCACTGATGATCACCAGCCAGAGGACCTCCTGCACGCCGCGTTCCTCCGGAGCCAGTACGCCCATGCGGACATCGAGGCCCTCGAGACCGCACCAGCCACCGCCCTCGAGGGGGTCAACTCGGTATTGACAGGGGCTGATCTCCGGCGAGCCAACGTTCCGGGCGGCTTCCAGGTCGCCAGCTCCCTCCCCGATGCGGTCGAGACCCGGATCCCGCTGCTGGCCAACGAGTCGGTCCGCTACAACGGGGAAGCGCTCGCGGTCGTCCTGGCCGAAGACCGGTACACGGCACGGGATGGCGTCGAAGCGATCGAGGTCCGAACGGATCGACGCCCCGCCGTCGTCGATCCACGGGCCGCCGCCCGGAACAACGGCCCGGTCGTTCACGAGGCCGCCCCGGACAACGTCAGCTACGACTGGACGTTCGGGGAGGCCGAGTCGACCCAACGCGCGTTCGATACCGCCGACCGGGTCGCCAGCGTAAAACTCCGCAATCAGCGGTTGATCGGGGACCCGATCGAACCCCGCTCGGCCGTGGCGAACGTCGACGACGGTGAGCTCACGGTCACGCTTACCTCCCAGTCCCCGTTCCGGGAACGGCCCTATTTCGCCGAGGCCCTGGGACTGTCGACCGATGCGGTCCGGATCATCGCGCCCTCCGTCGGGGGCGGCTTCGGTGTCAAAGGCAAGCCCTACGCCGACGAGATCGCCACCGCCTGGTGTGCGATGGAAACCGGTCGGCCGGTCAAATGGACGGCCACAAGGTCGGAGAGTCACGTCGCCGACTACCACTCCCGGGACTGGTACCTCGATGGCGAGCTGGCCGTCGACGCCGAGGGGACGATCCGCGGGCTCCGGATCACCGGCTGGAGTAACCTGGGCGCCTACTACGTCCACCCGCCCTCGTTGAGCCAGAACGTCGAAACACTGAGCTCCGGGCAGTACGCCATTCCCGCGATCCACGGGCGGATGGTCGGGACGTTCACGCACACGACCCCCATCGGCATCTATCGCGGGGCCGGGCGCCCGGAAGCGATCCACCTCCTGGAGCGGCTGATCGATCAAGCCGCCGTGGAGCTAGGGATCGATCCCGCGACCTTCCGACGGCGAAACCTCATTCCGGCCGACGCGTTCCCCTACGAGACCGCCGTCGGCAGCGTTTACGACAGCGGCGACTACGAACGCGCCCTCAACCGGGCGCTCGAGGCCGTGGACTACGAAGCGGTCCGCGACCGACAACGTCGGCTCCGTTCAGAGGGGCGGTACCTCGGGATCGGCCTCGGCTGCTTCGTGGAGAACTCGGGATCGAGCCCCGGTCTCGACGAGACGGCCCGCGTTGAACTCCGGCCCGACGGCCATGTCGATGCCTACGTCGGAACCCACGACCACGGCCAGGGCCATCGGACGACCTTCGCGCAAGTCCTGACCGATGCGCTCCCGGTCGGGACGACCGACGTGCGGGTCCACGAGGGAGACACGGCCGACCTGCCCGACGGCACCGGGACGTTCGGGAGCCGCAGCGCTGCTCTCGGGGGCGCGGCCCTCTCTCGGGCCGCTGCGGAGATCAGGGCGGACGTGGCCGCGATCGCGGCGGACGCCCTCGAGGTGTCGGCGGCTGATCTCAGTCCGACCGAGGACGGCTTCCACGTCGAGGGCGCGCCGGATCGGACCATCAAGCTCGACGACATCCTCACCGCAGCCGACACGCCCATGGCCGCCACCGCGGACTACGACCCGCCGAACTACGGATACTCCTTCGGCACTCACGTCGCGGTCGTCGAAGTCGACCCCGAAACCGGTCACGTCGACTTCGAGAAGTACGTCGCGGTTGACGATTGTGGCCGGATCATCAACCCAACGATCGTCGACGGGCAGATCCACGGCGGGGTCGCCCAGGGGATCGCCGAGGTGCTCCGGGAGGCCGCCCACTACGACGAATCCGGATCGCTCCTGACCGGAACGCTGCAGGATTACGCGCTCCCGAAGGCCGCTGACGTCCCCGAGATCGAGACCGCGGCGACCATTACGCCGAGTCCACACAACCCGCTCGGGGTGAAGGGCACCGGCGAGAGCGGGACGATCGGCGCCGTGGCGGCCGTCTCGAACGCGGTCGTGGATGCGCTGCGACCGTTCGGCGTCACGGACGTCCCGCTGCCCATGACGCCGGAACGCATCTGGTCCGCGATCGAGTCGTGACCGGTGCGCGATGGCCCGTTCCTCGGGCCGTGGTTGGCTGCTCTCGGCTGACGGTTCGTTTCAGAGGTAAGGACGCGGTGACCGGCCGCGGCGCGGCCGCAAGCCGAATTCAAAAGGGAGAGTCAGCGCCCGCTCGCCGAAGGAGCGGGCGTCGGCGAACGGCGGTTGTCATGCGTCCATGATGCGGCTGAGCTGTCAGACTGATAGCGGACGATATTCCGGGTGGTCAAGCCTGTCCCATAGGCCCTAGTTTACCGTACCGGGAAAGTGCCAAAGCGATCCGTCAGTGTGGACGGTTCATCGAACCGGTATTAAGACAGGTTATACTCTCCTTGAGACCGATTGATCCTCGGTTTGCCGAATCTGCCCCTGCAGAGCAAGATCCGCGATTTGAGATCCCGCCGCAGCGGTCCGGCGAATGCCATCGACGGTTAGGACGTACTGCTGACGGCAGCCGATCGAAGTCTCGAGGAGATCCGACTTGAGATCTTCTGTCTCCGCGATCACACTCTGGGCATCTTCAAGGATTCCGAGCGCTGACAGCGGCCGCTGGTCGGCCAATAATGCGTCCAACGCGTCATCGACCACGGACCGAGCCGCCTCGCCGAGATGGACAACTTCCGAAACGAACGCGGAATCGACATCGGCCGCGGCCGGGTCGATCGAGTCACTGATATTGACTGCTTCCGTGGCGATACGATCCAGTGCGACCGCGGCTTGCTGGTACGCAAACAAGTCGGTTCGGGAGATATCGAGTTGATCGATCTCGTCCAGTTCTGACAGTCCCCTGTTGAAGCGTCTCGTCACTAACAGCGCGAGTCGTTCAATCTCATCGGCACGTTGCTCGATGAAATCGATCTCCTGGCTTCGGCCGACCGATGCATCCACGGCCGCATCGTGCATCGAGAGGACGGTGTACCGAAGCTGCAGGATTGATTGATAGATCGACACGTCGCTCGCGTTCAAAAGTTCCTGGATCGCGATCTCTTGATCAGTCTCCTTTCCGATCTCGACGCCTGGCAACTCCCTGATCACTTCGGCAATTGCTCGTCGATGATCGGGCGATATAGCCGAATCGGACCAACGGAGGAGGATGCGCTGGTATCCACTTCGATATGCGGCCTGGGTCAGGCGGGCAACGGCCTTCGGTGGTAGCTCTCCGACGTCATATTCGAAGTTCGCCAGATCGCTATCCCCTTTCTCACCTGCCCGTATCATCAGCGATCCATCACGATGTGAATGGAGGTAGACCGTCGTCCCGGCCTCGAGGCCTCGCTCTTTGGCCCAGTCGACCGGGATCGAGACGGTAAACGTCCCGCCGCCGACTTGTTGGATTTTCCGGGTTTCCATGGCTAATAGATCAGCTCCGTCTCCCCCTCGACCAGGTACAAGGTCCTGGCAGCGATGTTGACCCCGTGGTCGGCGATGCGTTCGAGATCGCGAATCGATAGCAGCAGGCTGGAGACGTCATCCATCAACCGCTCCACTTCCCAAGGATCACCGCTATCCGCCTCACGTTCGATCAGATCGCGAACGATCTGTTGACTGGCCCGATGGCAAAGGGTATCTACCCGGTCATCCCGTTCAGACAGTTCCCGACAAGCCGCGGTATCGCCAGCCTCGTACGCCGCAATTGCGTCCTCAACCAGTTCGTAGGATTCGGATCCGATCCCGTACAGGTCGATTTCCGGCCCCATCGATCGTTCAGCATCCACGGCATATCCGGCGAGATTGGTCGCCAAATCGCCGATGCGCTCCAGATCGGTCGTGATCTTATAAGAGGACGCGATCACCCGCAGGTCCGTGGCCACCGGCTGCTGAAGCGCGAAGAGCTCGATACAATCGGCTTCGATATCCAGGTACCATTCATTGACTGTCTGATCGCCATCGATCACGGACTCAGCCTTGGCTGGGTCAGGCGTTTGTAACAACTCGAGGGCTGATTCCACCTGGAGCAAAGCCACCTCGCCCATTGTCACGACATCGGATTGGAGGTCTTCAAGCGCGCGCTGATATTCTGAGCGGGGCATGTTGTGGTTGGGGTGTCAGGGAGCCTTGTCGAGCGTGAGTCCGTTTGTAAAGCTGCTGTTAACCGAACTTGCCGGTGATGTAATCCTCGACGCGCTGATGGTCAGGATTCTCAAAGACGGTCTCCGTGTCGTTATACTCAGCGAGTTTACCGCCAGTCAGGAAGACGGCAGTCATATCTGAAATCCGGGCCGCCTGCTGCATGTTGTGTGTGACGATGACGACCGTGTAGTCCTCGGCCAATTTTGCGATCAGGTCCTCGATCTTCCCGGTCGCGATTGGGTCCAACGCGGAGGCCGGTTCGTCCATGAGGAGGACGTCAGGATCGACGGCGATCGCCCGCGCGATGCACAGTCGCTGTTGCTGACCGCCGGAGAGTTCCAGTGCGCTCTTGTCCAGTTGGCCCTCCACCTCCTCCCATAGGGCCGCCCGCCGGAGCGCGGTCTCGATGATCTCGTC
>CAZKPC010000094.1:0-5972 GCA_964554565.1 uncultured Halobacteriales archaeon
TGACGACGATGACTCGTCACGGGAAGGGCGCCCTGCGACGGGGCCGCGAACCCTCCCGAGTTAGCGACAACTCGGGAGACGATGGAGGGTCGAAACCCCACTCGAAGCACTCGGGTCTCCTCCTGTGGAGGAACCCCATTCCTGGGGTGGGACGTCGCGCCAAGGGAGTGATCTCCCTTCTGAGGATTAACGAATTCTCTCGCGCGCACTCATTATCGAACATTGCAGCCCGAATCAAGTTCTACCCGAGTACGGAGTGAGCGATACCCACGGCCAATTTCTCGGACGATAGTCGTCGGCCGCTTCGCCCGCTGCTGACCGGTCTGGGGACCGCGAGACCCTCGGCGGGGCTAGTACCGAGTAGAAACCCTTTAGGTGACCTCACCTTTCTTGAAGCTACAGGGAACCGTCACGGCCGCAGATCTGACGCGCCGCGTGTTTGCGCGGCTTGGGAATGCGGCGGTGCGGGCGTCGACCCGACGCCACCAGCGGCCCGTGTGGTTCCACCCGAACACCCATGGCCAGAATGCATACCCGCCGTCGCGGCACGTCCGGATCGGACCGGCCCGTGACGGACGAGCCCCCCGAATGGAGCGACGTGGCCGCCGAGGCCGTCGAGGAGCGGGTGGTCGAGCTCGCCGAGGAGGGGTACTCCCCCAGCGAGATCGGCCTCAAGCTCCGGGACGAAGGCGTCGACGGGACGCCGATCCCCGACGTCAGCCTCGCGACCGGCAAGAAGATCGGCGAGATCCTCGAGGAACACGGGGCCACCGGCGAGCTGCCGGAGGACCTCCGGAACCTCCTCGAGAAGGCCGTCCGCCTGAACGAGCACGTCGATCAGAACGCCCAGGACCACCAGAACAAGCGGGCGCTGCAGAACGTCGAGTCGAAGGTCCGCCGCCTCGTGAACTACTACCGGGGCGACGAACTGCCGGCCGACTTCTCCTACACCTACGAGAACGCCAAGGACCTCCTGGAGTAGATGGCTACCACGGACCGTCCCGCCGCGGAGGCCGCCGACGCCGCCAGCGACGTCGCAACCGCGCTGGCCGACGCGGAGCTGGCGCACCTCGTCGTGGCCCGTGACGGCGATTGTCTCGCCGCGGCCGGGATCGTAGCCGCGGCCTGTCGGGCGGCGGGGATCCCGTATCACGTGAGCACGGCCCGCACGACCGACGCCGTCCGCGACCGGCTCGCCGGCGGCGACGAGGCGGCGACCCCGGTCCTCATCGGGGCTTCGGTCGGCGACGCCACCGCCCTCGATCCGGCCGGCGCCGTGAGTCCGCATGCGGATTCGGCAGCGCGGGCCCTCGGACACGACCCCGACCCGATCCACGCCCTGGCCGGGGTGGTGGCCGCGGGGGCCGTGCCGAGCCAGACGACGCCGGAGCTGCTCGAGGCGGCCGGGCTGGACCGCCAGCCGGGCCTGGGCGTGCCGACGGACGACCTGGCCGACGGACTGGCCCACAGCGGGCTCTTCCATGCGGCCTTTTCCGGGGACCCGGACGCCGCGGCGGACGCGCTCGCCGAGGTCGGCCTGCCTGGCGCCCGAGCCGCCGACCTCGACGCGGAAGCGGCCCGTCGGGCCGGGTCCTTCCTGGCCCTGGTGGCCGGCAGCGCGGCGGCGGCGTCCCCGACTGCGGCCCGGGCGATCGAGCGAGCCCTGCGACCCCATCGGACCGACGGCCCCTTCCGGACGCTCGGCGGCTACGCCGACGTGCTGACGGCGCTGGCCGAACAAGCTCCCGGGTTGGGCGTAGCCTTGATCGTCGGTAGCGACGGCCGCGAGGCGGCGCTCGAGGCCTGGCGCGACCACGGCCGCACCGTCCACGCGGCGGTTCGAGAAGCCGATACGGCGCGCTACAGCGGGCTCCTCGTGGCGCGCACGGACGGTCCGACGGCCGCGGTCGCCCGGCTGCTGCGCGACTACCGATCGCCCGAGCCCGCCGTCCTGGCGATCGGCGCCGGCGAGGCGGCGGCCGCGGCGACCGACGCCTCGATCGAGGTGGCGCTGGCCGCGGGCGCTCAGGCCGCCGGCGGCTCGGAGCTTGCTCGGGGCGTTCGGGGCACCGCCACGTACGATCCCGACCGGACGGAACGCTTCGTCGAGGCGTTCCGGGAGGCGCGATGAAGCGCGCCGTCGTCCGGACGCCCTTGCCCGAGGCTGACCACGTCGCCTCGGCGGTGCGCCCGGACAACACCGCCGAGCTGACCACCCGCGTCGAGGACGGCACCGTCGTCACCGCCATCGAGCGGGAGACGACGAGCGGGTTGCGCTCGACGCTCGACGACTACCTCGTGAACCTGCAGGTCGCCCACGAAACGACCGCGGAACCGACCCGACCGACCGACGACACCACCGATTCACCATGAGCGAACGATCCGTCTCACGACAACGACAGCAGAAGCAGTGGTACACGCTGATGGCGCCGGAGCAGTTCGACCGGAAAGCCCTCGGCGAGACCCCTGCGGACGAACCGGACCAGGTGCTCGACCGCACCCTCGAAACCACCCTCGGGGACATCACGGGGAACGCCAACGAGAACAACGTCAAGCTGACCTTCCAGGTCACCGACGTGGGCTCGGACGCGGCCTACACCGAGTTCATCAAGCACGAGCTCGCGAGCGACTACCTCCGGAGCCTCGTCAGGCGGGGCTCCTCGAAGATCGCGGCCGTGTTGACGGTCCGCACCAAGGACGACTACCGGCTGCGCGTGCAGCCGGTCGCCTTCACGACCAAGCAGGCCGACCACAGCCAGCAGCGGGCCATCCGGGAGACGATGACGGAGATCGTCCAGCGGGCCGCCACCGAGCACACCTACCGCGAGTTCACCGACAGCATCGTCCACGGCCGCCTCTCCTCGGCCATGTACAACGAGGCGAAGACGATCTACCCGCTGCGCCGCGTGGAGGTCCAGAAGGCGGTCCTGGACGCCCAGCCGGAGGAGGTCTACGAGGAGGAACAGGTCTCGGCGGGCGGCGAGGACGCGGAAGAGTCCGAGGAGTAGCGCCGCGCGGTTCGGGTCAGGCCTCCACGACGACGACGCCGAGCATGCCGCCGCGCTCGTGGGGCACACAGAAGTAGTGGTGCTCGCCGGGCGTCTCGAAGGTCCGTTCGTAGGTCTCTTCCGAGGACAGCGCCCCGTCGAACGCCTCGTAGAAGCCGTCGCGGGCGGCCTGTTCGGAGTCGAACCCGCCGGAGGCCCAGTAGGGGGCCGCCCCGGGGATCTGTTTCTCGTAGGCCGTCACCGTATGGGCGCGGGAGTTGGTGTTCCGCCAGCGGACGGTCTCGCCGACCTGGACGGTGAGCTCCCGGGGCTCGAACACGCTGGCCCCCATGCCGACGTCGTACGCCGCAGTCGGCGTGTTGCCGCCGCCGATCCCACAGCCGGCGACGGCGGCCGAGGCTCCGGTCGCCACCGTCGCGAGGAACCGCCGGCGCTCCATGGTTGCCGGTTGGGCGCCCCGGGCCTAAGCGTTCTCGGTCCGGTTCCCCCGCGCTCGGCTCGGGCGGCCCTAACGCAAGCGCTAAGGTTGACCTCCGAGACGCTGGCCGCATGCGGCCCCGGTTCGTGCAGCGCCTCGGGCCGGCGGACGTCATCAGCGTCGGGAACGCGATGGTGGGCTTCGCCGCGGCGGCCGCCGCGGCCGCCGGTGACGTGGCGCTGGGCGCGCGGCTCATGCTCCTGGCGGCGATGGGGGACGGCCTCGACGGCGTCGTGGCGCGGCGCACCGGCGGCTCGGACGTCGGCAGTTACCTGGACTCGCTGGCGGACGTGGCGGCGTTCGGCGTGGCGCCGGGGCTCGTCATCTTCGCCGCCGTGCGCCGAAGCTGGGAGCTGATCGGCGTCGGGCTGACGCCCCGCGTCATCGTCGCGGTGGCCGTGCCGGCGCTCTTCCTCGGGGTCGTCGTCGTGCGGCTGGCGTTCTACACGGCGGATCAGACCGATATCGAGCACACGCTGGGCGTGCCGAGCACGCTGTCGGCCACGCTGTTGGGATCGACGGTGCTCGCCGGGCACGGGACGCCGACGGTGCTGCTGGTCGGCGGGGCCGGGCTCACCTACCTGATGATCGCCGACATCCAGTACCCGGACCTGCTCGCCCGCGACGCGTTCCTGATGGGCGTGGTCCACGGCCTGGCCGTCGCCTTTCCCCGGGTCTACGGCCGCGGGTTCCCCTACGCGCTGCTCACGCTGGCCATCGCCTACCTCGTGCTCGGCCCCCGGTTCTACTGGCGCGAGTGGGCGGACTCCGGCGCCCGGGCCTGACCGCCGGTCTACAGGTCGAAACGCTCATAGGCCGAACGTACGCAGCGCTCGCCATGAGCGACGGGGACGAGGGATCGGCGGACGGGGCCGAGGGGGACGCCGAGGGCGAGCTCGAGGCGGCGTCGTTCGACGATGCCCTGGAGGCGGTGACCGCGCCCCTCGAGGAGCCGGACGCTGACGGGTTGAACGAGGCGGTTGATGCGGCCGCCCAGGCCATCGAGGCCGCGGAGACCGAGGCGGACCTCGACGCGGTGGCGGCCGCGCTCGATGAGGTCGAGTCGGCCCTCGACGGCGCCGAACTCCCGGAGCCCGAGGAGGACGAAGAGGACCCCCGCGAGGCGCTGGAGGGGCGCCTCGAGGACGCCCGATCGGCCCTGGACGACGCCCGCGGCCCGTACGCCAGTGACAGCACCGAATCCCTCGAAGCTACGGTCGGGACCATCACTGACACCCGCTGGACCGAGGACGGCGAATCCGAGCTCCTCGAGCCGGTGGAAGCGTTCCTCGAGACGGCCGCCGGCCAGCTCGACGCGGAGCTCGGGGCGGCGGCGGAATCGACCGAAGCCCTGGCCGGGGCGCTGGAGGCCGCGGTCGAGGCGATCGAGGCGGCGGACTTGGATCCGGATGCGGACGCCGACGCCATCGCGACCCTGCTGACAGCCGCGGAGGAGCTCGCCGATGGCGTCGACGCCGCGGAATCCTGGGACGACCTCTCGACCCGGGAGAAACTGGAGGCCGAGGGCTTCTTCGACGTCCTCGACCACCGGAAGGACTACCCGCCCGAATGGGCGGCGCTCAAGGAGTGGGAGAAGCGCGGGAACGCCGAGATGGTGCTGCTGGCCCTTGACCAGCTCGGATCGGACTTCATGGAGGAGCACGCCCTCGAGGCCCTGCGTCGGCTCGGCGACGAGACGGCGGCTGAGGCGATGCTCGAGCGGGCTGACCGTCGCGACCAGGACGCCATCGAGATCCTCGGGAAGATCGGGAGCGAGGCCGCCGTCGACACCATCGTCGAGTACGCCGATCCCGACAGCGACGTCGGGCTGCAGCAGACCACGCTGACGGCCCTCGGCGAGATCGGGAGCCCGGAAGCCACGCAGGCGGTGGCCGACCGGCTCGCCGCCGAGGACGAGGCGGTCCGCTCGGCGGCCGCCCGCGCCCTCGGCTGCATCGGCGATCCCCGGGCGATCGATCCCTTGACGGACACCCTGGCCGGGGACGAGTCGAGCACGGTGCGGGGCGCGGCGGCCTGGGCCCTGGTTCAGATCGGCACGGAAGCGGCCCTCGAGGCGGCCGCGGAGTACACGGACGACCGGGCGTATCTCGTCCAGGCCGAGGCGGAGGCCGCTGCCGAGGCACTCGGCGCCCAAACGGCCTGAGCGGTCGGGGCGTCCTCAGAGCAGCGCGGCGATGAAGAGCAGCGCGAAGCCCAGGGCTAACAGGAGGCTGCCGACCCGACCCGCGGTGGAGTACTCCGTCGGGTCCTCCGGCGACATGGTCAGGGTGTAGTCCTCGAACTCCGGTTGGTAATCGACGTAGCTCGGCAGCTGAAAGAGCTCGATGAACAGCAATCCGGCCCCGAGCGCGCCGAGCGCGTAGCCGGCGAGCTGGAGCGTTCCCGCGATGTCGACCATGCCTGAGGCGGGCCCGAGACGGGCAAAAACCCTGCGAACCGCCGGATGGATCGCCGGCCGTCGGTGA
>CAZKPC010000095.1:0-5777 GCA_964554565.1 uncultured Halobacteriales archaeon
TTCGCCGTGGCTTCCCCGATCCCCGGCACCCCCTGGAGCTCGTCGATCGAAGCGGCTCGGATGCCCTTGACGGAGCCGAACCGGCGCAGCAACCGGGTCCGCCGTTCCGGGCCGACGCCGGGCACGTCGTCGAGAACGGTGTCGATCTGCTCGCGGACCGTCTGGTGGTACTGGACCGCGAACCGATGGGCCTCGTCGCGGATCCGCTGGAGCAGATGGAGGTGGGGCGCGTCCCGCGGCCACTCGACGGCGCCGTCCGGCGTGTGGACGACCTCCTCCGTTTTCGCCAGGGCCACCACCGGGACCGACCAGCCGGTTTCCGCCAGCGCCGCGCGGGCCGCATCGAGCTGGGCTGGGCCCCCATCGACCAGCAGCAGGTCCGGATCGGGCCGCTCGTCGCGGCCTTCGACGGCACGGGCGGCCCGCCAGCGGACGAGCGTCGCGATGTTCCCGGGGTCGTCGTTCCGCTCGTCGAGCTTCTTCCGCCGGTAGTCGGCCTTCTGCGGGGTAGCATCGACGAAGCAGACGTTGCTGCCGACGACCGCCTTGCCCTGGGCGTGACTCACGTCGACGCCTTCGATCCGCTCGGCGGACGGCAGGTCCAGCGCTTCGGCGAGCAAGGCCGCCTCGTCGGTCCCGCCGACGCCCCGCCGGGCGTTCTTGAGGGCGAGATCGACCAGCCGGGCGTCACGGCCAGCGCCCGGGATCGAGAGCGAGACGCCCTCCGCGTCCAGCCAGGATTCGAGTTCGGGATCGGTCGGGTGGTCCGAGAGCACGAGTCGATCGGGGAGGTCGCGCTCGGCGTAGAACTGCGGGATGAAGGCGGCGAGGGCCGTCGCGGCATCGGTCGCCTGGGGGGTCTCGAGGACGTGGCGATCACGCTCGACGAGCTTGCCCCCCTCCGCGTGCAGTCGCGTCACGACGGCTTCCGCGCCCTCGACGACCACGCCCAGCACGTCGCGGCTTTCCCGGTCGGCCGGCGTCTGGACGGCATCGCCACCGCCGCCATGGAAGGCTTCGACCGCGTCCAGCCGGTCCCGGAGATGCCCGGCCCGTTCGTACTCCCGGGCTTCGGCCGTCGCGCTCATTTCCCGTCGGAGCGGATCGGCCAACACCCCGGTCGAGCCCTCCAGGAACCGGCGGACGGACTCGACATCGGCCACGTAGGCCTCCCGACCGATCTCGCCGGTGCAGGGGGCCGTACACAGCCCGATGTCATGGTCCAGGCAGGGTCGATCGCGGTTGGCGAACTTGTGGTCCGAGCAGCCACGCACGCCGAAGGTCTCACGGAGGGCCTTGACCACCTCGTCGACCCGGCCCTTGTCGGTGTATGGACCGAAGACGGTCGCGGTATCCTCCGGGTCCCGCGTCACCTCGATCCGGGGGAACTCGTGATCGGTCAGCTGGACCAGCGGGTAGGACTTGTCGTCGGTGAGGCGGACGTTGTACCGCGGCTGATGGCGTTTGATGAGGTTCGCCTCCAGCAACAACGCCTGTGTCTCGGTGTCCGTGACGGCAACGTCGACGTCGACCGCGTCGGCCACCATGCGCTCGATACGATCGCTCCGCGGGTCCGCATAGGACCGGACCCGGGCCCGGAGGTCGACAGCTTTGCCCACGTACAGCGCGACCGACTCGCCCTGGAACGTGTAGACGCCGGGCTGCCGGGGCAGCTCGTCGGCCCGGGCCCGGAGCGCCTCGGCGTCCATGTGGGCCTTGTTTGGTTGTCGGCGGAGTTGAAGCTGGCGTCAGCGACCAATAGCAGGCCTCTCGTGTGGACGGGCCGGGGCCCCGGCAGCCAGTTCGTCCGGGATGGCTGAGCGAGGGCCTCCAGCGCCACAGTTCACCCGGTTCGCCCGCCATCAGCCCGGGCATCGCATGTCAATACACCTTTAGGCCAAGTCGCCACAATGACGGTACCATGAACGCGATCGAGCTGCGGGACGTGACCAAGCGATTCGGCGACGTGACGGCCGTCCGGAACCTCGATCTCGGGGTCCCAGAGGGCGAGGTGTTCGGCTTCCTGGGGCCGAACGGCGCCGGGAAGTCCACCACGATCAATCTGCTCCTGGACTTCGTCCGCCCGACAGCGGGAACCGTCTCGGTGCTCGGTCACGACGCCCGGGGTGAGAGCGTGGCCGTCCGGCGTCGCACGGGGGTGCTACCGGAGGGGTTCGACGTCTACGAACGGCTCACGGGCCGCCAGCACGTCGAGTTCGCGATCGAATCCAAGGAGGCCGACGACGACCCCGAGGCGATCCTCGAGCGGGTCGGGATCGCTGACGCCGCCGATCGGCGGGCCGGCGGGTATTCCACCGGAATGCGACAGCGGCTGGCGCTCGGGATGTCCTTGGTGGGCGAGCCTGACCTGCTGATCCTCGACGAACCGTCGACCGGGCTCGACCCGAACGGGGCCCGGGAGATGCGGGAGATCGTCCGCGAGGAGAACGCCCGCGGGGCCACGGTGTTCTTCTCCTCTCACATCCTCGGCCAGGTCGAAGCGGTCTGTAACCGGGTGGGGATCCTCCGGGACGGCGTTCTGGTGGCCGAGGACTCCGTTGAGGGGCTCCGGGAGGCCGTGGGGACGGATGCCCGGCTGCGGGTCTCGGTCGATCGCGTTCCCGACGGCGCCTTGGACGACGTGGCGGCCGTCGACGGCGTGTCCAGGGTCGACCAGGACGAGGACGGCCTGATCGTCGAGTGCAAGGACTCGGCGAAGACGGGGGTCCTCTCCGCGTTGGAAGCGGCCGGGGCCACCGTCTCGGACTTCGAGACCGAGGAGGCCTCGCTCGAGGACCTCTTCATGGCGTACACGACTGACGAGGACACCCCGCAGGCGGAGGCGGTCGACGCATGACCTGGGAGGCCGTGGCCCGGAAGGACTTCCAGGACGCCGTGCGCTCCTACTGGCTGTGGGGGCTCTCGGGGCTGTTCATCATCGTGCTGGCGCTGCCGCCGGCGCTCATTATCGCCGACATCATCCAGGTCGGCCAGGGCGGCGACCTGAACACCGACCTCTTCGTGTTCCTGATGCGCGACACGATGACGCTGCTGGTCCCGATCATCGCGATCGTGCTGGCCTACGCCTCGATCACCGGGGAGCGGGACTCCGGGACGCTGAAACTCCTGCTCAGCCTCCCGCACTCGCGACGAGATGTGGTCGTCGGCAAAGCGCTCGGCCGGGGGGCGGTGATGGTCCTGCCGGTGCTCGCGGGGTTCGTGGTCGCCGCGGTGGTCTTCCTGGCGACGCCCGTGTCGCTCAACGCGAGCCCGTTCTTCATGTTCGCGGTCCTCTCGGCCGGGATCGGGCTCGTCTTCATCGGCATCACGGTCGGGATCTCGAGCGGAACTGGCTCGAGCCGGGCGTCGATGATCAGCGCGGTCGGGGTCTACGTGGTGTTCACGCTCTTCTGGAACCAGTTCGCCAACGGGATCATCGACCTGCTCACGGACCACGCTGGCCTCGAAGGGGCCGGTCGCGTGAAGCTGCACCTCTTCCTCAAGGTCGTGAACCCGACGCAGGCCTACAAGACGCTGGTCGCCCGGTTGTTCACTGACGGTCCGGTCGCGGCCCGGGTGAACCTCGTCGGCGGGTCCGGGCTGCAGAGCCAGCTGAACGCCCAGCTCTACGCCCAGACCCTCGGCGATTCGGTGCCGTTCTACCTCTCGGACCCGTTCGTCGTGATCCTCCTGCTGGCCTGGTTGGTCGTCGGCCCGGCGCTCGGCTATCTGGCGTTCCGGGAAGCCGACCTGTAGGTTCGGGCGGCGCCCCGGGACGACTGGCCGGCCCACTGACCAGGAACCAGTTACTCGATGTGTTCGGCGAGCAGGGCCTCGAAGCCGGCCTCGTCGATGACGGCCACGTCGTTTTCCGCGGCGTCCTCCTGCTTGGTCCGGCCCGGGTTCTCGCCGGCCACGAGGTAGTCGGTCGCGCCGGAGACGCTGCTGGTCGCCCGCCCGCCGTGGCGTTCCACGAGTTCCTGGGCCTCCGCCCGGGTATAGTCCTCCAGCGCGCCGGTGAACACGAACGTCAGCCCATCGAGGGCCACGTCGTCCCTCACGTCCTCAACAGGCTCCGGCTCGACGCCCCGAGCCCGAAGCCGTTCGATGACCCGCTGGTTGGCCTCAGCTTCGAAGAAGGAGGCGATCCGGTCGGCCGTTTCGGGGCCGACGCCCTCGACGGCTTGTAACTCCTCGCGGCCGGCATCCAGCAGCTCGTCGAGCGTTCCGAAGTACCGAGCAAGGTCCCGCGCGACGGTCCCTCCGACCTCCGGGATGCCCAGGGCCGCCAGGAAGTCCGCCAACGGCGGTGACGTCGCCGCCTCGAGCTCCTCGAGGAGGTTCCGGGCGCTCTGCTCGCCCCAGCCCTCCAAGCCGCTCAGGTCCTCGAGCGTCAGGTCGTAGATGTCGGCGATATCGGTCTCGATCAGCCCCGCTTCCGCCAGCTGTTCGATGCGCTCGGGCCCGAGGCCTTCGATGTCGAGCCCGCCGCGGCTGGCGTAGTGCTCGACCGCCCCGAGCAGCTGGGCGCGGCAGGCGAGCCCGCCGGTACAGAAGGCCAGTGGTCCGTCCATTTCGACCGGGCTCTCACAGACCGGACAGCGATCCGGGAGCTCGTAGTGGCCCTCGCTCCGCTTGTCCAGTATTTCGGCGACCTCCGGGATGACGTCGCCGGCTCGGCGGACCCGGACGCGATCGCCGACGTTCACTCCGAGTTCCGCCACGATCTCCTGATTGTGCAGGCTGGCCCGGGAGACCGTGACCCCGCCGACGTCGACCGGGTCGAGCAGGGCGACCGGCGTGACGCGCCCGGTCCGCCCGACCTGTTCGGTGATGTCCCTGATGACGGTCGCTTCGGTCCGCGGCGGGAACTTGTACGCGTACGCCCAGCGGTAGGCCCGGCTCGTAGCCCCCAGTGACTCGGCGGTCTCGCGGTCGTCGACCTTGATCACGACGCCGTCGACCTCGTAATCCAGCTCCTCGCGGGCGGCCAACAGCGCATCGCGGTATTCGATCGCTTCCTCGATGTCATCCACCCGCTCGGCGTCCTCTGGGACGCGGAGGCCCCATTCCGGGAGGGTGGCGTGTTGCTCCCAGACGGTCTCGAACGTGTGCTCCGTTTCGAGGACGTCGAAGAACGTGCACTCCAGCGGGCGCTCGGCCGTGATCGACGGGTCGAGCTGGCGGAGCGACCCGGCCGCCGCGTTCCGCGGGTTCGCGAAGGGCTCCTCGCCGGCCTCCACGCGGTCGCGATTGAACGCCTGGAACGCCTCTCGTGGCATGTAGACCTCTCCACGGACGGCGAGGCGTTCCGGCGGCGACCCTCGCAGGCGGAGCGGAACGCTCGGGATCGTCCGGACGTTCTCGGTCACGTCCTCGCCGACGTCCCCGTCGCCTCGCGTGGCCGCCCGTTCGTACCGGCCGTCCGCGTAGACGACCTCGACGGAGAGCCCGTCGAACTTCGGTTCACAGACGTATCTGACGTCGCCGGCCGCCCGCCCAACGCGGTCAGCGAACGCCCGCACGTCGTCCGCCTCGGCGCTGGAATCCAGCGAGAGCATGGGCGCGACGTGCTCGACCTCGCCGAGCTCGTCGAGGGGTTCGGCGCCGACACGTTGGGTGGGGCTGTCAGGGGTTTGCAGATCGTATTCCGCTTCCAGCTCCTGGAGGCGGTCGAACAGTCGGTCATAGGCCCGATCCGCGATGACGGGATCGCCCTCGACGTAGTACCGGTGGTCGTGATAGCGGATCGCCGCCCGGAGCTGCTCGGCCTGGGC
>CAZKPC010000096.1:0-5690 GCA_964554565.1 uncultured Halobacteriales archaeon
TTGATCTTCCCGGGCATGATCGACGACCCGGGCTGGTTCTGGGGCTGTCGGAGCTCCCCCAGGCCGTTGCGCGGGCCAGACGCCAGCAGGCGCAGGTCGTTGGCCATCTTGTTCATCGAGCCGGCGATCACCCGGAGGGCGCCGTGGGCCTCCGCCATCGTATCGTGGGCGGCTTGCGCTTCGAAGTGGTCATCCGCTTCCCGGAACGGCAGGTCCGTGGCCTCAGCCAGGTAGCCGGCGGCCCGACCCGGGAACTCCGGATGGGTGTTCAGGCCAGTCCCGACCGCCGTCCCGCCGAGCGCCAGCTCGGCCAGCCGTGGGTTCACCGCGTCCAGCCGGTCGAGGCCCTTCTCGACCTGGGTGCGGTAGCCTCTGAACTCCTGGCCGAGCCGTACGGGCGTCGCGTCCTGGAGGTGCGTGCGGCCGGTCTTCACGACCTCATCGAAGGCCGTCGCCTTCGTGTCGAGGGTGTCGTGGAGCGTCTCGAGGGCGGGCCGGAGGTCGCGCTCGATGGCCTCGAGGCTCGCCACGTGCATGGCCGTCGGGATCACGTCGTTGGAGGACTGGCCGTAGTTGACGTCGTCGTTCGGGTGGACGGCCTTCGAGCCGACGGCCTCGCCGAGCAGCTCCGACGCCCGGTTCGCGATGACCTCGTTGGCGTTCATGTTGGTCGAGGTCCCGGAGCCGGTCTGGAACACGTCGACGGGGAACTGGTCGTCGTGTTCGCCCTCGACGACCTCCGTCGCCGCTTCGATGATCGCCTCGGCGGTGGCTTCCTCGAGGAGCTCCAGGTCCCGGTTGGCCTGGGCGGCGGCCCGCTTGACCAGGCCCAGGGCCCGGATGAACTGCCGCCCGAAGGTCTGCCCGCTGATGGGGAAGTTCTCCACGGCCCGCTGGGTCTGGGCGCCCCAATAGGCATCGGCAGGGACCTGGACCTCGCCGAGGCTGTCGGTCTCGGTTCGGAACTCGTCGCTCATACGTGATCCTCCGGCGGGCCGGGAAAAGAAGTCACCGACCCGGAGTCGCGGCCGCGCTGCGGTCAGGACCGCGTCGGGGCCTCGTCAGGCGTGTACGTCTCGAGTTCGAGCGCGTGGATGTCGCGGGTCATGTGATCGCCGAGCGCGTCGTAGACGAGTTCGTGCTGCTCGACGAGGGAGCGGCCCTCGAACGCCGGCGAGACCACGACCGCCTGGAGGTGGTCGTCGTCATCGGCCTGCCGTGAGGGTCGGACGGTCGCCTCGGCGTCCTCGAGCTGCGCTTCGATGAGCGACGCGACGTCGGCCGGTTCCATAGGCCACAGGAAGGAACGGGCCGCCAAAACTTGCTCGGCTCTCCACGGGTCTATGGGAGTCCGCAAGCTGTCCGTCGTAATTAGGACCGAGAACGGCGATAGATTGGCCGTTACGCGGTGACCGGACGGCCCGCCGCCAGCCGCCGGGCCAGCGCGGGGGCCACCGCCACGGTGGCCAACACCGCGAACCAGCCCGCCAGCGGGTCGAGCAGGAGCGCGGTCACGGTCACCGCCATCGCCATCGGCAGCGCCGCCAGCAGCAGGACGAGCGCGGCGACGCGGAGGGCGGTGCGAGCGAGTGCGCCGGCGCGGCCGAGCAGGCCGCGACCGGGGAGCGATGCGGGGCGTCGGAGGCCGACGTGCGTCAGCCGGTGGACCAATTCGTGTCGCATGGGTGTATGGAGGGTGTCGATCGTCGTACGATACCTGACCGGCCGAACGCGCCAGTCCCGCCTGGGTGGGTCGGGGCTCGGGAACAACGAGCGATCCGCGACCGACCCTGGAGGGAACCTACCGGCGGCTACGGCCGGCGACGGAAGAGGGGTCGAGTACGCGGATCATGGTGACACTCCATCCGGAGATACCCTGTCGAGGGGTATAAAGTTTATGGAATTTGATACTTTCGTGGCGTGTTACCATGGCACAAGGAACCACCAGCGAAGCGGTTCCCAACAGTCGATCTCCCAGCGCATGGTCTTCCAGTCAGGACCAGCGGTCGAGCCCGGTCTGCAGTGTCGCGTCCTCCAAGCGGTCGAGCCCGCGCGAGATCGCGTCCTCGGGGAGCTCCCAGTCATCCGTAAGGTACGTTCGCGCGGCGTCCAGGTCCGGCTGGACATCGGTATCGAAATCGTAGGACGTGACGACGTCCGGCTGGAGGAAGAGTTCGCGGAGCCGATCAGCGTGAGGAACGTCCGCGTCGCGAGCGTCAAGGACACCCCAGAGGTCGCCGTGTTCCTTGACCTCGCTGAGCGCGGTTTTCGGGCCCACGCCCGAGAGGCCCTCGTTGAAGTCCGTCCCGGCCAGGATGCCGATGTCGACCAGCTGTTCCCACGTGATGTCGTGGGCCTCGAGCGTGGCCCCGAAGTCCATCAGTTCGGGATCGCCGCTGCTGGTGAGCTGTCGTAGCGTCTGTGGCGCACCGAACAGCAGGGCGTCGTAGTCGTCGGTCCCGGCGTAGTCGATCGCCTCGTCGTGTCGGGCCATGGTCGCACACTGGGCCTCACCCTCGGCCGGAGCCTCGATATACGGGATATCGAGCCGGTCGAACAGGCCCCGGGTCGTTTCCTGGATCACGTCCGTCAGTTGTTGGCTCTGGGACTCGAGCCGGGCGATCTCGATCGCGTCGCCGGCCTCGCGGGCCTCCTCGAGCCGCTCCTCGATCGCCTCCCGCTGTTCCCGCCGGGCGTCGATCTCGTCGGCCTTCAGGTCGGTCGGGGTACCGTCGAAGACGAACACCGGCACCAGCTCGTGTTCGAAGAACTTCGGGAGCCCCTGGATGACGCCGAGGAGGTTCGCGACCTCGTCGCCGTCGGCCGTTGTGTAGACCGCCGCGTCGTTGAAGCGGACGGCGATGGTGAGGTACTTGTACAACCAGTTGTGGGCGTCGACCGCGACCACCCCGCCCTCCAGCGCGTCGTAGTCGACCTCTCGCAGGGCGGCCACGTCCCGGAGCGCCGAGTTCCCCATCGACGCCGGATACTCGCGGGGCCGGTTTCAAGCTGACCGTTCCACACGGGGTCCGTTGGCCCCACCACAGCATATTTGTGCCCCGACAACGGATTTGGCCCGAGGCACCCGATAATGCCGACAGGTACCGTCGTGTTCTTCCACGACAGGAAGGGCTACGGATTCATCGAAACGGAGGATTCGGACGAGGACGTCTTCTTCCACATGGACGACGTCGAAGGGCCGGACCTCGAAGAGGACGAGGAAGTCACGTTCGACATCGAGGCGGCCGACAAGGGCCCGCGGGCGACCAACGTCCAGCGAGTCTGACTCCCTGGGACCGGTCAGGGGTTCCCCGCGATGAGCGGCGGTACTGAGCCGTCCCGATCGTCGAGAAAGGCTTCCATCTCCGGTGACAGCTCGTCCCGGTCCCGATAGCGATCGAGCCCCGCCCGATACGCGTCGGCCGACCGGGCGCTCGGCCGTTCGAGTACGAGTTCGGCGAGACCTGTGGAATCGCCCGTGAACCCGAACCCAGCTTTGTAGGCCGCCTCGTAGGCAAACGGGTTGTTCACGGCGATCCGTACCGACTGGCCCCGATCGAGCAACCGGTCAGCCGTGAAGTCGAGCAGCCGGGGACCATGGCCCTCACCCTGCCGGTCCCGGCGCACCGTCACGGTTCGCTGCCACCAGACGGCCGTCTCGGTGCGATCTCGGCTGAACGCCACGGCCGCCAGCAGATCCTCCTCGGTCTCGAGGACGCTCTTGCCGGTCGAGGTCATCACGAACTTCCCGGCGTAGGCGAAGGCCTCGTGATCGAGTTCGAGCCGGGGCCCCTCCTCGGGCCAGCCGATAATGCGGCAGGCCATAGGCCCCGTGGGCGCGCAGCTCGCATCAGCGTATCGGGATCGGCGGCGCTATGGGTCCGGAGTGCCAGAGCCGGATCATGGCGCGCGGGGACCGTTGGTTCTTCGATCGGATGCACCCGATCTACGATCTCGTCATGCCCGCCGCCCGGGAGGAGGCGTTGCAAGCGGGGCTGGCCCACGCGGACGGCCCGATCGACCATGTCATCGACCTTGGCGGGGGAACCGGGCGGGCCAGTCGGGCGATCACAGAACCCGATCGCGTCGTCGTCGACCTCTCAGCGGGCATGCTCAAGCGGGTGCCGGCTGAGATCGGCCGGATCCTCGGCTCCGCCACCGAGCTCCCGATCGCCGGCGGCGTCATCGATGCCGTGATCGTCGTCGACGCACTGCACCACTTTCCCGACCACGAACGGGCGATCACGGAGGCGTTCCGGGTGCTCCGTCCCGGCGGAGTCGTCGTGGTCCGGGACTTCAATCGGGCCACGCTTCGGGGCCGACTGCTCATGATCGCGGAACACGCGATCCGGATGGAGTCGACGTTTCACACGCCGACTGAACTCGTCCAAAAGCTCGACGCCGTCGGGTTCGCCGCCGAGGCCATCGCGAGCGGGTTCAGCTATACCGTGGTCGGCCGGAAACCGTGACGTCCTTGGGGTCCACCATTGAACGGGGCCCCGATGGCATCCCACTGGTTCGGGGGCCGCGTGGAAGCGTCCCGGCGGACGGCGGGCTTGCTGATCGGGGACTTCGCGATGATCGGGTTGTTCGTGCTGCTCGGTGAACTCCGCCACAGCGGGACGTTCGCCTCGGGCGTTGAGACCTTCGTCCAGTTCGGGATCGGCTGGCTTCTTGTCAGCGTGCTGTCCCGGGTCTACGACAGCCGAGCCCTCGCGGGCCCGCGTCAGGCCGTCGTCCAGGTCGTTATCACCTGGGTGCTCGCGGCCGTCATCGGCCAGCTCGTGCGGCTCGTCATGACCCCGGGCAACTTGATCCTGCCCTCCTTCGTCGCCGTATCCATCGGGTTCGGCGGCTTGTTCCTCGGGAGCTGGCGGTACGTGGCCGCCCGGATCATCGCCTGAGTCAGTTAGCCGGCCCGGTCGGCGAACCTGACCGGCAGCCGGAACCGGCCGCGATGCTGAAGCCGTGATATCGCCCTCCCGGCACTGAGCCCGCATGAATGCGGTCCCTGGACCCCCGCAGACGATCAATCGTGATTTCGTAAACTGTCGGTCGGGGTTCTGCCCGGTTTCGGGTGCTCGCTTCCAACCGCCCGAAACCGCGCCTTTTGAGCGTCTCCGGGGCGATACCCGGGGCATGCCCGAGCTGCTGTACCTGTCGACCGACGACCTCCGGGGGTTGGCCGAGCCGAACGAGTTCGTGGCCGCGGTCCGCGAGGGCTATCGCCAGATCGGCGATGGCGCCCCGGCGGAGCCCCGAACGGCCCTGCATGCGGACGACCCGGCGGGAATGCTCACCAGCTATGTCGCGATCCTCCCCGAAACCGGAGCGATGGGCGGGTATACGTATTCGGCGGGGTTCGGCGCCGGGGACGCGTTCTTCCTCACCCCGCTGTTCGACGCCCGGTCGGGCCAACCGCTGGCGGTGCTCGATGGGGCCTGGTTCAACCCGTTCAAGACGGGCGCAGCGGGCGCTGTCGGTCTCGACGCCCTGGCCCGCGAGGACGCGGACCGGCTGGCGCTCATCGGGTCCGGCCGACAGGCCCGGGGGCAGCTGGTCGCCGCCGCGACGGTCCGGGAGTGGAACCAGGTAACCGTCTTCTCGCCGACCCGGTCACACCGGGAGTCCTTCGCGGCGGAGTTCGACGCCGAGCTCGATGCCGCCGTCAGCGCCGTTGACTCGGCCGC
>CAZKPC010000097.1:0-5654 GCA_964554565.1 uncultured Halobacteriales archaeon
TACAGCGAGGCCGTCGAAACGCCCTCGATCGAGCGGCCCGGGAGGAGGTCCTCCTCGAGGGCCCGACGGTAGATGACCGAGGCGGTCTCCCGGACCGTCTCGGGGAGGCCCAGCGCGGAGGCCATGCGGTCGATCTCGCCCAGCGCCTGCTTGAGGTTGCGCTCGCGGTGGTCCCGGGTCCGGAACCGCTCGTCCCAGGTCCGGAGGCGCTGCATCTTCTGGCGCTGACGGGGACTCAGCGTCCGACCGTAGGCGTCCTTGTCCTCCCAGCCGATGTTCGTCGACAGCCCCTTGTCGTGCATCATCTTCGTGGTCGGGGCGCCGACCCGGCTCTTGCGGTCCTTCTCGGCGGAGTCGAAGGCGCGCCATTCGGGACCGCGGTCGATCTCGTCCTCTTCGACGACCAGGCCGCAGTCCGCGCAGGTGGTCTCGCCGTGCACTTCGTCGCTCACGAGCTGCCCGCCGCACTCGGGACAGAGATGCTCGTCCTCGTCAGTGCGTTCCGGGGCCTGTTGCTCCCGGGTGGACGTTCGTGCCACTGAGCTCTCGGTGGTGGTTTCGGTCATGGTGGGGTGGAGGGCGCGAGTCTCGGGCGGGGAGCCCGGAATGCTCGGTTCCTAACGCTTCGTAAGTCCGAAAACTACTTAAATTTTACGCCGACTTGGACGTTCATGATTTTCCATCGAAGAGGAACTTTTCGCCCGGACTCCGGCGATTCGACACGAACCTCTCAGCTTCAAGATATGGTTGTACGGGATCTACAGCTGAGTCGAGTAAAATAGCCGTTCCGGCCACTGCCGGTACGCTCATTTGGCTGCCCATCGGGAGAGCAGCCATGGACGCGGTCGTCGGACAGTCGGGCGTGGCGGGGACCGCTCAGGCGCCAGCCTCGAAGAGCTACACGCACCGCGCGATCCTGGCTGGCGGCTTCGCCCCGAGGGCCCGGATCACCGATCCGCTCTTGAGCGCGGATCCGCGCGCCACGATCCGGGCGGTCGAGGCGTTCGGCGGCAACGTGGAGGAAACCGAGGCGCGCTTGAACGTGGACGGGTTCGGCGGCCGGCCGGCTGCGCCCGACGACGTCATCGACTGTGCGAACAGCGGCACGACACTGCGACTGGCGACCGCGACTGCCGCGCTGGCCGGCGGCGTCACCGAGCTCACCGGCGATGCGTCGCTCCGCTCTCGGCCGCAGGGCCCGCTCCTGGAAGCTATCCGCCAGCTCGGCGGCCGCGCCGAGAGCGTCCGGGACAACGACCAAGCTCCACTGGTCGTGGAGGGCCCGATCGCCGGCGGCCGGGTTACCATCCCCGGCGACGTGTCCTCCCAGTTCGTAACGGCCCTGCTAATGGTCGGCGCGGCGACGCCGGACGGGATCGAGATCGGCCTGGAGACCGCCCTCAAGTCGGCCCCCTACGTCGACATCACGCGGGAAGTGTTGGCTGATTTCGGGATCGACACCGAACGCACGGACCGTGGGTTCGCCGTGACCGGCCGGCAGGACTACACCGCCCCCGAGAACGGCTACGCCGTGCCGGGCGACTTCTCGTCGATCAGCTATCTGCTCGCCGCCGGCGCAATTGCCGGGGCCCGCCCGGTACGAATCACGGGGGCCCAGCCCAGCGCACAGGGGGACACCGCGGTGATCGAGCACCTCCGGCGGCTGGGGGCGTCGGTCGACTGGGACCGGGAGGCGGCGACGGTCACCGTCGAGCGGAGTTCGTTGACCGGCGTTGAGATCGACGTCGGCGACACGCCGGACTTGCTGCCCACGCTCGCGGTTCTCGGGGCGGTCGCCGACGGAACGACCCGACTCACCAACGCCGCCCACGTCCGCTACAAGGAGACCGATCGCGTGGCCGCTATGGCCGAGGAACTGGAGGCGCTCGGGGCCGAGACCGAAGAGCGGCCCGACGCCCTGATCGTTCTGGGTGGCGAGTCGACCCTCGAGGGTGCGACGGTCGATGGGCGCGGCGATCACCGCCTCGTCATGGCGTTGGCGGTGGCCGGGCTGGCAGCCTCGGGGGAAACCCGGATCCGGGGCGCCGAACACGTCGAGGTCTCGTTCCCCGCTTTCTTCGAGACGTTGGGCGGTCTGGGCGCCACCGTTCGAATCGACTGATCACCCCGCCGGTTTCCCGCTGAACCGGGTACCGAGCACGGAATCGGTGCCGTTTTTTCGCGGGCCGTCAACGCTCGGCCGTGTTCCGCGAGGCGGTCGCTGAGCAGCTCCGCGAGGACCAGCAGCGGGACGGCTACCTCTTCCCCGCCTACGACAGCTACTGCATCGGGAACCTCCCTGACACGATCCGCTCGGTCCTCGACCTCCCGACGGATCGACCGCTGCCGGACGACGCGCTGTCCGGCGTCCGGACCGACGTGAACCGCGTCGCCATGATCGTGGTCGACGGCTTCGGCCTGAACGCCTGGCAGCGCGAGCAGGACGATCACGCGTTCCTGCGGTCGATCACCGACGCCGGCGTGGTGACGCCGCTGACCTCGATCTATCCCTCGGAGACCGCGGCCGCGATCACGACGCTCGAAACCGGCCAGTTGGCCTGCGAGCACGGCCGGATCGGGTGGAACGTCTACGAACCGCAGTCCGATCGGTCGTTTCTGGCCCTCGACGGCCGGATCAAGGCCGGACCGGGGACCGAGAACGGCGTGACGGACGAGGCGTTCGCGGGCCTGGAGTCCTTCTACGAGCCGTTGACCGAGGCGGGCATCGACGCGCACCGATTGCAGCCGTTCGAGGCCCGTTCGGAAGCCGTCTCCCACCACATCTATGAGGAGCTGGCGGCGTTCGGTCAGCGATTGTCCTCACTCGTGAACGACGCGACCCCGCCGGCGTATGTCTATGCCTACCTGCCGCATGTCGACCACGCGGCCCATGAAGTCGGCACTGACGCCGACGGGTATCGGGAGTCGGTCGCGGCCGTCAGCGAGCAGTTGGAGGATTTCGTCGACGGACTCGACCCGGCCACCGCCGCGGACACGCTGCTCCTGGTCGTGGCCGACCACGGACACGTGAACACCGATCCCGACCGGAACATCGACCTCTCGGCGTACGGGGAACTGATGGACAACCTCGAACGTCACGACGACGGGACGCCGGTCCGGCTGGCGGGCACCCCGCGGAACGTGCACCTCCACCTTCAGGACGGGGCTCTCGGCGAGACCCGGGCCGCGCTCGCGGAACTCGACGCCCGGCTCTGGACCCGCGAGGAGGCCCTCGCGATGGACCTGTTCGGCGACCGCCCGAACTCCGACCGGTTCCGGCGTCGGTGTGGCGATCTCGTCCTGACCCATCGGGATCTCGGCACCTGGTGGGGGGACGTCGAGGCGGCGGAGCTGTCGCTGATCGGGATGCACGGCGGGCTCCATCCCCACGAGATGCTGGTGCCGTTCGCGGCCGTTCGGGCCGATCGGCTCTGAGCGTTGGGTGGGATCGCCGATCCGGTCTCCCGCCGGCACCCTCGACAAAGGCTTAAAGCGGGCGCCCACCCCTCGGGTGGACATGAACGGCAACCGGTTCGGCCGGCTCTTCCAGGTGACGACCTACGGCGAGAGCCACGGCCCGGCGATGGGCTGTGTGGTCTCGGGCTGCCCGGCCGGCCTCGAGCTCGAGGAGGCCGACGTCCAGGCCCAGCTCGACCGGCGCCGACCGGGCCAGTCCCAGATCACCACGAGCCGTGACGAGCCCGACGCCGTCCGCATCAACAGCGGCCTTCAGGACGGCTACACGACGGGCACGCCGATCGGGATGACGATCCGGAACAAGGACGCCCGCTCGGGCAAGTACGAGCCGTTCGTCACGGCCCCCCGGCCGAGCCACGGGGACTTCACCTACTCGGCCAAGTTCGGCACGCGGAACTGGGGCGGCGGCGGCCGGTCCTCCGCCAGGGAGACGGTCAACTGGGTGGCCGCCGGCGCGATCGCCCGGAAGCTGCTCGGGACTCAGGAGATCGAGGTGGCCGCCCACGTCTCCCAGATCGGCGACATCGAGGCCGACGAGGTGAGCTTCGAGCGGATGCGCGACCACGCCGACGACAACGAGGTCCGGTGTGCGGACCCCGACGCGGCCGAGCGGATGCGGGAGCGCATCGAGTCCTACCAGGAAGCCGGCGATTCCATCGGCGGCGCCGTCGCGTTCGAAGCGCGCGGCGTCCCCCGCGGCCTCGGCGCGCCCCGGTTTGATTCGATGGAGGCCCGACTGGCCCAGGCCATGCTCTCCATCCCGGCGACGACGGCCTTCGAATTCGGCCTCGGTCGCGGGGCTCGCGAGGTCGCCGGCTCCGATCGGAACGATCCCTTCGAGTTCGACGCGGACGGCGAGGTCCGGCCGGCCGAAAACGACCACGGCGGCATGGAGGGTGGCATCACGACCGGCGAACCGATCTACGGGGAAGTGACGCTTCACGCTCCGACATCGATCCCGAAGGAGCAGACGACGGTCGACTGGGAGACGGGGGAGGAGCGACTGATCCAGGTCATCGGCCGGCACGATCCCGTGTTACCACCGCGGGCCGTGCCGGTGGTCGAGTCGATGTTGGCGATCACGCTCGTCGACTTCCTGCTGCTGGCCGGCCGGATCAATCCTGACCGGATCGACGGCGAGGTCGGCCAATATGAGACGGCGTATCACCCGAGCAGCCCGGTGAACGAGGAATGAGGGAGGGTTAACTGCCTATCGGAACGGCGCGTGAACGGGCCACGCGCTCGCTGAGGACCTCCGTTCCGTAGCCGATGCCCGACCCGATCAGCATGGCGAGGCTGGCCGCGATGAGTTCTCCCGAAAGACCCGCGAGGATAGCCGCCGCTCCGGCGGCATGCACGCCGAACATGGTCGCGAAGCCGAAGAACGCGGCCGGCGCGAAAGCGAGCGGCGGGACGAACGGGTGGAGGCTCGCGAGAAACATGAAGCCGCCGACGAGCAGGCTCAGGGCCAGAACGCCCCCGCCGAGCGTGCCCTCTACCAGGCCGATCGTGACGGCCGCGTAGAGGACGCCCGCGAGGTTCCCGGCCAGGCCGGTGCGCCAGCCGTCGAAACCGCCCCCCGCCGCGTAGAACGTCGCCGCGGCAATGAACGACGGCCAGAGCGGCAGTGACAGCTCGGCGACGAAGGCGTAGGTCCACGGAACGGAGACCAACCCGAACACGATGGCCAGGCTCAGTGTTTCGGCAGACTCCGGCGGCTCGAGGTTCATAACCCGCCATTCAAACCCCGGGGTTATCGATGTCCGGACTCCAGCTACCAGTACGGGTTCTCCCGCCAGCGTCGTCGTTTCGCACCGGTCAGGATGGCGATGAGCAACAATGCGGCGACGAAGACCAGAGTGGCCGCTGCTCGGAGGTCACTGACGACCAGGACAGTTCGGAGCGCCCCACCACCCGCGAGGACTGCGACGATGAACAGCCCGACGATTGAGCTGGTCCGGGACCAATCCATGTGACGATATTGGTTTCTGGCCGTTTGAATGCGGGGGTCGCTTCTGATACGGAGCGCCCCTATTCGGACTCCCCCGATGGCTCGACAGCAGTCTGATCGAAGGTTGCGCCACACTCCTCGCATTTGTACTCGCCGATGGAAACCTTCCTGACGGCCCTCGTTTCGCCGCACTCCGGACACGAGATGTCGACGAGGACGGTCATGT
>CAZKPC010000098.1:0-5592 GCA_964554565.1 uncultured Halobacteriales archaeon
TCGAGAACATCGCGGAACGACCTGAGTTGGCCGAGGCCACGCCGGCCCGTTCGAGCGTCGTTCACCCGCTGAACAGCCACGGCGTGTTCATCGCCTCCTCCACTTCCGCCCGGGCCTTCGGCGAAACCGACCGGGCGTTCATGGAGCTGCTCTCCCAGTCGCTCACGGCCGTTCTGGACCGGGTCAAGCGAGAGGAGCAGCTCCGGCAGCAGAACCAACAGCTCGAGGACCTCCATACCGCCGGCCAGGAGATCATCCAAGCCGACAGCCGGGATGAAATCGCCGAGCGCGTGGTAGCCGGTGCTCAATCGATCTTGAACTACCCGATCACGATGGTGCGGTTCTACGACGAGTCGGCCGACGGTCTCGTCGTCGCAGCCGCTACCGATCGGGTCAACGAGATGCTGGACTCCCGGTCGCCATTCACTGCCGAAGGGTCGAGTCTCAATTGGGCCGTCTACGAGTCGGGATCGACGGCAGTCTACGACGATATCAGCGGGATGGATCGGGCGGTTGATTCCGACACGCCGATCCGGAGCTTGATGATCCTCCCCTTGAGCGATCACGGCACCGTGAGTATCGGCTCGACAGCCGTCGGCGCGTTCGATGAGGGCGACACGTCGCTGGCGCAATTGTTGGCGACGACAGCCGAACTGTCGCTCTCGAACCTCGATCGGGAGGCGGAGCTCGTTCGACAGCGAAACGAACTCCGCCGGCAGAACGAACGCCTGGACGAGTTCGCCAGCATCGTCAGTCACGACCTGCGGAGCCCGCTGAACGTGGCCCAAGCCCGATTGGACATGGCTGCCGAGGAGTGTGATTCCGCCCACATCGATGGGACCGCTGAAACCCTCGACCGCATGGAACGGCTGATCGACGACCTGCTTTCGCTCGCCAGCGTGGGCGAAGGGGTCGGCGAGCTCGACTCGCTCGAGTTATCGCGGATCGCCCGGAGCTGCTGGGACCACGTCGAAACGGCATCGGCCGACATCGAGATCGAGGCCGACAGCTCGGTCCGAGCCGACGAAACGCGCTTGCGACAGCTCTTCGAGAACCTGCTACGCAACGCCGTGGAACACGGTGGCCGGGACGTCACGGTCTCCGTCGGGCACCTCCAGGATGGCTTCTACGTCGAGGACGACGGCGAGGGCGTGCCGGAGCCCCAGCGGGAGAAGGTTCTGGAACCTGGGCACTCGCTCGGCTCGGGCGGGACCGGGTTCGGACTGAGTATTGTTCGCGACGTGGCGCGGGCCCACGGCTGGGACCTCACCCTGACGGAGAGCTCGGCTGGCGGCGCCCGATTCGAGTTCACCGGCGTCGAGACCGAGTGATCCTAAACCAGGCTGAACCCGTCCGGGAGGCGCTGATCACCTCCCTTCCCGAGGCGCGGGACCCGGGTCAGCCACAAACTCCCCGGGACGTCCCCGTCGCTCGTCAAACAATCAGCCGGAGGTTCACCACTGTCGCCCACAGGCCAACCAGGATCATGAGGACCGGCGGGACGTAGTAGAGCAGCCGGTCACGGTGTTCGAGCCCCCTTCGACTCACTGCGAACCCGAGACCGAACACGAGCAGTTTCGCTGCCAGTAGTCCGACCGGCCCGAAGGTGGCCAGTCCCCAATGCACGAACGGGTTGGCTTCGCCGAGGCCCGGCCTCGCGTAGACCAGGATCAGCGTCGTCAGGATGTCTCCACCCCCGTAGGTGATCGCGGCTAACGCCCACAGGAGATACAGCTCCGTCGAGCCGCGCCGCTTCCACCGATACCATCGCCGTGCTTGGCTCATCGTAGTCTGTAGGGCCTGCGGACGGACACGGCCAGGCCGTCCAAGGGCGTTTCGGGCGGACGTGGCCCACGCGCTAGTCGCGTACCCGCCCATGGTTTTGCCGCGGCCGGAGCTTGCGTCAGCCGAACAGCTCGCCGAACCGTCCAGGGCAGTTCCTCAGAGACCGGGTGGCGGACCGACCTCAATACGGTCTCGTAGCTGCGCTAAGCGCCGTGAAAACGGCGTCGGAGTGATCGGTTGCTACCCGATGCGTTTACCGCCATCCGTACCGATCGTATCCCCGGAGGTGGCGCCGCAGTGGGAGATCCCGGCCCGACGCAGCTCGAATCCCGCCTCGGTGATGCGGTCGACCGGCTGCGCGAGTCGCTCGCCGACGCGCCGATAGAGTGGGCACTCACGGGCAGCACGAGCTTCGCTCTCCAAGGTGTGCCGGTCGAGCCGAACGACGTCGACGTCCAGACGACCGAGTCCGGGGCCTACGAGATCGAACGGCGGTTCGAGGACCACGTGACCGAGCCGGTGTCCTTGCAGTCCGGCGAGGGGATCCGATCGCACTTCGGCGCGCTGTCGGTCGATGGCCTGTCGGTCGAAATCATGGGCGCGGTACAGAAACGACGCGCTGACGGGACGTGGGAGCCGCCGGTCGATATCGACACCCACCGGCAGTTCGTGCCGTTCCGTGGCGGTCAGGTCCCGGTCCTTTCACTCGACTACGAGGCTCGGGCCTACGAGCAGCTTGGTCGGACCGAACGGGCCCAGCAACTTCGGGACTACATCGAGTGACGACTGGAGAGGCTGCCGAGCTGGAGCCCGTAAGCCCGAGCCGACTCCCGAGCCGGGGCTCTTCGGTCGGCCGACCCCGGCACCGGTCACACCGAACCGATCACTGGGGGTTCTCGCTCCTCTGCCCGGGATGTCCGTCCGAGGATCTACCTTCAGCCATCGCTTGTTCAGCCTGACTTGGACTCATGGAGACCCGACAATATGCTGGCTGGAGCGGCAAGCTAACGCCGTTCACGCCGTTGGATCGTCGGGAAGATCCTTCCGCATACAGGTCGCCGAATCGGGACAGTAGTCCGCGAATTCGGTCGTCGCACGGATGGCGTCGGGTGCGCGTTCCCGCGGGACCTCCCGGTAGCCGATCGCTCGGAAGAAGGGCGCCGCCGTCGTGGTCAACAAGTAGAGGCTGCGAACCCCGTTCCCGGCAGCCCGCTCCTCCAGGGCGCCACAGAGGGCTCTTCCGTAGCCATGCCCTCGTTCCGCCTCCTTCACGGCCACTGACCGCAAGAGGCCGTGCGACCCCCGCTGTTCCAGCCCGCCGACCGCGACCAGTTCCTCGCCGGCGTATCCCAGGTAGAAGCGGTCAGCCTTCGCTGACACGTCGGCATGGGGGAGCTCGTTGGCTTCCAGGAGCTCGACGACCCGGTCGATCGTCCCGGATGTCGCTTGCCGGACTCTGAGTTCACTAGCGCTAGTCATCCGTCTGGACTGCGGGGTTCGCCATCCTTGAGTCGGTTTACTCGCTCCAACTATCAGTATTTGACGTCTCGACCGGAGCCGGGAACGATTTCCTTCACCCTTCACGCTACAGGAAAACTGATGGAGATCTCCGGGCCAAGGAGGTCCCATTCTGATAGCGGAGCTCTACCGGCCATATATGGGCCGTTGGATCTGACTGGGGTTTCGAGATACAGCGATCGGGCGTGAACCGGGTGCGGACAGCCGTTGGTATGGCACTGATGGAGATGTCAGCCTCGGTTCGATGCGTTCCGAGGCCAGGGCAACCCAACAGCCAAGACCCGCCGTTCGGACT
Source organism: uncultured Halobacteriales archaeon (assembly GCA_964554565.1). Taxonomy (GTDB): domain Archaea; phylum Halobacteriota; class Halobacteria; order Halobacteriales; family Hikarchaeaceae; genus CAZKPC01. The sequence continues at coordinate 3,599 of CAZKPC010000098.1, forward strand.
GGTTGCCCATGTCGAAGGACGTGATCAATCCGGAGACGCTGGCGGCCCCTCACGGCTTCAACCACGGGATCCTGATGGAGGCGGGCCAACTGTTGTTCCTCGCGGGCCAGGACGCCTCCGGCCCGGACGGCGAGATCGTGGCCCCCGGCGACCTCGTCGGCCAGTTCGAACAGGTGATGTCGAACCTGGCGGCCGTTACCGAAGCCGCCGGTGGGACGCCCGAGGACCTCGTCAAGCTCAATATCTACGTGGCTGACCGCGACGAGTACGTGGCCAACCTCGAACCGCTCGGCGAGGTGTTCAGCCGGTACGTCGACGTGTACCCGGCGATGGCCCTCTTCGAAGTCAACGGGTTCTTCCAGGAGGAGGCGATGATCGAGCTCGAGGGCTTCGCCGTCGTTGAGCCGGACTGAGTCCCGGCCTTCCAGAGCATGCTTCCGAGACCCCGGATCGATCTCTCGGCGGAGCAGATCACGGGGAGTTCTCGGATGACGAATCCCACATAGAATCTCTATCCATCGACCGCCAGTTTCGGCCGTCAACTCACGGAATCACCCATTAGCGGGTGGGGTATTCACACGAAAGTATATCGCGTGGAAGCGGCTGCATACCGCCAGGGCCACGTCACGATGTCCCATGCGGATCCCGGCGGCGACCCCGTCCAGGTCCTTGACCCGGACGGACACGTCCTGGCGGGCGCGACCGTTCCGGACTTGACGGACGAGCAGCTCCTTCGAATGTACCGGGAGCTGTATTTCGCGCGACGGTTCGACCGCCGGGCGGTGAACCTGAACCGACGGGGCGAGATGGGGTCGTTCCCGCCGTTGCACGGCCACGAGGCGGCCCAGATCGGGAGCGCCATGGCCTTATCGGACGACGACTGGATCGTCCCGAGCTATCGGGACCACGGCGCCCTCATCACCCACGGATTCCCCGCGGCGGGGATCCTCCGGTATTACATGGGCCAGGAAGCTGGCAACGTCGCCCCGCCCGACACCAACGTCTTCCCGATCAACGGATCGGTGGCGAGTCAAATCCCCCACGCCACCGGCCTGGCATGGGCGAGCATGCTCCGACGGGAATCCCCGCCAGGGGTGCTCTGCTACTTCGGCGACGGCGCGACCTCGGAAGGCGATTTCCACGAGGGGTTGAACTTCGCCGGGGTGTTCGACACGCCGACGGTCTTCTTCTGTCAGAACAACCAGTGGGCGATCTCCATGCCTCGAGAGCGACAAACCGCCGCGGACACGTTGGCGCAGAAGGCGGTGGCCTACGGGTTCGAGGGCGTGCGGGTGGACGGGATGGACCCGTTGGCCGTGTACCAGGTCACGCGATCGGCCATCGAACAGGCGAAGAACCCGGCGGGTACCGAGCCTCGCCCGACCTTGATCGAGGCGGAGCTCTACCGGTTTGGCGCCCACAGCACGGCCGATGACCCGCAGCAGTACCGCGATGGCGTGCCGGAGGAGTGGCAGCGCAAGGATCCGGTCCCGCGATTCGAAGCGTTCCTGCGGCGGACCGGCCGCCTCGACGAGGAATCGCTGTCCACGATTCAATCGGAGGTCGAGGGCCGCCTCGACGACGTGATCGAGACCGCGCTCGCGGCGGATCGGCCCGATCCGGGAGCCATGTTCGAGGCGCCGTACGAACACCCGACCGAACCGGTCCGGCGACAGGCGGAGCGGCACCTCGAGTTCATCGAGGAACACGGGGCTGAGGCGTTCACTGACGAAGGGTGACGGAGCTCGGCGGGTTCCGATTCGCGGCCCGGCGACTCAGAACAGACGGGCGTCCAGAGTTAAAGTCCTCCGTGGAGAAACGGCGCCCATGGCTGAACCTCCGAGGGATGCTGTGTCGCGGACCGTCCACGAAGCGATCCCGTTCGTGGTCATTACCGTGTTCTGGACCGTGATCATGCTGATCCTGTATGGTGTCTTCCTCGTGACCAAGCCGTCACAGATCTCCTACGACCCGTGGGTTCACGCCTCGGTCTT
>CAZKPC010000099.1:0-5573 GCA_964554565.1 uncultured Halobacteriales archaeon
GGCCAGCCCGCGGAGGATCTCGTTGATCCGGTTGTGCGACAATGAGATGTCGTACTGGCTCTCCAGGAGCTCGCTCAACTCCCGGCTGGACGCCGTCGGATTGGCCACACGAGCCTTGAGGATGGCGAGGTCGCGAGGAGAGACGTCCTCTGGCGGATCCCTCGATGCCATACCGGCCACCTCCCCCGGTAGGCTAACAAATGTTTCCTGTCGGAGACGATCGGGAGATCGGGGCGCTGGAAGAATCCGGGAGTCACGCTTTTACCGGGCTGCCGCACAGGGCACATACCATGAACCAACGAGATCGCCATCTCACCCTGTCACGTCCAGATCGGCGAGGGGATGCAGTCGTTCAAACGGAGGGCCGCGCCTGCTCTCGATGACTGAAGACCACGACGGCGAGGGGGCGTCCGAGAGTCGGGTCGAGAGGGGGCCGGACGAGGCTTAGGTTCCGGACTGGCCGGTACCGGCACTGCGTGGCTGAACGGCCACCCGACTCCGAAAGCGTTTATAAACTCGCCTCGACCTGGTAACTTATCGATGCTGCAGGTCGCCGACGTTCGGAAGGAGTTCGGTGGCCTGGTCGCCGTCGACGGTGTCGACTTCGAGATCGGCTCCGAGGAGATCGTCGGGCTGATCGGGCCGAACGGGGCCGGGAAGACGACGCTGTTCAACACGATCACGGGCGTCCTGGACCCCGAACCGGGCAGCTCGATCGAGTTCGACGGCCAGAATCTCATCCGGCTGAGCCCTCACGAGATCGCTCGTCTCGGCCTGGTCCGGACGTTCCAGATCGTCCGCGTGTTCGATGAAATGACGGTACTCGAAAACGCGGCGACGGGGGCGCTCTTCGGCTCCGGGGACTCCGTCTCGCGGGTCGAGGCGAACGATCGCGGCCGGCGGGCGTTGGCGTTCATGGACCTCGAGGACAAGGCCGACGTCCAGGCGAGCGCGCTCCCGATCGCCCAGAAGAAACAACTCGAACTGGCCCGGGCGCTGGCGTCGGACCCCCGTCTGGTGTTGCTCGATGAGATCGCGAGCGGGCTCACGCCGGGCGAGATCTCGATGCTGAGCGAGACCATCCAGCGGATCCGGGCCGAACGGGACGTCTCGGTCTTCTGGATCGAGCACATCATGGACGCGATCATGGGCGTGGCCGATCGGATCATCGTCCTGAACAGCGGTCGCAAGATCGCCGAAGGGACGCCGGAAGAGATCCGGGAGAACGACCTTGTCGTGGAGGCCTATCTGGGGGACGAAGCCTGATGGCTGACGGGATCTCGGTCGACGGTCTCGACGCGTCGTACGGATCGATCCAGGTCCTCTGGGATCTCTCCTTCGAGATCTCGACCGATGACGGCGTCGTGGCGATCGTCGGCCCGAACGGCGCCGGGAAGTCGACGTTCCTGCGGGTGCTGTCGGGGTTCCATCCGGTCGATACCGGTGAAGTCACCCTGTGGGGTGAGGACATCCAGGAGCTGGAGCCGTCCGATATCGTGCACATGGGCCTCAGCCAGGTCTCCGAGGAACGGAACCTCTTCGGCGAGATGACCGTGGCGGAAAACCTGGAAATGGGGGCGTACACCCAACGGGAGACCCTGGACGACAACCTGACCGAGGTCTACGACCTGTTCCCCGTGCTCGAGGAGCGCTCCGATCAGCGGGCCGGCTCGCTTTCGGGCGGCGAACAACAGATGCTGGCGATCGGCCGGGGGCTGATGTCCGAGCCCCGGATCCTCGCCCTGGACGAACCCTCGGAGGGGCTCGCGCCGCAGATCCGGACCCGGCTCTTCGAGAAGATCGAACAGATCAGCGAATCGGTCACCGTGCTGTTGGTCGAACAGCACGTCCACAAGGCGCTCTCGCTGGCGGAGCACGCCTACCTCTTAGAGAACGGTGAGTTCGTGGCCGAAGACACCGGCCAGGCCCTGCTGGAGTCCGATCACATCGAGCAAGCGTACCTGTAACTCAAGGCTGTGACCCATCCGACGCCCGTCCGTCGCCGCCACTCAACCGGGACCGGGCGTCGGCGACGAGGCCGTCCGCGGCGTTGACGACGCCCTGCCGGAAATAGAGGAACAGGAAGATCAGGAGCGCGCCGAAGATCGCCGTCCGCCATTCCGCGGCCTGGGCCGCCAGGATCTCCTCGATCCCGACGACGATGGCCGAACCGACGACGGGCCCGAGTGTCGTCCGGAGGCCGCCGATGATCAGGACGATCAGGACCAGCACGTCGACAGAGAGGAAGCTGAACTCCCCCGGGAGCATGTAGCTGGCTTCCCGGGCCATGAAGGGGCCGGTGAAGCCGATGACGAACGCGCCGATGAACCCCGCCAAGGACTTATAATAGACGACGTCGACGCCGATGGAGGCCGCGGCCACCTCGTCCTCACGGATGGCGTCGAACGCGATGCCGTAGCGCGAGGTCGTGAGCCAGACATACACCAGCATGGCCACCACGAGCACGAGCAGTGCCACGTAGTACAGGATGATCTTCTCGGGGACGCCGACCGGCTCAGCCAGCGTCGAGAGCGAGAAATACGAGCGATAGGAGAAGCCCGTCGAACCGCCCGTGATGTCCCGGGCGCCGACAAACGTTTGGCTGAGCACGAGCTGGAGGTTCAGCGTGAGGATCGAGATCAGGACGACGGTGAACCGGCGCTTGGCCGAGACCCAACTGACCGCCAACCCGAGGAGGCCGGCGATCAAGGCCGCAGCCACGACCGTGACCCAGGCCGTCACCCCCGTCCAATCGGCAATGAGCGCCGTCCCGTAGGCCCCGAGGCCGGCAAGGCCGCCCATGAACAGGAACAACTGGTCGGTGTGGCCGAAGACGAGGTTCAACCCCACGGCCAGGACCGCGACGAGCAGGAGTCGAGTCAGGATGCCTTCGTAATAGGAGCTGCCGAGGATCGGGATCGGCGCCACCGCGAGCAGGCCGGCCACGACGGCGACCTTGGCAACTTCGTTGCGAACGGCGGCCCTCATGCCGAGATCGCCTCCGGTTCGATCAGTAAGACGGCGATGGCAGTCAGGAAGAGAATGCTCGCCGCGATATACGAGCCGACGAAGAAGTTGGCGTACGTGTTGACCAGCCCGAGGAGCACGCCCGCGATCACCGCGCCCGTCAGGCTCCGAACGCCCCCCACGATCGAGACGATCAGGGCGAAGACGGTGAACGTGAAGCCCGAGCTGACCGACACGTTCCGGCCGAAGGCGAAGACGAGTCCGCCGATGGCGGCGACCACGACGGAGAGCACGAAGATGATCGTGCGGATCCGGCGCGGGTTCACGCCGACCAAGTGGGCTCCCCGTTCGTCCTGGAACACCGTGCGCGTCGCCTTGCCGATGTAGGTTCCGCGCAGGAACGCGAACAGGATCGCGATCACGATCGCCACGATAACCACGATGACGACGGAACTCCCGGTGATCACCGTGTCGGCGAACTGGATCCCCTCGATATCGAGGGGCAGTGTATAGCTGCCAGGGAACCGCAGGATCATGATCCCGTCCAGCATGACGGCCAGCCCGAGCGTGGTGAAAATCCCCAACAGGATCCGTTCCTCGCCCTCGGAACGGTAGACCAGCGACAGGAGCGTCTGATCGACCAGGAGGCCGAACACGCCGACCGCCACTACGGACAGGAGACCGGCTACCAACAGGCTGAAGCCGGCATCGATCACCAGCGTCGCGAGCATCACCGCGAGCACTGAAAACACGCCAATCGCGAGGTTGAGGACCTCCCCGAGGCCGAACACGAGCGTGATCGCGACGCCGAGAAGGGCCAGGAACGCGCCGAACGCCAGCCCGTCGATGCCGACGGCCACCAGTGTCGACAACGAGACCATTCAGTTGTCACTCGGCAGACCGGATGGCCCCGTCAGTGTTTCGGAAGCAAACGTGATGCATCGGTCCACAGGCGTCGGGTGGTCCCATCAGCCGACGCAGCTGGAGTCGGCCCGACCGAACCCCATCTCAGGTCGAGCGACCAGTCGGTCGCCGGGAGCCCGACCTACTCCTCTGGCGGCAGGGCGGGCAGCGGATCGGTGCGGAACTGTTCTTCGAGGTGGAAGGCTCCGTCGGGGTAGAACGACGGACCGCCGCTGCGGAGCTGGCTGTAGATCTGAACTCCGCCCTCGATTTCGCCGTTATCCGTCCAGTTGATGGGGTTGGCGAAGAGCGTGTCGTACTCCTCGGCCGTGAGTGCGTCCCTGATCGCGCCTGGTGCGGCCTCACCGGCGTTCTCGATCGCGTCGGCCAACACGTTCGCCGTCACGTAGCCGTACGCCGAGTGGGTGCTGAACTGCGAGTCCATCTCGGACGCGAACCGCTCGCCGATTTCGGCGAACTGGTCAGTATAGGGGTCGCTGTTGTGAATATGCGTGAAGTTCCCGATGGCACTGTCGCTCAGGGCCCCCCAGATAACGGCTGGCGGGAACCCCGGACCGGTGATGTTTTCGGGTTCGTAGCCGAGTTCGAACGTCTGGTTCGCGATCGTCAGTGAGCCGGGCGGATGGCCGGTCGCGATCATCAGGCTCAGATCGTCCGGGAACGACCTGATCTGCGACTTAAAGTCACTCGCCCCGACCGGCGCGGCTTCGATCTGAATGTCGAACGGGAACTCGGCCTCGATGGCTGCTTCGACGGACCGGCCCCATCCGTAGTCGCCGATAATGGCCCCGACCTCCGATGCCGAGTAGCCGGCGTCTTCGATCAAGCCGGCTTGCGCCTTAATGCCGGTTGTGGCGGGCAGGATTCCGAGTCGGAAGGTGTGCGTCGTCTCCGCGGTGATGCTGTCGTTGGATCCCGCCATATGCAGCATGTTGGGAACCCCGAGGTCCTCGGCGGTTTTAGACGTGCGAATACCGACGTCCGAGGAGACCGGCCCCGTCACCGCGACTGCATCTTCGTTTTCCACGAACCGTCGGAAGATCGAGTCCGCCTCCGCCGGATCGCTGCCGGTGTCCGAGATCGTGAGTTCCAGATCACGACCCATGACGCCGCCGTCGGCGTTGATCTCGTTCACCGCGAACTGGAGGCCCGCTTGATGGGCGTTGCCCCACGGCGTGAACGGCCCGGAAAGCGGTTCGATCCCGCCGACGGTGATCGGCTCCGAAGCCATCGTCGGCGTCCCGGTCGCCGTGGCCTCCGTACCGCCGTCGCCGTCCCCGTCACCATCGCCGCCACCGTCGCCGCCGGTACACCCCGCCAGGACCCCGAACGTCGCTGCGCCGCCAGTCGTCCGAAGGAAAGTTCGTCTGCTGATACGTGACATCATGGCATACCTTGCATCGATTCTCTTTAAAAGTGTCGGTGGACCGTAGCTGTGTTTGGTAAGAGTCCCGACCGATCCGAAATGAAACGCCGGCTCGACGTTACAAGAGACGGTCTAGTCACCCCACCGCCGAACGCTTCGTTTATTCGACCGGGGGAAGGATGGTCGGTCATGCCCGAGGACAGACAGGTCACGCTGACCGATGCCATCGCCCGCATCGAACCGGGGGATTCAATCGCGACGGGACTCGCCCTCGAACACGCCATCCCGTTCGCCGCCGGCCACGAACTCATCCGAC
>CAZKPC010000100.1:0-3376 GCA_964554565.1 uncultured Halobacteriales archaeon
CCGCGGTTCGTACGGTCGACTCCATGGCGAGCATCACCATCGACGACTCCGACTGGGCCGAGCGCGCTCGCCTCACCTGTCCGCGGGGGCACAACTGGTGGGAAGCCTCCGCGTCGTCGTGGTACTGCCGCACCTGCGGCCGGAGCTACGACGAGTTCCTGGACACCAAGACCGGGACGATGGTGGCCCGGGAGCAGGTGCTCCTCAAGGACGGCTTCCGGCACCAGTGAGCACCGAAACGGTTCGGGAGGCCAACCGGACGCGACGTCGGTGCCAACACCTCGAGACCCAGCCCTCTCAGCGAAGGCTGAACAAGCGGTAGATCGGATCCGTGACCAGATCGAGTAACAGCAGGACGGCGATGGCGATCAGCAGCTCGATGCCAACGACGTAGGTCCCGACGGCGAGCACGACCAGCCAGAGCAGGCCGATCAGGTACTGCTGGCGACGGTCGTACTCCGACATGGCGTCCCAGATCATGGCGAGGTGATGCGGGAGGTACATCGGTGACGGACCGCTTGTCCGTCATGACAATCAGATTGACCAAAACGATAACGATTCCTGACGTAGGTTGGATCGATTCTATGAATTGCGAGCCGCCAAGCGTCATCGGCCAACACATTCACGAGGGACGGCCGCGAGCGAGTTCGCATGCTCAGCACACTCACGACCGGCGTCTCCCTCTTCCTTGGCCCGTTCACGGGGCCGCCGGTTCTCATCGGGACGCTGCTCGTCCTCCTGCTGGTGCTGGTGATCGGCCGGTTCCTGATCGGACTGGCCTGGCGGCTGGTGCTCATCGCCCTGGCGGTGGTCGTCGCGCTGTGGGTCCTCGGCGCGTTGGGGACGGTCCTGAACGTGCTCGGGCTCGCTCCGATCGGTTGAACCGGCAAACCTATCTACCGAGTTTGTAACCTTATATCGCCGAGCCGTTCCGTGTGGATCCTGTCGAGGCTTGGCCCGAGCATCGACCCAACGCAGGACCCAACCAACGCCGTTACGCGGGTTCAGTAGCCCCCGCCGGGTTCCTGTTCGTCGCTCCCGAGTGGCGCCGCGATCGTCGCGTCGCCGACGGCGATCTTCATGCTCATCCCGGAGAGGTCGGCGGCCCCGTGGAACCGACAGTACACTTCATAGACGCCGGCGTCCTCGAAGGTGAACTCGGCCGTGCCGCCGCCCGAAACCTCCGTGTCGAACGACCAGTTGTCCGAGGCGGCGGTGACGGTGTGGGCCGTGCTGTCCTCGTTCGACCAGGTGACGGTTGCGCCTGCCGCAACCTGGATGTTCCGGGGGTCGAACTGGGATCCGGTCATCGAGACCTCGTTGGTCTCGACGACATCGGCGCTCCCGTCACCGTTTCCCCCGCCGCTACACCCGGCGATCGAGGCGCTCACGAGTCCGGCCGCGGCGGCGAGATACTGACGACGGCGCATGTGTGTTCCATAGGCACGCAGGAGCGGTCGGCGTCACGTGTTTGGGAACCAGCGAATGTTGCCTCTTGTTCACGTGGTATCCTGAGTCCGGGATCGATCAGACGGAGAGGTGAGCGGCGATGTCGTCACGGACGATCGTTCCACAGTACCCACAGCGGACGCCGTCTTCGAGCACCGCGAAGTGGCTGTCGACCGGTTCGTCGGTGTTGGTGATACAGGCACTGTTCGGACACGCCAGGATCCCCGTGACGGTGTCGGGGCGATCGACCACGTGCTTCTCGGCGACCTCGTACTCCCGGATGATGTTCACCGTCGCCTCCGGCGCGATGAGCGACAGCACGTCGAGCTCGTCCTGGCTGAGCTCGCGGTTCTCGACCTTCACGATGTCCTTCCGGTCGAGCTCACCGGACGGGACGTTCATGGCCACGCTTACTGCCTCGCCGGCCGAGCCGTCGATCCCAAGCAGGCTGAGGACGTTCAGCGCCTGTCCCGCGGCGATGTGGTCGATGACGGTGCCCCGTTGGATCTTCGAGACGTGGAGTTCGCGTTCGGTCATAGCATGAGCTCGAGGAGGGCCATCCGGACCGGGACGCCGTTCTTGGCCTGTTCGAAGTAGATCGCGTGGTCGGTGTCGTCGACATCGGGCGCGATCTCGTCGATCCGCGGCAGCGGGTGCATCACTTTCAGATCGTCCGGGGCGTCGGCCAGTGTCGCCGCATCGATCTGGTATTGGCCCGCCACCGCCCGGTACTCGTCCTCGTCGGGGAACCGTTCGCGCTGGATGCGGGTGACGTAGAGCACGTCCAGTGCGTCGATCGCCGATTCGAGGTCGGTGTGGAGCGTGACCTCCGCGCCGGCCTGATCGAGGTCGTACTGCACCGACTCCGGCAGTGTGAGGCTCGGCGGGCTGATGAAGTGCTGCCGGGCCTCGAACCGCGTCAGCGCGCCGGCGAGGGAATGGACCGTGCGTCCGTACTTCAGATCGCCCATGATCCCGATCGTGAGGTCCTCCAGCCCGGCGTGCTCCCGGATCGTGTAGAGGTCCAGCAGGGTCTGGGATGGGTGCTGCCCGGCGCCGTCCCCCGCATTGATCAGCGGGACGTCGACGTACTCGCTGGCCATCGCCGCGGCGCCCTCCCGGGGATGCCGGAGAACGATGGCGTCTACATATCCAGCCACCGTCCGCGCCGTGTCGGCGAGGGTCTCGCCCTTGGCCACACTCGACGCCTCGACCGAGCCGAGGTTGACGGTATCGCCGCCCAGTCGGTTGATCGCGGCCTCGAAGGAGAGGCGGGTGCGCGTGCTCGGTTCGTAGAAGAGCAGCCCGAGCAGGGCGCCGGCCTGCTCGCCGTGAAGGGCCCCCAAATCGTCGTCGATTTCGGCGGTTCGGTCGAGGACCGCCTCGATCTCCGCCCGGGGCAGGTCCCGGGTGGAGATGAGCTGTTGGCGCATCGACCGGCTAGGCTCGGCCCGGTCCCTTGAACTATTCGTCACGCGTTGGGCCCCGTCGAACGGGACCGAGCGTGTTTTGACCGGAGTGTCCGGATGATGCCTCGATGCGGGCGGTCGGCTTTGACCTCGATGGGACGCTCCTGCACTATCGCCGCGAGTACCGCGACCTGCTCGCGGACGCGATGCGGGATGTCAGGGGTGCGGCGCCCGCAGCGGCCCTCGATCGTTACGAGGAGGCATTCTACGAGCGCTTTCGGGCCCTGGAAGCTGACCCGGTAGAGCGCGCGTTCAACGACGCGCTGCCGGAACCGGATGCGGACGCGCTGGCGGACGCCCTGCTCCGACGCGAGATCGGCGCCACGGAACCGCCAGCGGGGGTGGCAGCCGATCTGGAGCGGTTGGCCGGCCGGTACCGGCTCGGGGTGCTGACCAACGGCCTCCCCGAGTGGCAGCACGCGAAGCTCAGCGCCCACGGGCTGGCGGACGTGTTCGAT
>CAZKPC010000100.1:3476-5324 GCA_964554565.1 uncultured Halobacteriales archaeon
CTCGTCCGTATCGAGGTCGGTCTCGGCCTCGAGCTCCTCGACCAGCTCGTCGGCGTCGACGTCCTCGTCAAGGTCCGCGTCGTCGAGCGCGTCCTCGAGGCCGCCCATGCCGCCGAGGCCGCCCATCATGCCGCCGCCGGACCCGTCGAAGACCTCGCGAACGATCACCTGGTCGATGTCGAGCTGTTCGATGAGCTGCGTCGCGATCTGCTGTTTGCTGAAGAGCCACTCCTGGTTCATCGCGAGCTGGGGCACCGACTCGATGTAGAGGGTCTCGCGTTCGACGGCCTCCGTCCCGGTCTGCTCGCCCTCGTCATCGTAGACCGGTTCCTCCTCCTCGACCGTCTCGATAGACAGCTCGAGGTCCACGTCGATGTACATCCCGAGGAGGCCCTGAGCCCGTTCGATGGGGTCGTCGACCACGTCGAGGATCTCGTACCCGTACTCGACGTCCTCGCCGGCCAGTGGGTGATTGAAATCGACCCGCGCGCGGCCGCCGATGATCGTTTCGACGTGGCCGTGCTGACCGTCGATGTCGACGTGGGCGCCGGGGTACCGGTCGTCCTCCGGGATCCGGTCGGCGCTGACCGTGCGGACCTGCTCCTCGTCGTATTCGCCGAACGCTTCGGCTGCATCGACGACGACCGAGCCCTCGTCGCCGACCTCCTTGCCACGGAGATCCGCTTCGACGGAGGGGAAGACGTGGCCCGCGCCGATCACGATCGTGCGGGGCTCGAACGTCTGTTCCTCGGTGTCGATGCCCTCATCCTCGGCGATCGCTTCGTCGGTGGTATCGACGAGGGTCCCGTCCTCGACGGTGCGCATCGTATACGCGAGCCTGACGAAGTCGTCGTCGCCGAGTCCCTCGGACGCTTCCTCGGCGGCCTCCTCAGTCGTCGCCGCCTCATCCGTGTCCGTTTCTTCCGTAGCTGAATCCGCGACCTGATCCTCGTCCTCGGCCGCCTCGGCAGCCGCCACGTCCGGCTCCGGTTCGTCGCTCATGCCCAGACGGAGGCTCGTTCCACCCTTAACACTCACGTTTCGAACAGGCTAGTCGGTGCTCAGCGCTGGCGACCGGAGTCGGGGCCCGGATGCCTATACGCCCCCGGGGCCTGGCGGGTTCCATGTACGAGGTCGAGGTGAAGGTCCCGGCCGACTTAGACCGGGTCCGCCGGCGCCTCGAATCCCTCGACGCTGAACCCCAGGGATCCACCGAACAGACTGACACGTATTTCGATCACCCGGATCGCGCCTTCGCCGAGACCGACGAAGCGCTGCGGATCCGCCGGACGGATAGCGACGCCACACTCACCTACAAAGGCCCGAAGGTCGACGACCGATCCAAGACGCGCGAGGAGCTGCAGACGGCGATCGAGGACCCGGGAGTGGCCACCCAGCTCCTCGAGGCCCTCGGGTTCGAGCCGGTCGCAGTCGTCGAGAAACGACGGGAACGGTTCCTGCTGGACGGGGTCACGGTGACCCTCGATGTCGTCTCGGGGGTGGGCGAGTTCGTGGAGGCCGAACGGAGCGGCGAACGAAGCGAGCTCGAAGAGCTTCGGAGGGAAGTCGAGGCGGTGTTGGAGCGGCTCGGGCTGGATCCCGGCGATCAAGTCCGGCGGTCCTACCTGGAGCTGCTGCTTGATACGCAGGAGTAATCTCACGAGCCCTCGTTGTTTTCGCAAGTTATACGCCCCGGACCGGGGTAGCCGAGCCCATGAGCGAACGGAACATCCGCGTCGAGCCCATCGACCGGGGGGCGGTAGAGGACCAGCCGGTCGAGATCGTCGAGCGCAAGGGACTGGGCCACCCAGACACGCTGTGCGACGGCGTGGCGGAGGCGGTCTCCAG
>CAZKPC010000101.1:0-5295 GCA_964554565.1 uncultured Halobacteriales archaeon
AACCAGGCGGAGGCCATGGACCGCATCCGGTCGACCCTCGATGCCGGCCGGACCACCTTGTTCGAGGGCGCGTGCGGTACGGGCAAGACCCTCGCTGCCCTGGCCCCGGCGCTCGCCCATGCTCGGGAGACGGATCGGACGGTCGTCATCACGACCAACGTCCACCAGCAGATGCGTCAATTCATCGCCGAGGCCCGGGCGATCAACGAGGCCGAATCCCTCCGGGCGCTCGTCTTCCGGGGGAAGGCCTCGATGTGCCATATCGACGTGGGCTACGAGGAGTGTCAGGTCCTCCGGGATACCGTCCGCGATCGGGTCGACGCCGAACAGAACCGGCAGGAACTGCAAGCCCGCGAACGGGAACTCCTCGAGCGGGCCCAGGCCGGGGACGACGAAGCGGCCGAAGCCCGCGGGGCCGTCATGGCCGAGCTCGAGGCGGTCGAGGACGAACTCGAGGACCTCGAGGATCGGAACGGGTGTGACCGGTTCTACCGGAACCTCACCGAGGACACGGCGGCCTTCGAGCGGTGGCTCTTCGACGACGTCCGGACGCCCGACGAGATCTACGAACGGGCCCACGAAGCGGGCTACTGCGGGTACGAGCTGCTCAAGACCGCGATGGACGAGATCGACCTCGTCATCTGCAACTACCACCACCTGCTCGATCCCGCGATCCGCCAGCAGTTCTTCCGGTGGCTCGGCCGCGACCCCGAGGACATCATCTGCGTGTTCGACGAGGCTCACAACGTGGAGGCCGCGGCCCGGGAGCACGCCACCCGCACGCTGACGGAACACACGCTCGACGGCGCGATCGACGAGCTCCGGGAGGCCGCCGATCCCCAGGCCAGCGCTGGTCGCAACGTGATCCAGGCCTTCCGGGACGCCCTAGTCGACTGCTATGAGAGCCGCCTGCAGCCGGGTGATGAAGCCGCCATCGACGACGACTGGCAGGACGTCCCCATCGACAACGCCGACCGGCGGGACGACCTGCTCCTGGCGTTCCTGGAACGCTACGAAGGCCGGGGCGTGGAGGCCGACCTGGAGGCCGCGATGGCCTACGGGCGGACCCTCGATGACCGATACGAGCGGGCCTATCGCGATGGCGAGGCCAGTACCCGACAGGACGCACAGACGCTGGCTGCGGCGGCGTTCATCGCGGCCTACGTCGAGGAGGGCGGGGAGTCGGATCAGTACCCGGTGGTCGCGGTCCGCCGGGATGACCGCAGCCGGGAACTCTACGGCCGGGCCGAGCTCTACGCCTGTCTCCCGCGGACGGTGACGAGCGACCTCTTCGACGCCGTCCACGCGAGCGTGCTGATGAGCGCGACGCTGCGACCGTTCGATGTGACCGCCGACGTGCTGGGCCTCGAGGACCCGGAAACCATGGCCTACGGCCTCACCTTCCCCGAGGCCCATCGCCGAACCTTCGCGGTGGATACCCCGCCGCTGTTCGCCCGGAACCGGGACGATCCGGAGGTCCAGGCGACCGTGGCCGAGGCCCTGTCGGACACGATCGCCTACTCGCCGGGGAACACCCTGGTCTTCTTCCCCTCCTATGGCGAGGCCGAACGCTACCGGGAGCTGGTGGCGCCGGACGGACCGATCTACCTCGACCGTCCGGGCGAACGCGTGGAACCTCTCCGCGAGCGGTTCGTCCAGGCGGACGACGGCGCGCTGTTCACGTCGCTCTGGGGAACGTTGGCGGAAGGCGTGTCGTTCGATGGCGATGACGCCGTCACGGTCGTCGTGGTCGGCGTCCCGTATCCCCACCTCGACGATCGGCTGAACGCCGTGCAGGCCGCGTACGCCGACGCGTTCGCCGAGGAGCGAGTGAGCGGTACGTCGTTCGCGCCGGCCAGCGAACAGCCGGCCGTCGATCCCGTCCCGGATCCCGGCTGGTCCTATGCCGTCGAGATCCCGACGGTGCGGAAAACCCGCCAGGCGCTCGGGCGCGCCCTCCGCGGGCCCGAGGAGATCGGGGCCCGCGTCCTGCTGGACCGGCGGTACACCGCGGCGGACATGGGCAAGTACTCCGTCCGGGAGACGTTCCCGGCGGACGAGCGGGCGGAACTCCTCGACGTCAAACCGGGGAAGCTCCGCTACGCCCTCCTGAACTTCTTCGAGGACCACGACGCCTACGACGCGGACGTGCCCCTCCCCGAGCCCTGAGCCGGGTTCGGGGAGGTGGTTTCACAGCTCGATGCGGCCGAGTCGTTCCTCCCGGCGAGGGTCCCACACCCAGAGCTCGGCGACCGTCCACTCGACGGGGTCGATCGAGGCCTCGGTGAGCTCGGCCAGGCCCTCGGGGTCGCCGCCGCGGGCCAGCGTGATGTGGGGCACGTACTCCTCGCCTTCCAGTCCATTCACGGCTCCGAAGCGGTCGACGAGCCGGCGATGGAGCTGCCCGAGCCCCGGGCTCTCGAGCGCGAGATAGAGGACGGGCTCCGGGCCCGTGACCGGGTCCTCGAACGTCTCCAAGCCGGCCAGCCGGACGTCGAACGGCCCGGTGTTCGCCACGGCGAGCCGGACCTCGCTCTCGACCTCGTGAGCCGAACGGGCGCCGTCGAACCGTTTGAGGACGAGCGTTGGAGTCTCCCGGACCGAATCGAAATCGGCGAGTCGCGGTCGGAGGGCTTCGATCTCCCTTCGTACCGCGCCGGGCACGGGGACGTTCAGGCTGGCCACGTCAGATGACGTCGAAATACCAGAGCAGGAGCACGACAAGCAGGAGCAGCCCCACGATCGAGGAGAGCGGCCCGAAAACCAGCTGGAGGAACTCCGAGAGCACTTCGATCGCCAACCAGACGATGACCAACACCAACACGATCTTCAGGAGGTCATCGGTATCCAGGGCCGCACGATCCGCGGGCATGGCACGGGATTCGGCTGACACCCGGAAAAGCATTGCTGGTCGACCACTCGGTGGCGCCGCCACAGGTGGTGAAAGCCAACGAACGTTGCGGTAATCACCATCCAGCGACGGGGCGGTCGTGCGGCCAGCTCGTCAACCCGGAGGGGGTTTATCGTTTTGACCGGCTGTCATATAGTACGTTATGTCGGACGTCACACTCCTCACCGGAGCCATCTGGGGCCTCGCCGGCGCGATCGCCATGGTCATCGTGATGAACGCCCGGGGTGGCGACGACCCGCCACCGTTCGCCGTCTTCTGGGCCAAGTTCCTGGGTGACGGGAACCCGGACGCGGCGATGCCGCAGGCGCTGTCTCTGCACGCGATCTACGCGGCGGTCGCCGGCGCCGTGTTCACGCTCGTCTTCAACCCGCTCGGGGACAGCGTCGGGCTGGCGCTCACCGGGTTCGCCGGCGGCATCGTCTGGGGCCTCGTCTACGCGATCGTCCTCCTGATCGGGGCGATGGTGTTCTGGGGCAAGATCGTGCTGGATCTGGATCCGAGCGGCGAGCAAATGCAGACGATCGCCATGGCTCACCTGGCGTACGGGCTGGTGCTGGGTGTCCTCGCGGGAGCGGTCCCCCACCTGCTCTGAGGCCGGCGCAGTCGGAAACGTTTTATACGGTATCGCTGATACGAGTGAGCGATGCGGGCGACGCGTCGCCGGCTCGTGGCCGCCACGGCCGCCAGCGACGCGACCGCCGGTCGACCGCCGCGACCGGGGCTCCGATAGCCCCATCTTTCCACCCTTCTCCCGTCCGTCCTGCCGGTTCGAACTCGCCCGCCCAGCGTACCGTTTCTCACTTTTTTACTGAATCTAATTCCGTGAATTATAAGAGATAGAGCCCCCCAGAAACGGGATATGGATCAACGCGTGGCCCTCGCGTTCTCCGGGGGGCTCGACACCACCGTCTGCGTGCCGCTCCTCGAGGAGGAGTACGGCTACGACGAGGTGATCGGGGTGACGGTGGACGTCGGGCAGCCGGCGGAGGAATTCGACGAAACGGCCGCCACCGCCGAGGCGCTCGGCCTGGAACATTACGTGATCGACGCCAGGGACGAGTTCGCCTCGCTCTGTCTCGAGGCCGTTCGGGCCAACGCGACCTACCAGGGCTATCCCCTGGGGACCGCCCTCGCGCGGCCGGTGATCGCCGAGGCCATCCTCGAAGTCGCGGAGGAACACGACTGCACGGCGCTCGCACATGGCTGCACCGGGAAAGGCAACGACCAGCTCCGGTTCGAGGCCGTTTGGCGGCGGTCCGACCTCGACGTCATCGCGCCGGTGCGGGAGCTCGGGCTGACGAGAGAGTGGGAGCAGTCCTACGCCGAGGACCGGGACCTGCCGGTCGAAGGCGGGAACGCCGGCGACTGGTCGATCGATACCAACCTCTGGTCCCGGTCGGTCGAGGGCCACGAGCTCGAGGAACCCAGCCACGTCCCGGGCGAGGAGATCTACGAGTGGACCAGCGCGCCCACGGGTGAGACCCAGGAACTGGAGATCGGTTTCGAGGACGGATACGCCGTCGCGGTCGACGGCGAAGCCATGGACCCCGTCGACCTGATCGAGCATCTGAACGAAACCGCCGGCGCCTACGGCGTCGGTCGGACGGACGTCATGGAGGACCGCTTGCTCGGCCTGAAGGTCCGGGAAAACTACGAACACCCCGCGGCCTCCGTCCTCTTGAGCGCCCACGCGGCCCTCGAGGGGCTCGTGCTCACCCGCGACGAGCGCTCGTTCAAGACACAGATCGATCAGCGCTGGGCCGAGAAGGGCTACGAGGGCTTGATCAACGGGCCGCTGTTCCGCGCGCTGGACGGCTTCATCGAGGAGACCCAGCGGCGGGTTACCGGCACCGTCACGGTCCGCCTCGAAGGCGGGCAAGCGCGGGCGGTAGGACGGGACTCGCCCTATGCCGCTTACGAGGCCTCTGCCGCTTCGTTCAACACCGAAGCCGTGACCGAGGACATCGAACAGGCCGACGCGACCGGCGTCGCGAAATACCACGGCTTCCAGGAGCGCCTCGCGGACCGCGTCGCGGCCGCCGCCGACGCGGCTGATGAGGCCCCGCCCGGTGGCGACAGCTGACCATGAACGGAGACGACGACGGGGACGTGGTGCGCGGCGACCAGTTCAGCGGCGGCCCAGCCCGGGAGTTCCTCTCGTCGCTGGCCGACGACGAGCGCCTGTTCGAGGCCGATCTGGCGGTCGATCGAGCCCACGTGGTGATGTTGGCCGAGCAGGACATCATCGGACCGGACGACGCCTCGGCCATTCTGGACGCGCTGAACGTCATCTCCGCGGGCGCCTACGAGCTGCTGCCGGATGGCGAAGACGTCCACGCCGCCATCGAGACCCGGGTGATCGAGATCGCCGGCGAGGCCGGCGA
>CAZKPC010000102.1:0-5152 GCA_964554565.1 uncultured Halobacteriales archaeon
CCGTGACGAGGGCCGCCACCGATTGCGTCCGGGCCCCCCAGTGGTCGGCCATGAGTGCGGGCAGGGTGATGGCCCCCTGCGCGTCGCTCAGCGCCTTGATCCGCGGGGCCGCCCAGGCGAAGAGGGCAAAGCCCACAGCTGCGGCCCCCGGCAGCAGGAGGGCGCCGACGCCGTACTGGTAGCCGAAGGCGGCCAGCGTGAACAGGAGGCCGGTCCCGAGAAAGGTCGGGTACAACGTGCCGGCGACCGCCAGCGGGCCGAGCTCGCGACCGCCCAGGTAGAACCCCTCGGGGCCGTCCCCGCGCTGGACGAAGCGCCAACCCACCCAGAGCAGCAGGAGGACGTAGGCTCCGATGAGGACGGTTGTAACTGCGTCGAGCATTGGCTGAAAAGCGGCCGGGTTGGGTTACGCCTGGCTCCGCAGGCCGAAGCCGATCGCTACCGAGACGACCATGAGCAGGCCGAGCGCGGGGATGAAAACCCAGGACGGGAGTCCGGTTTCGATACCGAATCCACGGCGAAGCACTTCGCCGACCACGGGCACGAGGACGACCGCCCCGCCGGCTAGCAGCAGGGCGCTGACCGATCGGGAAACGCGGCCTGACCGCAACCCGGCGGTGCCGGCGGACAGTCCGCCGACCCCGTACCCGCCGGCCATCGAGAGGCTCGCAACGGCGAAGATCCCGATCGGTTTGCCCAGGTCCATGCCGAGACCCACCTCGCCAACGAGAGCGACCGCAGCCAAGGTGATCAACCCGAGCGCGGCGACGGCGGCGACCCCGCCTCCGAGGACCCCCAGTGCAGCGAGTCTCGAGTCCTGAGCGCCGAGAGTGGGATAGAGGCCGAACAGCCCGATGGCGCCCGCCAGGAAGCCGAGCCCGACAAGGACGAGGCCGGACACCCACGCCCAACCGGTGACGGTCTTGAGTCCGATCGGTACCACCGCACTTGCCAGCAGCAGCACGCCTGCGGTCGTGAACGCCGCCGCGGCGTTCCGTTCGAGCCAGGACCACGGGACCGCCGTTGCTTGGTTGATCCGATCAGCCGATCTAGCGGAACGTCGGTTTTGCATCGTGAATCACCACGGGCTACTCCCGGCTCGGGAGCCCAATCGAACTGACTCCCAACCGCTTGGAGGGGTTTATGAGAGCCGTCGAAGACTTGGATACCCAGTGATCGCCCGAACCATCGGCAGGAATCGATAGCGCACGTTCTCACATCGCTCACATCCGGTCTGATCCTGTAGTACGGACTTGTGCGGCGGCAGGCTCCACAAATATAACAAGACGGGCGTCCTACTCCAACAGTAACACCAGACACCGGGAGCGCTACGCATGGCAAGGGAATCGTCCGACTCGCTACGCCAGGTCTCTGGTCTCGGCGGTCTCGCCGTCGTCAGTGGCGTCCTCTGCTGTATCGGGCTCAAGATCGTGGGCGGCGCCGTCCTGTTCGGCGGGCTAGCAGCCACGGTCGGGATCACGACGGACCAAACCACCTTCCTCGTCGGCGGGCTCGGCGGGGTCGTGCTGGCGGGTCTCGTCCTCACCTACCGGAACTCGGACGTCCTGGAACTCGGCTAAACGGTGAGATAGCCGCCAAGCGTTCCTGTAGTCGGGACCGCGACGGCTTTCGACGACTCACCTTCGAGTGGTTGGTCGGGGCCGATTGACCTACCGCTGGTCGCGTTTCGTGCGGTTCGCCTCATCAGGTTCCGCACATCGCATATGCTCGCGAAGATATGGCCTCCGAGCGTCACTGGTCGATTGCAGACTCGGCGGCTGCCGAGTAGTTGAGTTTCCATAACGCCTTGCGGTTCCAGTGGTTCGGCCGCTTACTCCTGTCTGGGCTACTGAAGAGAATTTCAGTAAATCCAACAACAGAAATGTATTTCAGATTATACTTATGGTGTCCCAGTCCTTGCAGCAACTACACCGATGTCACACGATCGTTCACCCCGACACCGCGACGTCGGAGCGGTAGTGGACCCGACGGCGCGAGCCGTCGTGGCAAGCTTCGCCGTCGTGGTGTTGGCCCCGTTGGTAGCACTGGTAGCGTACGCCCATCCGATGCTGGTCGTCGGGGGGTTACTCGGCGTCCTCACCCGACCCGTGTTCCGGTTGGGACGCCGGGTCGTCCGCCGACTCAGTCACGTCGTCGAATCCACCGACGAGCCGCCCGTGGCTGCGACCAGGGCCTCGGTTGACGCGAACAGGGAGTGATTCCTGGATGGCATCCAGTCAGTCGGTCTTCCCGGTCCGTGATGCGGTCGAGGTCGAGAGCTCGCCGAGCGTGATCTCGATCGAGGCCGCCGGCGAGGTCCTTGAGACCCTCCGGACCGAGAACGCCCGAGAGATCCTCAGTCGGCTGTATGCGGAGCCGGCCACCGCCTCGGATATCGCGGGCGCCATCGATACCTCGCTGCAGAACGTCCAGTATCACCTCGACCAACTCCGCGCGGCGGGATTGATCGACGTGGTCGATACCTGGTACTCACGGAAGGGCACCGAGATGAAGGTGTACGGACCCGAAGCGGAGCCGTTGGTGATCTGCGCGGGCACGGCCGAGTCGGCCGCCGGTGTGCGTCAGGCCGTCGACCGCGGCGACTGAAGCACTCACCCGAGGGCGGCAGGGACTGATCGATGCACGCTTTCCCGGGGGGCTGTCTCCGCTGGCCGAAGCCTCGGACCGCCAATTGTCTCGTGGACCCGGAATCCTGCCCCGGACTGGTGCGACTCGACCGAAGCTGAATACGCCGCACAGCAGCAGCTGACTGTCGGATCGAAGCGGCCGGACTCGTGACGACGACAATAACCGTGGCGAGTGAATGCGGACCGGCCACGAGGTCGCGGGACGGCCGGACGACGTGTTCAGCGCGAGTTCAAGGCGGGGACGCCCAAACCCCGTCGGGCTCGAATCGGGCGACCAGCACGGCGAGCACGACGATCACGATCCAGAGCAGGACGTAGAACGCGAACGGTGTGGGCCCCCCTTGGGGCGCTTCGGCCGGGCCGGCCTGCCAAGAGGCCACCGTCGAGAGAATCAAGAACGACGCCACGACCAGGGCCGGCTTCACCGTGCCCCGAGCCAGGTAGAACACGGTCGGCACGAACCCGAGCGCGAACATCCCGGAGAAGACATACAGGCCATAGAGCGGTTTCACCGACGCCAGTTCCACGAGGTCGTCCAGGCCGAATACGGTCCAGAGCGCGATGGCGAGGGCCGCATGCAACAGCCCGCCGATGAGCCCAACGGCCATCGAAGTCTTCGAGACGGGCTCGAGGTTCAGCACTCCGGCCATGGGGACGGTCCGGCTGAGACTCGCAAAGGCGTTGCGGCCCTCGACGTGTCAATCCAAAACCTCGACGACCTCGGCGTCACCGTCAACCACGAGCGTGAGCGAGTCCTCGCCGGCGGTATAGGTCACGCTTGCCCGGATCGGATCCCGGCTTCGAAGGTCGAGACGGTCCGGGTCCAGGACCGGGAAATCCCAGAAGTGACGGTGACGAACGTCGATCCCGTGGTCGTAGAAGAACCCCGCAACGCTCGGGTGCTCGAGCGTCAGGAGCCAAAGCCCAGTGGTCGCGTTGTGCCCACAGCGTTCACAGCGATAATTGACGATCGGGATTTCCGGGGGTTCGCCGTCACGGCTATCGGCCGAATCACGATCGCTCGGTTCCGTGCCTGGGGATGAGCTGGACTCGTCGCTCACTGCTTCGACCGTTTCACCCGGGGCTTCCATCGTCACCACCGTCGGCCGCATCGGCCCGTCACAGAACCAGCAGAAGCCGGACTGGATCTTCTGGACCGAGGCGTACAGGTACTGGCTGGCGACCCGCGGGATGGCTTCGGCGTCGTACCCGGCGAAGACCCCGGGCGGAACGACGAACTGGAACGTCAGCTCGCAGGATTCACACTCGATATCGACCACCTCGTCCTCGTATCCCAGCGTCCGGGTCCCGCCACACGACGGACAGTTCCGTTCGAGCTCGATCGGCTCGATCGACGCCTCGAGCGTATAGGCGCCCGCCTCGATCGCGCCGTTGATTTTCCGGCCAGCCTGGGTGAGTTCGTAGCCGTCGGATGTCTTGCGGACGAAACGGCCGACGAGTTTGTCGAGGTGGTAGTTGAAGCGGCCGGAGTCCCCGATCTCGAGGGCCTCGTTGAGCTCCGAGAACGGCGTTGG
This sequence comes from uncultured Halobacteriales archaeon, assembly GCA_964554565.1. GTDB lineage: Archaea > Halobacteriota > Halobacteria > Halobacteriales > Hikarchaeaceae > CAZKPC01. The sequence continues at coordinate 4,184 of CAZKPC010000102.1, forward strand.
CTCGCCGGCCTCCCAGAGCGCTTCGAGGATCTCGACCCGGGTATCGTTCGCCAACAGGGAAAACACGTCCTGGGGATCATCGCGCTCGACGATCCGGGGCTCGCCCATGTCGGGGCCGTCACGGCGCGATTGCTTAGGCCTGGTGACCTGGCTCAGCCTGGTGGCGCTTGGAGCCCCCCCCCCGATTCGTCGGGCTCCCTTACCCCCGTTCACGCGGTCCGATCGGTGTGGAGCCCGTCTGTTTCACGGACAGTTTCCGACTCCAGCCGCCACAGGAATGATATCACAGCACCCAGCCATCCGGGGCCACCTCGCGAGCGCCGCGTGCGGAGGCCGATGAACCTCGCCCGTCCGGCGATCGAGAAGGGGGATCGGCCGTTGGCAGTGGGGAATCGGGCGACCCTTTATCGGCGCGTCGAGTGTACGTGCGCCGATGCGAGCCGTCGTCTTCCAGGGCCCGGGCGACCCCCTCGAGGTTCGAGAGGTCGATCGGCCGGAGTGCCCGGAGCACGGGGTCGTGCTACGGACTGAAGCCTGCGGTGTCTGTCGGAGTGACTGGCACGCGTGGCAGGGAGACTGGAGCTGGGTCGGGCTAGTGCCGACGCCGGGCTTGATCTTCGGCCACGAACCGGTCGGCCGGGTCATCGAAACCGGGTCGGAGGTGGACACGGTCAGCGAGGGCGAGCTGGTCACGAACCCGTTCAACCTCTCTGACGGCCGCTGCCGACACTGTCAGGCCGGTCGGGCGAACCTCTGTGAGCGCTCCGTGCCGATGGGCTTTCTGGAGCTGGCTCCGGGCGCGTTCGCCGAGGAATATCCGGTCCGGCAGGCCGATCAGAACCTGGTGGCCCTGCCGTCCGGGACGGATCCGGTCGACGTCGCCGGTCTCGGCTGTCGGTTCTCGACGGCGTTCCACGGCCTCGTGCACCGCGTCGACGTCACGCCGGGGGACTGGGTCGCGGTGCACGG
>CAZKPC010000103.1:0-5108 GCA_964554565.1 uncultured Halobacteriales archaeon
CCTCCACCTCCTCCCATAGGGCCGCCCGCCGGAGCGCGGTCTCGATGATCTCGTCACTGACGGGCTTTTTCTGGACACGCAAGCCATAGGCGACGTTTTCGTAGATGCTCTTGGGGAAGGGGTTGGGATGTTGAAACACCATCCCGATGCGTCGCCGGAGGACGACCGGATCGACGTTCTCGCCGTAGAGGTTGACCCCCTCTAGGAGCAACTCACCCTCGATCCGGGCGGTCTCGACCAAGTCGTTCATCCGGTTGATACACCGCAGGAACGTCGACTTCCCGCAGCCGGAGGGGCCGATGATGGCCGTCACCCGCTGTTTGGGGATTTCGATGTCCACGTCCTGCAGGGCCCGCTCGTCGCCGTAGTAGACGTTCAGTCCGCGGGTCTCGAGGATGGCCGACGTATCCGAAAGCGGTCCCGACGATGCCGTGCTCACCGCTTCGGAGAGGCGCGTCGTTGTCGCTTCTTGTTCAACCATTTGTTCGCTCATTGGCCGGGCATTTGTTCTCGTTTAGTGTCATTTCTGGTATCGGTTCCGGACGATGATCGCCGTCGCGTTCATCAACAGCATCAGCGAGAGTAACACGATCGAGGCAGCGGCCACGACTCCCGTCCGGTACTCGGGGATGTTGTTGCCCTTCGCTGCGAAGATCTGCAGCGGCAGCGCCGTCGCCCCCGAGAACAACCCCTCGGGTGGCGAGAACCGCGTCGTCGCCAGCGCGATCATCACCAGCGGCGCGGTTTCGCCGATCGCCCGCCCGATCGCCAGGATGGTCCCGGTGAGGATGCCGGGCACCGCCTCCGGGAGGACGACGTTACGCACCGTCTGCCATCGGCTACCCCCGAGGCCATAGGACCCCTTCCGGTACTCGTCAGGAACCGATCGCAGCGCCTCCTGGGAGGCCACGATGACGATCGGGAGCACCAGCAGTCCGAGGGTTATGGAGGCGATGATGAGGATGCCGGGGGTGACGTCGAACACGTTCCGGGCCAGCGCGAGCCCGAGCAGCCCGTACACGACGGAGGGTACTCCCGCGAGGTTCGAGATGTTGACGTCGAGGACGTCCGCGAGCGCGCCCTTCCAGCCGGTCTCTGGAGCGTACTCCTCCAAGTAGACGGCCGCCCCAACCCCGATCGGGAACGTTAACAGGGTCATGATGCTGACGATCATGATGGAGCCCAGCAATTGGGGGTAGATACCGGCCTGTTCGGGTCGGAAATCCGACCAGCTCTCGAGCAGGAGGGTCGGGTTGAGCCAGGTGTCTATCCCCACGATACCAGCCTGGCCCTCGATCCAGGCGCCGAGCAGTATCCCACCGATGAGGATGGCTGGGCCGAGCAGCCCGACCCGGCCCTCAGGGTGGTGATCGAGGGTGTCGGCGACCAGCAAGATGACTGGAGCGACGAACCCCGATACGAGCACGATCCAGAGGGATGGATCGGCACCTAGAGACGTGCTCGCTGCGACGGTGATCACCGTCGCGAGGACGACGCCTCCGGCGGCCCCCAGCCCGGCCTGCCGGCCCCAGCGCCGCCATACGAGGGTGCCCAGCACGCCCGTAACCGGAAGCGTCACGAACAGGAAATAGGCGATCCAGGGCTCGGCTTCCCCGATGATGCCCCGGACGGGATCGAAAACGAGAAAGCCGAAGAGGACGCCGGCGAGCGCCGTGACTGGGACTGCGGGTCCGGTCAGGCGGTTCTCCCCGACGAACCGGCCGTACGCGAGCACCGCAGCCGGTGGTCCGAGAGAGAAGAACGTGTGGATCGCGACGTCGTAGGGATCAAGCGCCTGGGGGACGGCGTAGGCACCGACCGCGAACGTGAGGCTCCCGAAGACGACCAGGAACGCCCGGGCATTCATGTCTGCGACCGCCGGGTTGCGCCGGATGTATAGCGTGTACGCCGACATAGGAGCGACGAGAGTCCCGAAGTAGATCAGGTACCACGCCGGCTCGGCCGCTTCCAGTCCCAGCGCGTCGAGGCCAATGAGACCGAATAGTACGCCAAGGGCGAGTATGCCGAACAGGGTCGCGGCGACGAGCAGGCCCTCGAACAGCCAGCCCTTGAGCCGCCTGACCCAGAGGTCCCGGTCGGTCTCGAAGTGTGAACCCCCCGGCTGGCCGGATTCGGCCTCGGTCGCCATCAGCTGTACTCCTCCCTGTAGCGCCGGCGGACCAGTTCAGCCAGGATGTTCATCAGAAGCGTTATCGCAAACAGCGTCATGCCGAGGGCGAACATCGCCTCGAAGAGCGCGCCCTCGCCACGATTCTCGGCCTGGGCGATCTGGACCATCGATGCCGTGATGGTCTGGGTCGACTGAGCAAGGTTGTTGAAGATCTCGGGGAAGAAGGGCATCTTGGGGCTCTGTCCGGCGGCAATGGTGACGATCATGGTCTCGCCGATGGCCCGCGAGAGCGCGAGGATGTACGAGGAAACGATCCCCGAGGTCGCCGCGGGGACGACCACCCGCGTCGAAACGTCGAACTTCGTCGAGCCCAGTCCATAGCCGGCTTCCCGGAGGCTGTCGGGGACGGCGCTGATCGCGTCCTCGCTGATGGAAGAGACCATCGGGATGATCATCACCCCGACGACGACTGCCGCCGACAGGACGTTGAAGGTCCGCAAGGATGGGATCAGGAACGTGAACTCCGGAACGACGAACAAACCCAGGTTGATTGGCTCGCCGATGATCGTCATCTCGATGGGCAAGGGGGCGTCGAGGATCGGCGTCAGGTACACCAGTGCGAAGTAGCCGTAGATGACCGTCGGAACGCCCGCCAGAATTTCGAGGGCGGGTTTGAGGACCGAGCGCACGCGTCGGGACGCGTACTCGCTGAGGTAGATGGCGATCGCCAGCCCCACCGGGAGGGCGATGAGCGCCGAAACGACGGTGATGATCAGGGTCCCCGAAACGAGCGGGAGGACGCCGAAGGTCTCCTCGCCGATCAGGGGACTCCAGTCGGTCCCCGTGATGTAGTCCACGAACGGGACGGCGTCGAAGAACAGGAGGGTCCGGGTGAGCAACGCCAAGATGATTGCCACCGTCACGAGCACTGTCGCCAGCGCACACCCCGCGAGGAGCTGCCCGTACAGGCGCTCCTTGCGGGCCATCAGCCCGTCGCGCTGGAGGGTCGGTGATTTGTCGCTCATCGAATCGTGTCAGTGGTGCCGTCGAGTCGCGAATATGGATGCTGAATCAGTTAGCCGCCGTACTCGTACTCGCCCTCGATCGCGGCCACGAGGTTACTCAAGTTCTGCTGGGCGCGCTGATCCGAACTCTGGACGTACCCGATGCGCTCGGCGATCAGCTGCTTGTCCGTCGACTTGTTGATGTAGAACTTGATGAAGCCCTGGAGGTGCTCTTTCGCCTGGATCTTGTTCATGTTGCCATAGAAGAACAGCGGGCGCGCCAGCGGGTACTCGCCGGTGGAGGCCGCATCCAGGCTCGGCTCGACGGGCTCGTCGCCTTCCTCTTTGGCCAGCGGGACGGCGGTGGTTTCCTCGGGGTTGTTAGTGTAGTACGCGAAGGGCAGGAAGCCGAGCGCGAACTCGTTGCCCTCGACGCCCGTGGCGATCTGGTCGTCTTCCTCGGTGCCCTCGTAGTCGTCGCGGATTCGTCCCGCCTCCCCGAGGATGGTTTCGGTGAAGTAGTCGAACGTCCCCGACGTGGAAGCCGCGCCGTACAGGTCGATCGGCTCGTCCGGCCAGTCGGAATTGACTTCCGACCAGGTCTCGGCACGGTCCTCGGGCTTCCAGATCTGCTCGAGCTCCTCGTAGGTGAGCGAGTCGATGAAGTCGTTCTCGTTGTTGACGACGACCGTCAGCGCGTCCTTGGCGATCTGGAACTCGACAGGTTCGATCCCGTTGTCCCGGAGCGTCTGGACTTCCGAGTCCTTGATCGCGCGGCTCGAGTTGTTGATGTCCGAATCGCCGGGGATGAACACGTTCTCGAAGCCGCCGGAACTCCCGTCCTTGCTGAGGTCGATCGTCACGTCGGGATTGTCCTCCTTGAACAGCTCGCCGACGGCCGTGGCGACCGGGAAAACCGTGCTGGATCCGGAGATCCTGAGATTGCCCGCGAGGCCTTCCGTCGGGATGTCGGCGACGGACAGCGAGGCATCGGAACCGCCGGATCCAAACTCGTAATTGCCGTTGATAGCCGCTTCGAGGTTGTTCAAGTTCTGCTGGGCGCGCTGATCCGAACTCTGGACGTATCCGATCTGGTCGGCGATCAGCTGCTTGTCCGTCGACTTGTTGATGTAAAAGCGGATGAACTCTTGCACGTGGGTCTTCTCCTGAATCTTGTTCATGTTGCCATAGAAGAACAGCGGGCGCGCCAGCGGGTACTCGCCGGTGGAGGCCGCATCCAGGCTCGGTGAGACCGGCTCATCGCCTGCCGACTTCGCCAGCGGCACCGCCGTGGTCTCCTCGGGATTATTGCTGTAGTAGGCAAACGGTAGGAAACCGAGCGCGAACTCGTTGCCCTCGACACCCGTGGCGATCTGGTCGTCCTCTTCGGTGCCTTCGTAATCGTCCCGAATCCGACCGGCTTCGCCCAGGATGGTCTCGGTGAAGTAATCGAAGGTGCCCGACGTGGAGGCCGCGCCGTACAGGTCGATCGGCTCGTCCGGCCAGTCCGAGTTGACGTCCGACCAGGTCTCTGCTCTGTTGTCCGGGCTCCAGATCGCTTCGAGTTCGTCGTAAGTGAGCGAGTCGATGAAGTCGTTCTCGTTGTTGACAACCACGGTCAGCGCGTCCTTGGCGATCTGGAACTCGACCGGCTCGATGCCGTTCTCTCGGAGGGTCTCGACCTCCGAGTCCTTGATCGCGCGGCTCGAGTTGTTGATGTCCGAATCGCCGGGGATGAATACGTTCTCGAAGCCCCCGGAGCTGCCGTCCTTGCTGAGATCGATCGTCACGTCGGGGTGTTCCTCCTTGAACAGCTCGCCGACGGCCGTGGCGACCGGGAAGACCGTGCTGCTGCCGGAGATCCTGATGTTCCCGGACAAGTCCATCTCAGAGTCGCCGTCGCCGCTCGAGCCATCGCCGCTCCCGTCGTCCCCATCTCCGTCGCCGCCCCCGTTACTCGAACAGCCGGCCAG
>CAZKPC010000104.1:0-5092 GCA_964554565.1 uncultured Halobacteriales archaeon
TCGATATGGGCGGCGATGGCGATGTTCCGGATGTTCTCCGGATTGTCCATCAGCCGCTCGCATTCCTGCACGATCTTCTTACGTCGGCCCATTGTTGGCCGTACTCCCCTCGGCGGCTTCAAAAGGGTAGTGTTTCGGGGTGAAGGCCCTGTCTCCTGGCGATTTGGCTGTCGCCCTGAGCCAATAGCATCCGGATCGACGAAACAGTCATACGCCCGCATCCCCCACCCCGGTCCAGATGCAGCTGTCCGTGGCGGGCCCCGGGCCGGCAGCCCCCTTCCTCCGGGCCCGCGACCGGTTCGAGACGGCCTTCGACCTCGAGCTCCCCGTCTCGGTGCAGGTCCGGGCGGACCCTGACGAACGGACCTGGGCGGCTCACCACGACGACCACCACGTTCTCAACATCTCGCGGGCCGCGGCGGGCAGCGCGATGGCCGCCGAGCTGGCGCTCCACGAGTTCGCCCACATGCGGCGGTTCGAGGAGGGTCATCCGTCCCACCGCCAACAGACCTCGGAGGCGCTCTACCTCGGCCTGGCCGGTCACGAGGTCGAGCGGCGGAAGCTCAGTCACTGCCACCAGATCGCGAACCACATGAAGGACATCTACGCCGACGACATCACCGTCGACGTGGCCCCCGGCGACAAGCTCGCGGCCTTCTTCGAATCGGAGCTGGCCGACGCCCTCAGCGACCGCCCCGCCGGCCGGCCCGCGAGCTGGACCCGTCGCACGCCGGCGGCCGACCCCGACATCACCGCGATCAATGCGGCCTTCGCGCTCGCGCTCCTCGAGCGACACGACCTGGTCGAGCCCGAACACCGGCTCTACGACCTCGCGTCGGTCGCCGCCGCGGACGCGCCGGCCGTCGACATCGGCGCGTTTCGGCGCCGGTTCCGCGGCCTGGCTGAAGCGCCCGGGGAGAGCGAGTACCGCCGCCAACTGGTCGACGCCCTTCGCGAGTACGCCATTCCCGAACCCCGCGCGGCGGACTGAGCGTTCGCCGGAAGAGAAAGCCCTTACCGTGCCGTCCGGGTAGCGCCGATCTCCCCGTGGCTTCCCTCCCGAACCCGGTGCGTGCGGTCATCCTCGCCGTCGGCCTCGGCCTCGCCCGGCTGAACCTGGTCGACGCCGAGCGGGCGCGCCGGGCGGTGGACCTCGCCTGGCCGCGGATCGTCACCGGCCTGGCGCGGATGTCGAAGAGCGCCGCCGACGTCGCCATGGTCGGCGTGGGGGTCGGCCCGGCCGCGATCGCCGGGGTCGGGTTCGCGAGCCCGTATTGGGGCGCCGCGTTCACCATCGGCGGGGGTCTCGCCGCCGGGACCATCGCACTCGTCTCCCAGCGGTTCGGGGCGGAGGCGTTCGACCAGCTCGGCCAGGCCGTCCGGTCGAGCGTCTTGCTCGTGCTGGCGCTGTTGGTCCCGCTGGCCGTCCTGTTCTGGGCGGCGCCCGAGCGGCTGATCCAGGTCCTCTCGGGCGATCCGCGGGTCGTGGCGCTGGGCGCGACCTACCTCGGCACCGTCGCGGTCGGGGTCCCGTTCGCCGGTTTGAACCTCATCGGGAGCCGGGCCCTGATCGGGGCCGACGACGCCTGGATCCCCATGGTCGTCCGCGCGGGGGGCGCGGTCGTCAACATCGGCCTCAACGCGGTCTTCATCTTCGGTCTCGGAATGGGCGTCCGCGGAGCGGCCCTTGGCACGGTCCTGGCGAACATCGTGGTGACCGGGACGCTGGCCGCCGGGCTGCTCGCTGGTCGGCTGCCCTGGATCGGGGCGTTCCCGATCACGATCAGCCCGCGGGGCGGCTACGTGAACCTCGGCGAGCTGCGGGACCTCGTCACGATCGGGCTGCCGGTGGTCGGACGGAACATGGTCTGGACGGTCGCCCGGTTCCCGATGCTCGCGATCATGGGGCTGTTCGGGCCCACCGTCGTCGCGGCCTACGTGATCAGCCGCCGGATCTGGGGCCTCATGAACACCCCGGGCTGGGGCTTCGGGTTGGCGGCGAGCAGCCTGGTCGGTCAGTCGCTCGGCCAGGCCGACGAAGCGACGGCCGAGTCCTACGGACGGGAGATCGTGCGGCTCTCGGTCGGGACCTACGCCGTGTTCGCGGCGATCGTGCTCGTCTTCGCCAAGCAAATCGTGACGCTCTTCGTCGGCGATCCAGCCGATCCGACGATCCCGGTCGCCACGACCCTCGTGGTCGTGGCGAGCTTCGCGGTCGTCGCGCAGGGGGTGAACAGCGGCATCGCCGGGGCCCTCGACGCCACCGGCGACACACGGTGGCCGTTCTATAGCCGGGCCCTCGGCATGTTCGGCCTCGGTATCCCGTTGGCCTACCTCGGGGCGACGACCGCCCTCGGGCTCGTGGGGGTGTACTTGGCCTACTTCGCGGAGTCGTTCGTCCCCGCGGCGATCAACTATTACCGGTTCAGCACGGGCAAGTGGCGCGCGATCAGCCGGGAGTACCGTCCGGAATCGGCCATCTCCCACGATTGAAGGTCCGGAAGGGCCGGGACCGGAGGAGTCACGCCCTCGTCTATAAACGGCCCCCCGAACATGGCCGGGCTCGTTCCCGGCCGGAGACAATCAGCGAGGGGGTCGTTATGGGCTGCTGGCCTCCCTCCAGCCGGAGGCCTATCATGGTACTCACAACGGCGACACGACGGAAATGGCTCCAGGCAATGGGTGTGGGCGGCACCGCGGCGGTCGCTGGCTGTACGATCGCGGCGCCGAGCGCCGACAGGCAAGCCGCCAAGGAAACGGCGGTGACGGCCCGGCGGGAGGTCGAATCCACGGCCACCCAGACGGCCGATCGCATCGCGGCGGACCCGACTGATATCCCGGGCCCCATCCAGCGCGACGAGCCGGAGACCGTCGAGGTCACGCTCCGGCCCGAGGAAGTCACGGCCCAGGTGGCCGACGGCGTGGCTTTCGACTACATGACGTACAACGGCCAGGTCCCGGGGCCGTTGATCCGCGTCCGCCAGGGCGACACCGTCGAGCTCACCTTCGAGAACCCGGAGTCGAACGTCCTGCCCCACAACGTGGACTTCCACGCCGTTCGGGGTCCCGGCGGCGGCGCCGAAGCCACGATGACGAGCCCCGGCGAGACGGCGCGGCTTCGATTCAAGACGACCTATCCGGGCGCGTATATCTACCACTGTGCGGTGCCGAACCTCGACATGCACATCAGCGCCGGCATGTTCGGCATCATCCTGGTCGAGCCCCCGGAAGGGCTGCCGGCGGTCGACCACGAGGTCTACCTCGGCCAACACGAGATCTACGCCAAGGGCGACGGCGACACGCTGAGCTTCGATATGGCCGCGATGGAGCGGGAGGATCCCCGATACGTCGTCATGAACGGCGAGGAATACGCCATCACCGGGAACCGGCACGGGCCGGTGTCCGTCGGCACCGACCAGACCGTCCGGGTCTTCTTCGTCGACGGCGGCCCGAACCTCACCTCGAGCTTCCACCCGATCGGGAGCGTCTGGGACGAGTTCTGGCCCCAGGGTTCGCTGTCGACCGAGCCCCAAACGGACATCCAGACCTGGCCGGTGGCTCCCGGGAGCACGGCCGTGGCGACGATGACGTCGCCGGTACCGGGCGGCTTCAAGATCGTCGATCACGCCCTGTCCCGGGTCGCCCGGAAGGGCTGCATGGCCGTGATCGAGGCCGAGGGCCCCGAGCGACCGGAGATCTTCGACCCGAACCCGTAGCTCGCGGGCCCCAGCCGGACGCTTTTTCTGCGGTTTCCTCGTAATCGCGGGTATGAACCTCGCCGGCCGACGGACCTACATCGGTGACGCCAGCGTGGCGCTCGGGCTGTTCGTCGGGCTGCTCGCCCTCACGCGGCTCCAGTTCCAGCCGGTCCAGATCCCCGGGTACCTGCTCATCATGGGCTTCGACGCGCCACAGAACGCGGTGGTCCCCGGCCTCGGCGGCCCGGCCTATACCCTGCTCTTCGCGCTCTACCTGGTCGGTCTGGCCGCCCTCGGCGGCCTGATCGCCGGGCGCCTCCGGGAGCGGTTCGATGGGACCGCGCGCTTGCGCTACGGCTTCGTCGGGGGACTGCTGGCGGTGTTGCTGATCCTGCTCGGCGCCGCCGTGGTGATCGCCGTCCCGAACGTCCGGCAGGTCCCGATGCCGGTGGTGATCGCGCTGGCTGTTGGGGTCGCCGGGCTGTGGCTCGGGATGCGGTTCGGGGCCCGTCGGGAAAACCAGTCCTGAACGGCCGTCAGCGCGCGGCGGCGGCGACGCGTTCCTTCTCTTCCTTCTGGTTGACGGCGTAGGTCGAGACGTCGTCGTCGGCCGCGCCCATGAGCTGGTTCGCCAGTGCCTCCGCGAACGGCGTCGTTGACTTGAACGCGGCGTTCTGGGTGCCCTCCGCGATGAACTTCAGGGCCTGATCGACGCGGCGCTGGGGAGCCACGTCGACCGCCTTCGGGACCGAGATCCCGCCGTACTTCAGCCGGACCGTTTCCTCCCGGGGCGCCGCGTTCTCGACCGCCCAGACCAGGATCTGCACGGGGTTCTCGCCCGTCCGTTCGTGAATGAGATCGAACGCCTCGCGGACCGCCGTCATGGCCTGCTGCTTCTTGCCCGTGTTCTCCTGACCGCGCATCAGACGGTTGATCAGCCGCTCGACCACGCTGATCTCCGACTTCTGGAACTGCTTGCCGGCATGGCGGCCCATCGTGTGGGCCACCGGCGTGACCGTCAGGTAGCGCTCCGTCGAGGGGTCCTCGTACTCGATGTCGCCGACGTCCCACCGCCCGAAGAGGTCGGCGGCCGTGGCGTTGCCCTCGGACGCCTCGGGATCGGGGTCCGCGTCGGCTTGTTCGCTCTCGGCCATTTATCGCACCGGCTTCTCGGCGTTGCCGCGGACCATCTCGAGCAGGCTCACGCCGTTGACCTTCTCGACCTTGTAGTTCACGCCGCCGATGTCCCCCATCGCGCGGCCCTTGGCGCCCCCGATGCCGGCGATGAGTACCTCGTCGTGCTCGTCGATGAAGGAGATCGCGCCGTCGCCGGGGCAGAAGGCGGTGACCTGCTGACCGTTCTTGATGAGCTGGACGCGGACACACTTCCGGAT
>CAZKPC010000105.1:0-3519 GCA_964554565.1 uncultured Halobacteriales archaeon
TATATACTATCACGAGTTATGCACCGCCGGTGCACGAGCCGGTGGCGTTTTTGGGTAGTCATGATCGATATATGAGTGGTTATGCCAGATGGACCACCATTGGCCTGGCTCGTCGCCGTGCTGGGCCTCTACGTCCTGGTCGCACCGTTCGTGTTCGGGTTCTCGGGCACGTACCAGACCTCGCTCATCGTGGCCGGCTTGATCGTCGCCGTGCTCGGCGCCTGGCGCGGCTGGCAGCCAGACGAGAAGATCCCGCTGCCCTTCCTTCCGCTGGCGGTCATCCTACTCGGTCTCTACACCATCGCCGCTCCGTTCCTCTTCGGGAACGGCGTCGGCGATACGGCCGGGATCACCCTGGTCATCTCCGGTTTGGTGTTCATCGTCATCCCGGCGATGATGATCAACCAGATGATCAACAAGGAGCAAGGCGCACCCGCGTAGGCAGAACGCGACCACGGTCAGGACAGCGGTACCGCGGGATCGGGTCAGATACCACGCCACGGGCCGATCCTGAATCGTTACGGCGAATGCGTTCCCCGCTCCAGACCAGAGTCTACACCGGTGGATGTGGTTCTCACATGTGGGTTCATTCGCGCGTGCTATCGGCTCCGGGGAGTCGATTGCCTCCTCGAGGCATACCGACCGATGAACCTTAGCCATACGAGTGCGGCTCCGGATTCGGCCGGACAATCGAAACCGGCGCAGCCCACCACGAACACTACCCATATTTCCGTCGGGTCCTCACCGCCCTCGAGTAACCCGATGGCTCACTTGCCGGTTTCGCGACCCTCTCGCCGGGTGAGGCCGTGGCCTTGACCCCCGTCACCGAACGCGATGGCGGGCTCTCGATCGAGGACCTCGTTCGCATGGCAGTCCCAATCGGGCTTGCCGTCCTGACTTGGCTCGGGCTGTTGCTCACGGTCGGGTTCCTGGCGCGGCTGAACTCGCTGTCGTTGCTGAACGTCCTGCCGATGTTCTTCCTGGTGTTGCTCTTCTGGCCGATCTACCGGGTCAAACCGTGGCGACCGGGGGCCGCCGACCGGGTCCGACACTGGCTTGCTGAGCAGACCACCGAGCTCGCGGTCCTCGTGGGGCTCTGGGTGCTGCCCTGGGTCCCGCTGCTGCCTGACCTGCTCGTGACCCTGATACAGCTCCCCTACCGGGGGTCGGGTGTGTTCTTCGGCGCATCGCTCTTCTACCGTGAGCGGTTGAGCCCCGTGATCGGCCGGCTCCTCCTGAACCTCGCGCAGCTATACATCCAGGCCCTCTGGCTGTATTTCCTCTCGAAGGGAACCGTGGGCCTGGTTCGGAGGTTCCGATGATCGACGAACGGGTCCTCTACGCCGCCACCCTGGTGCTGCTGCTGGGCACCTCCGGGATCGCGATCGGGCTGCAACCGGTGTCGCCGGGACCGGACTCGCCTGACGCTCCGGCCTCCGAGTACGACACGACTGCCGACGGGGTCCGCTACACGGTGGATCCGGACGAGCTCCGGCAGGGCTGTCCCGGTGGCTTGGACTGTATTCCCTCGATCGATGACCCGCGGTTCCAGCCGGCCGACGAGGCGGCGTGGTTGAAACCGTCCGACCGCGTGATCGGTGTCGAGATCGACGGCCAGGCGCGGGCGTACCCGCTCCGGATCCTGAACGTCCACGAGGTCGTCAATGATCGGTTGGGTGGCCGGGCCATCGCCGTCACGTACTGTCCGCTGTGCCGGTCCGGACTCGTGTTCTCCCGGCGGGTCGGCGACCGGACGCTCTCCTTCGGCGTCTCGGGGAAGCTCCTGGATGCCAACCTCGTGCTCTACGACCGGCAAACCGAGACCTACTGGAGCCAGATCGAGGGCGAGGCCGTCGTCGGCCCGCTCGTCCCGACCACCCTGACCCTGGTGCCGAGCACGATCACGACGTGGGAAGACTGGCGACGGGGCCACCCGGACACGCAGGTGCTCTCGCGGGAGACGGGCATCTATCCGAAAGCCACCTACGGGAACAATCCCTACGCGGGCTACGCGAACAACAGCCAGGTCGGCTACGGCGTGGGCCCGGTCGATGACCGACTGTCGCCGAAGACACTGGTGTTCGGCGTGACGGTCGGCGGGTCCGCCGCGGCGTACCCGGAAGCGGCCGTCCGGTCCGCCGGCGTCATCAACGACGAAGTCGGCGGCGAGCCGGTCGTGGTCGTCGAGGACCCGGACGATGGTGGCGTGTCCGCGTTCTCTCGGCGGATCGAGAACGAGACGCTGACCTTCCGGGTGGGGGAGGAGGGGCTCGTCGACCAACATGGACACCGGTGGAGCCCCGACGGGGTGGCTCGCTCCGGCCCCCGGGCCGGCGCACGGCTGGACCGGCTGGCCACCCACGGCGTGTTCTGGTTCGCCTGGAGCCAGTTCCATCCGGACACGGCCGTCTACAACGAGTCGGTCTCCGGGTAGAGCGGCTCGGATCAGTCGCCGTAGATCCGGCTCTCCGGGTGGAAATCCGGCCACGCGAACCGGAACAGCGGCGGCAGGTCGTTGGCCCGACGGAGCGTCGTCCCCTCGTACGGACCGTCGACCGCGAGCCCACGGTCGACGAGCCACCGCGACCCCCCGGCCGCGAGGGTGCGGTCGTCCTCGCGGTGGAACCGGAGGGTGGTTCCATCGACACGCCGCTCGTAGGCGACGAGCGTGCCCGCCGGCCCGACGGCGACGACCACGGGGGTTTCGTCGACGACGTCGTTCACCACGCCTGCCGCGGCGACGGCGTCGAAGGGATAAGCCACGGCCGCGCCGTCGGCGGCGACGCCGATGACGAGGTTCCGGCCGGCGGCCTGGCCGTCCCGTTCCTCACCGATGATCGGCGCGGTGTCGGTGAACCGGCCGTATTCGTAGTTGTCGTCAGCGTGCTCATAGATCGTTTTCGAAAGCGGCGGTGGGAGCAGGACCCGCGTCTCCGGATGGGCTTCTTTCCAGGACCGCCACGTGACGAGTCTCGACGGCACGAGCTGCAGCTGCTCACCGGTAGCGGGCCCCCGGATCGCGCCCGCCAGGATCTGACTCCACAGGCTGTCGGTCGCCCGGTCACGCAGGACCAGGTTCGACCGCCATAGCAAGTGCGAGACTTCGAACACGACCGGTCGGCCAGAGATTTCCCGGACGGCCGTCATCGAGCTCCCGCAGGAGGGACAGTACGTCACCAGCAGCGGCTCCGTATCGGCGGCTGCGCCCGTGGCCGCCGGAAACGTGTCGTTGACGACCTCGTGGCGCTCCAGGACCCCGAGGGGATAGGCCCTGGCGTCGCCGTTTCGTTCGACGCCGATGACCGGCGTCTCCGCCCCAAGGCGCGGTTGGTAGGTGTCAGCGCCGGCCTCCAGTGACACGTCCGACCAGTCCTGTGCGAAGGCCGGCTCAGTAATGGCCGGGATCACCGAATGGATCGCCGCAGTGAGCGCCGACCGGGGCACCGGCAGCTGAACGTCCCCTAACCGGGTCCCGGGAGTACCGGCCGGTGTAGCCGTTGCCGTCCCGGAGCCCGCGGA
>CAZKPC010000105.1:3619-5080 GCA_964554565.1 uncultured Halobacteriales archaeon
GCGTTCCGGGAGGCCTACATCAAGGAAGCCGCCGTGCCCCTCGTGCCCGACCCCGTCAATCGGGCGATCGATCACGCCACCGACAGGCTCGTCCACGAGCTGCTGGACGACCCTGACGCGGACCTCCGGACCGAGGTCCTACCGGCGTTCTATCAGAGTATCGCCGAGGCGTACTGTGCCCATCTCGATGCCGGCGGCGCGCCGGGCGAAGTCGGCATCCAGTACGACGACGATGACGAGGACGGCGGAATCACCGTCGATAGATGACCACCCCGGGATCGCCGCCAATGCCGGGTTGTCCGCGCGACACCGAGCCGAAGGTTCGGGCCACCAGCGCCGGGGGCTGTCCCGCTGGTGAAGCGATCCAGCTGAAGGAGGTGGCCTAGTCGCCATGCCCCTCCGGAAAGGTCCCACCAGCACGCACGTTTCCGAGCCGAATGGGGCGTTCAGAGAACACCATCACCCCTCCGTGGACGAGGTCATACTAGCATGAGTGTCGAAGCTGATCGTCCGGCCGGTCCGGATTTCGAACCGGAGGCGTCGCCGGAGTTCGCGCTCGATTACATGATCGATGACAAGGAAGCCCCGTCCGAACTAACGATCTTCTCACCCCGAGAGCCCGACATCACGACCCACTGGATCACCGTCGATTTCGACTCTGCCGTTCCGATCCAGGACGTTCGATGAACACGGCTCCCGACACCCCATCGGTCGCCGAATGAATTAGTGCGGTCCGGGTGTACGAGGCGGTCATGTCGCTGGCGCCCTCGCCGGAACTGATCGGGATCCTCGCCGTCACCGTGCTGCTCGCCGGGGCGATCAACGGCATCGCGGGATTCGGGTTCGCCATCGTCGGCACGATGGTGCTCGCCACGGTCATCGACCCGGCGGCGGCGGTCGTCTTCATGATCGTGCCGATCCTTTCAGTGAACCTCTCGCTCGTCCGGGAGCTGTCCCCGACACAGCTGCGAACCTGCGGCCGACGGTTCGGGCCGCTGATCCTCGCGGCCTTGGTCGGCACGATCCTCGGGCTGGTCGTCCTGGACCGCGTCCCCGCCGCTCCGCTCCGGGTCGGCCTCGGGGTCCTATCGCTCGCGTTCGTCGCCAGCGTCCAGGAGACCGTCGAGGTTCCGTGGTTCGACCGGGTCAAGGAGGGCTGTTTCGTCGAGTCCCCGTTGGCGATGGCCGGAGTCGGCGGTGTCTCAGGCCTGCTCTTCGGGGGGACCAACGTCGGCGTCCAGCTCATCGCGTACCTGCGGAGCTGTGACCTCTCACACGGGCTGTTCGTGGGCGTGGTCGCCATGGTGTTCCTGGGGCTCAACGCGATCCGCGTCGGAGCGGCCGCCGTCCTCGGGTTGTATCCCAGTTCGACGGTCGCCGCTCTCTCCGTCGTGGCCGCGGTTCCGGCGGTCGCGGGCGTGGCCGGCGGGAAACGGCTCCGGGAGCGCGTCAGCGGGCGAC
>CAZKPC010000106.1:0-4959 GCA_964554565.1 uncultured Halobacteriales archaeon
GTCGGTCGCGAGTTCCGCCGTGAGCCCCAGCTCCTGGTGGCGTCGAACCCGACCCGCGGGGTGGACATCGGCTCGATCGAGTTCATCCACCAGCAGCTCCTGGATCTCCGGGCCGAAGGGGTCGCCGTCCTCCTGATCTCCTCGAAGCTGGACGAGGTCATGGGGCTGTCCGACCGGCTGGGGGTCATCTACGAAGGGGAGATCATGGACGTCGTCGACCCGGCGGAAGTCACCGAAGAGGACGTCGGGCTGCTGATGGCGGGCGAGGAGCCGGAGGCCGAGCGGGCTCCGGCGGCCGATCCTGGGGGTGAAGAGTGAGGGTCCCCGACCGGATCGAGGCGGTCCTCGAACGGCTGGTGGCCGCCTCCGCGACCGAACGGATCCTGATCAGCGGTGCCTCCCTCCTGCTGGCCGTCGTCGTCGGCACGGTCATCATCCTGGTCTCCGGGTTCGCCGCGACCTGCGAGACGGCAGCGTACACATTGGCGGGCCCCGGGTTCTCCTTGGGCTCCTGCTTCGACCCGGTCGAGGTCTTCGACCGCCTGTTCCTCGGAGCCCTCGGCGATCCGCTGCAGCCGGGCTGGGACCCGCTCGACGGCCAGATCGCGGTCACCCTTCGGGAGACGACGGTGCTGATCTTCACCGGGCTCTCCTTCGCCGTCGCGTTCCGGGCGGGCATCTTCAACATCGGCACCCAGGGCCAGATGGTCATCGGCGCGCTCGCGACCGGACTGGGGGTGCTCTGGATCGCCCCGTTCGTCACCGGGCTGCTCGGCACGATCGTCCTGATCCCGCTGGGCTTGCTGATCGGCGCAGTGATCGGCGGGTTCTACGGGCTGATCCCGGGCGTGCTGAAGGCATACGCCGACGCCAACGAGGTCATCACCACGATCATGCTGAACTTCGTGGCGACGGGGATCACGCTCTACCTCGTCAGCGAGGTGTTCAAGGACCCCGCCAGTCCGGCGAACCAGACGGTGCCGCTCCCGTCCTACGCGTTGTTCCCGCCGGTCGTGTTCAACCCCCGTGACGACTTCTCGCTGATCGCGCTGGCCATCGGGATCGTCTTCATCGCCGTGCTCTACGTCCTGATCGAGGGCACGACCTTCGGGTACGACATCCGGACGTCGGGACTCCAGCCCGAAGCCGCCGAGTACGGCGGCGTCGACTCCGCGCGCACCATCGTGACGACGTTGACGCTCTCGGGGGCGCTCGGCGGCGTGGCCGGCGCGATGTACGTCCTGATGGTGCTCGGGAAGTTCCAGACCGGCGTTCCGGCCTGGGGGTTCGACGGCATCACCGTCTCCATCCTGGCGGGGAACAACCCGCTCGGCGTCGGCTTCGCGGCCTTCCTCTTCGGGATCCTCAAGAGCGGCTCGACGGTGGTCCAGTTCGCGACCGACGTCCCGCCGCAGCTGGTCGGGGTGCTCCGCGGACTCATCGTGCTGTTCGTCGCCATGCCGGAGTTCTTCCGGATGATCGGCAAGCGGATCGTCTCCATCGAGGAACGGGGCCGGAACGCGATCGCCACGGACGGCGGTGAGCCCGATGAGTGAGGACGGCCACGACGGCCTGGAGCGGATCAGCGGGGCCTTCGACGAGCTGTCGATCCGCCATCAGGTCGGCCTCGGGCTGCTCGCGGTCGTTCTGCTGATCGGGCTCGTCGGACTGCTGTTCCCGAACTCGGCAATCGGGGGCGCGGTGGCGTTCACCGCCTCGATCCTCGTCCTCTCGGCGCAGTTGGCCACGACCTCGAGCGTCTTCGCCTCCGCCCTGCGACTGTCGGTCCCGATCTGTTTCGCGGCGCTCGGCGGCATCTTCTCGGAGAAATCCGGCGTCATCAACATCGGTCTTGAGGGGTTGCTGATCATCTCGGCGTTCACCGCCATCTACGCCGCTGACGTCACCGGGAGCACCCTGCAGGGCTACCTGCTCGGCGTGCTGTCGAGCGTCGTTCTTGCGGCCGTGTTCGCCGTCGTCGTCATCGAGTTCCGGGCCGACCAGATCATCGCCGGCCTGGCCGTCTGGCTCATCGCGCTCGGGTTGGCCCCCTTCGCCTCGAAGGTCGTATACGGCGGTCCGAACACCGACAGCGTCGCGACGCCCCCGAGCGTGACCGATCTCACGTCGGGCATCCCGGGGGTCGCTGGCGTCCTTGAGACCCTCTCGGGCATCCCTTTCTTCGGCGCGCTGTTCGACGCCTCCCTGTCCGTCTACCTGATGCTGATCGCCGTGGTCGTCTCCTGGTACGCGCTCAATCGGACGACCTTCGGCCGGTGGATCCGGGCGTCGGGTGAGAACCCGGACGCGCTCGATACCGCGGGGATCAACGTCTCCCGCATTCGCTACGCGGGCGTGTTGGTCTCCGGCGTCTTCGCTGGGATGGGCGGCGCCGCCCTGTCGCTCGACCTCAGCCAGTTCACCGGGAACGGGCCGACGATGGTCAACGGGAAGGGCTTCATCGCCATCGTTGCCTACCTCTTCGGGAACTACAATCCCGTCGGGGCCTTCCTCTCCACGCTGCTGTTCGCCGGGCTCGACGCCCTCCAGAACGCGCTGCAGCTCCAGAACATCGGCGTCCCGAACCAGCTGATCCGGGTCACCCCCTTCGTGACCGTGATCATCGTCCTGGCCTTCGTCGGGCGCACGCGCCTGCCCGATGCGGCCGGGGAGCACTTCGAATCCGGCGAGGAGTGAGGGGCGGCCACCGGTGGGCTTTTGCGGGCGCCTCCGGAGCCCCGAGCATGGCCGTCGCCATCTTCAATCGTGGGTGTACCGAGCCACCGCGCCGGGCGGGTGAGGGTCCGTGACCAGCGGCGACCAGGATCCGAGCGAGGACCGTCAGTACCACCTCGAGCTCCGGTCGGGGGACGTCGCCCCGACCGTGCTGCTTCCCGGTGACCCCGACCGGGTCGACCTGATCACCGATCTCTGGGACGAGGCCGAGACCGTCGCGTCCAAGCGGGAATATCGCACGGCGACCGGCGCCGTCGACGGCACGCCGGTCTCGGTGACCTCGACCGGGATCGGCAGTCCTTCGGCCGCCATCGCCGTCGAGGAGCTGGCTCGCGTCGGCGCCGAGACCTGTATCCGTGTGGGCTCCTGTGGCGGGATCCAGCCCGAGATGTCCCTGGGCGACCTCGTGATCACGACCGGCGCGGTGCGCCAGGAGGGCACGACGAGGGAGTACGTGCGCGAGGACTACCCCGCCGTCGCCGACGATCGGGTCGTCGCGGCCCTGGTCACGGCGGCCGAACGGCTCGGCCACGACTACCACGTCGGGCTGACGGTGACGACCGACGCGTTTTACGCCGGGCAAGCCCGTCAGGGCTTCAACGGCTACGAGGCGCCGGGGATCGAGGACATGCTCGAGCAGCTCCGGGCGTCGAACGTGAAGAACATCGAGATGGAGGCCAGCGCCGTGCTGACGTTGGCGAACCTCTACGGGCTCCGCAGCGGGGCGGTCTGTACGGTTTTCGCCGACCGGACCACCGGCGAGTTCCGGACCGAAGGCGAGTCCCGGGCCGCCGAGACGGCGAGCCTAGCCGCGGCCATCCTGGAGTCGATGGACGAGCGGGTCGCCGAATCGGACGCGGACCGCTGGCACCCGGGTCTCGGCCCGATCTGATTCCCGATTGGAGCCGCTTTAGAGCTCGAACCGTTCGACGAGCTCTTCCTCGCCCTCGCGGGTGTTGACCGCCACGATGCGGATGTAGTCCTCGAGCCCGGACCCGTTCAGCTTGCTTTTCAGGAGGGAGTCGACCTGGTAGACGCCCGCGGCGTCAGTCATTTCGATTTCGACGAGCACGGACGCCGCATCACCCTCCGTGAGCCGGACTTGCTGGATCGCCTGGCTGGACAGCGTGTTGATGCCGCGGCCGCCCTCCTCGTAGGGGATCCGGGAGCGGCCCCGCTCCATATCGAGGGCGTCCGCCACACGGATCACGCCCGCTTCCAGCGTTAACGGGTCCTCGGGGGTGTGGTGACAGAGGATGGCGTGGAGGGTTTCACCCTTCACCCGAACCGCGTCGGCCGGGTCATAGAACCGCGGGAGGACCCGATCCAGGATATCCGCCGCCAGGGGAATCGAGTAGTAGACGTGCTGGTCCCGGTGGACGACGTGGCCGATGTCGTGGAGCTCGGCGGCTAACGCGATAATGACCGGTTCGTCCTCAGCCTCGAGGCCCTGTTCGCGGGCCCCGTTGAACTCCACGCCGGCCTCCTTCAGGAGGCCGTAGAGGGCGAGGGCCCGGTCGCGGACGATCTCGACGTGCTTGCTCCCGTGGTCGTTGTAGCCCTTCCGCTTGACGGGGTTGACGTTCTGGGCCTCCTGATAGGCCAGGATCTCCTCGTCGGCGCGGACGAACTCCAACACCGCATTGAGCCGCTGATCGGGAAACACGTGGTCGGCCGCGGGGTCGTACGGCAGGAACCCCTCCTCGACGTCGGACATAGCCCGGTCTTGGCGAAGCGGCCTCAAAAGGCCCGCGAAGGGCGGTTTCGCGGAGTTCGAGGCGCTCAGACACAGCAAAAAGCCTATAATCGGGACTGAATAAGCTCCTATTAGCGATGACAAGCCCGGTAGTCACCCCCCTCCAGTTCGGCGTCCCTGGCGGCATGGAGCTCGCCGTGATCCTCCTGATCGCCGTGCTCCTGTTCGGCGCGAACAAGATCCCCAAGCTGGCCCGGTCGACCGGGCAAGCGATGGGCGAGTTCCGGCGTGGCCGCGAGGAGATCGAGCAGGAACTCGACGAGATGACCGGCGAGGTCGAGGAAGCGACCCAGCTCGAAGCCGACGAGACCGCTCCGACCCCGGAGCAGACGGAATCCACGGGCGCCGACGCGGACGAAGAGTCAAAGTAACCCGGGCCTCCTTCTGGCGACTGGGGCGTGTGGCCTAGCGGATAGGGCGAATGGTTCCTAACCATTCGACCACGGGTTCGACTCCCGTCACGCCCG
>CAZKPC010000107.1:0-4906 GCA_964554565.1 uncultured Halobacteriales archaeon
CGTACAGCTACGGCGTCAACCGGGTCGAGCAGGTCCTGATCGACGGGCGGCCGGTCCATGAGGACCGGGTCGATGGCCCGACAGCCCCAGGGGAGACCGATGTCTGAGGTCCCGCCCGACGCTGCCGCGGAGGAAGTGACCCTCGATGGGGAGACGTTGACGCCATCGGACGTGGTGGCGATCGCCCGCCACGGCGCGACGGTCCACATCGACGAGGCGGCGCGAACGGCCGTTCGTCGCTCCAGGGACCGCGTCGAGGACATCCTGGACAGCGAGGAGACGGTCTACGGCGTCAACACCGGGTTCGGCGAGCTCGTCACCGAACGGATCCCCGCCGCTGAGATCGAAGCCCTCCAGACCAACCTCCTCAGGAGTCACGCGGCCGGCGCCGGCCGTGAACTCACCGCCGAGGAAGTCCGCGCCATGCTGGTCGCGCGCCTCAACGCGCTCGTCAAGGGCTACTCGGGCGTCCGGGAGGCGGTGATCGACCACCTCGTGGCCTTCCTGAACGAGGGGCTGCATCCGGTCGTGCCCTCCCGCGGCAGCCTCGGCGCGAGCGGCGATCTGGCCCCGCTCGCCCATGCCGCGATCGTCCTGATCGGCGAGGGACGGGGCGACGTCGGCGGCGACCGCCTCGACGGAGCGGCCGCCCTCGAACGGATCGGGCTGGAGCCCCTGACCCTCGGCGCGAAGGACGGCCTGGCGTTGATCAACGGCACGGAGCTCACCTCGGGGCTCGGTGCCCTGGCCGTCCACGACGCGACGACCCTCGTCCGGGCCGCCGATATCGCCGGCGCCCTCTCGACGGAGGTCACGATGAGTTCGACGGTGCCGAGCCACGACCTGATCGCGGAGGTCAGGCCCTTCGCCGGACAGGCGGCGAGTGCCCGGAACGTCCGCCGGCTGACGGCCGACTCGCAGGTCGTCGAGTCACACCGGAACTGCGACCGGATCCAGGACGCCTACTCGCTGCGCTGCCTGCCGCAGGTCCACGGCGCCGTGCGGGATGCCGTCGACCACCTCCGCGAGGCCGTCGAAACCGAGCTGAACAGTGCGACCGACAACCCCCTGGTCTTCGATCGGGCCGACGCCCCGGAGCGGGCCAGCGGCGCCGGTGACGGGGCCGTGCTCTCGGCCGGCAACTTCCACGGGGAACCGCTCGCCCTCCGCCTGGATTACGCGAGCAACGCCGTGACCGAGCTCGCCGCCATCGCGGAACGCCGCGTGGACCGGCTCCTCAATCCCAACGTCCAGGAGGACCACCTGCCGCCCTTCCTCACGGACCACAGCGGGTCGATGAGCGGGCTCATGATCGCCCAGTATACCGCCGCCGCCCTCCTGAACGACTGCCGCGCGAGCGGCCCGCATGCGACGGATTCGACCCCCGTGAGCGGCAACCAGGAGGACCACGTCTCGATGAGTGCCGGGGCCGCCTTCTCGTTCCGGGAGGTCGTCGAGTCGGTCCAGACCGTGGTCGCGATCGAACTCCTCTGTGCGGCCGAAGCCGTCGAGTACGTCGACCGGGTCGCCGAACGCCCGGATCACGACGTGCCGCCCGACGAGGACCTCGATCTCGGTCGCGGGACGGATGCCGCCTACGAAACGATTCGGACCCAGGTGGCCCCGCTCGGCGCCGACCGCGAGGTGCACGCCGATATCGACCGCCTGCGCGGGCTCGTGGCGTCCGGCCAGCTCGTCGACCGCGTGGCCGACCACGTGGACCTCGAATAACCCCGTTGGTCTGGTGGCTTTATGTTCAGACCCCGGGTGGCGTGCCCATGGCGCGCTACGCGATCAATCCGGAACCGCTGAAGGACGCCCGCAGCATCGGCTACAACCACGCGATCATCGACGACGGCACGTTCTACATGGCCGGCCAGGTCGCGATGGACGCCGACTCGAACATCGTCGGGAACGACATCGAAACCCAGGCCCGGAAGGCCTACGAGAACGTGGGGATCCTGCTAGAGACGATCGGGAAGGGGTTCGCGGACGTGGCGAAGGTGACGACCCATATCATCGAACCGCACGAGCGGTACTTCGACGGCTACAAGACCGTCTACCGGGAGACCTTCGCGGAACCGTACCCGTGTCACACCGTGCTGGGGGCCCACCAGTTAGCCCACGAGGAGTACCTGGTCGAGGTGGAGGTCGAGGTCCCGATCCACGACGGCGACGTCGAGGCGCTGGAACCGGACGGCGAGGAGATCCGTCGGGTCTGATCCCCCGCGACCGCGCCCAGGTGAGCGCTGCTGGACCGATGTCGGAAGCTGTCGGGCTGCGCCGGGAACGGCCCGCTTAGACCGCCGGTTAGGGCACCTCGACGCCGAGCTGCTCGAGGACCGGCAGCATGTCGGACTCGACCCAGGTCTCCGCGATCTGCTCGCCTTCGATCCGACAGAACACGTAGGACGACCCTTCGACGTGGTTCCCCGTCGCCTCGACGCCGAGGAACTCCCCCTCGTGGGTGCCCTCCCACCGCTGGCGCATGGCGATCTTGTCGCCCTCGACGACGACATCCAGGATCGTGACCGAGAGGTCCGGAAACGCCGAGCGGAACAGCTCCACGTTGCGGCGATAGGCGGCCGGTCCGTCCACGGTCTCCTTGACCGAAGGGTCGTGTTCGACGTAGTCCGGGGCGATGTAGCGGTCGACCTTCTCGAGCTCCCCCTCGTTCCAGACCTCCGCGGTATGGCGCTCGAGGAGTTCGCGAGGATCCATCCTGCTTGTCGGAACACGCAGGGTGGCCTTAACCGTTGGTTCCACGGGAGCCGACCGGCCCCGAGGGGCCAGCCGTCAACCGCCGCGATCGGCTGCAGCGGAGGTCAAACCAGCAGCCGCTCCCGCTCGGGATCAAGCAGCGGCGAGTCCCGAACGGTGGCCGGGTACCGCTCGTTCTCGTACTGGACTTCGAGGCTGGTCCCGGAGTCGGCCAGCTCGCTGTCGAGGTAGCCGCTGATGATCCCGGCGTCGACCGAGTGCCCGTACTCGGCACTCGCGGCGTACCCGACGACCGCTTCACCCGCCAGAATCGGCGCCGAGTTCCCCACGACGGCGCCGGGCTCGTCCAGCGTGAGCGTCGTTCGCTGACGGGGCACGTCCCCGGCAGCGTCCGCCACCGCCTCCCGGCCGATGAACGGCGTGTCCTGATCGACCGTGAACCCGAGCCGGGCTTCATAGGGATCATACTCCGGGGTCAGATCGCCGCCGAACAGCGGGTAGCCCTTCTCCAAGCGCATCGTGTTCAGGGCGCCGTCCCCCATCGCCACGAGGCCGTGATCCTGGCCGGCCTCCCAGAGCACGTCCCAGAGCTTCCGGCCGTACTCCGTCGTCGTGTGGAGCTCCCAGCCGAGTTCGCCGACGTACGACACCCGGATGGCGGTGACCGGGATCTCCTCGAGGTAGGTCTCCTGAGCAGTGAAGTACGGGAACGCGTCGGTGCCGAGGTCGGCCTCGATCCGGGGCGCGAGCAGGTCCCGCGCGTTCGGGCCCCAGACCCCGAGCGCACAGCGCCCGGGCACCCGGCCGGAGACGGTGACGGCCTGCCCTTGCGCATGCCGGCGGAGCCGCGAGAGCTGCTGGGTCCCCGCCGCCCCGCTGTTGGCGAACAGCTCGAAGACGTTCTGTCCCCGCCGCAGCAGCGTCATGTCACCCAGGACGCCCCCGTGGCGCGTGCACATGAGCGTGTAGGTGACGTCGCCGACCCCGATGTCGACGGAGTTGGTGCAGAGTCGATCGAGGAAGGCCTCGGCATCCGCGCCGCTGACCTCGATGTTCGTGAACGCCGAGAGATCGAACACCCCGACGCGATCCCTGACCGCGAGGTGTTCCGCGCCCTCGATGGGCGACCAGTACTGGCCCACCCAGCCGGAGCGGTCCCGAACGTCGTACTCCTCCAGCAGCCCTTCGTTGTCGTCATACCAGCGGGCACGCTCCCAGCCCCCGGCCGAATAGAACTCGGCGCCGAGGTCGGCCTGGCGGTCGTAGAACGGGCCCGTGCGGAGGTTCTGGTTGACGTCGGGGAGCTGTCGTGGATGGATCAGGTCGTACACCGTGTCGTAGCTGTAGGCGGCGCGATCCCGGACGTACCGTTGGCTCCCGGCATGCGGCTGGAACCGGTTGATATCGCACGGCACCAGGTTCTGGCGGGGATACCCGGACGTCATCCACTCCGCCATGGCTTTGCCGACGCCCCCGGCGTGAGTCAGCCAGACTGCGGCCGCCACCCAGAAACCGTCGAGGTCCGGCGGCGAGCCCATGATCGGCATCCCGTCCGGCGTGAAACAGAACATGCCGTTGAAGGACTGCTCGAGGTCGGCGCCCTCGAGCGCCGGCATCACCCGGATCGCTTCCGCCCAGGCCTCCTCGAAGTGCTCCGGCGTGAACTCGCGGTGGGCCGTCATCTTGACCGGGTCCCGGTTGCTGGCCTTCCCGGCGAGGTAGTCGTAGATCGGCACGTCCTCGCCGGCGCTCGCGTAGTCGTCGAGGTCCTCGGGATCCACCAGCAGGGGTTCGTGGTTGTACGACCCGACGCCGTACCCCTCGCCGTGCTGCCGGAAGTACAGGGCGGCGTCCTGGTGGCGGAACCCGGTGTATTCGACCTCAGCATCGGTGCCCGCCAGCTCCGGCAGCGGCTCGGTAACGACGTACTGATGCTCACAGGGCATCAGCGGGATGTCGACGTCGACCATCGCTCCGAACAGCGGCGACCAGATGTTGGCGGCCACGAGGACCTGATCGACCGAAATACGCCCCTGGTCCGTGACGACGGCTGTAACGCCGTCACCCGCTGTTTCGATGTCCGTGACCTTCGTTTGCCCGTGGAAGGTGGCGCCGTTCGCCCCAGCCCGCTCCCGGAGCCCGCGGAGGAGTTCGACCGGGCGGATCAAGCCCGCTTCCGGGCTGA
>CAZKPC010000108.1:0-4635 GCA_964554565.1 uncultured Halobacteriales archaeon
GGGAGTGTGGTCCCGATAGAATATCTGGCCGTTCGGGCCGAAGTATTCACCGATGATCATACCGCCCTGGTCGTCCTGTTTGCCACCAGCGAGCGAGGCTGGCGTCGGCGTCGATCTCGGCTCGTCACCTGGTGACGCCGTGCAGCCGGTGAACGTTCCCAGAGCTATCGTCCCGACCCCGGCGAGAAACGCCCGACGGGGAAGGAACGGTCGTTGATCGGTCGGATCGGCCGGGCGAGGGGGTGGTGTTCGCATGGCGTGTGATCCGCTCAAAGGTTTCGGAGGCGAACAGCCCACGACGCGGTAATCGTCGGGACGACGATCCAACCGAGGATCCCCGCGAGGAGTACTGGCAAGCTCAGCCCAGTCGTGGCCATCACCGCGGCAAGTCCGCCACCCGTCGACTCGACCCCAGCGAGCACGACCACGCGGAAGATGGCCGCAGGATTGAGCAACACCACCGCCGACAGGACGATATCTGGCAGCTCGAACGTCGCGACAAGCGCGAGCGCCAGCAAGTCGTGGAGGAAAGCGAACCAGACCCAGACGAGCAGCACGCCCCCGAGTGCGGACGTCTTCTGTGGTGCGAGCGCTGAAACGAACGTCCCAACCGCGAGGAACGCCATCCCGAGCCCAATTGCGCCGAACAGCAGCCGAACGAAGAGGGCCCAATGGAGGAGGCCAGTCATGCCGGCGAGCAACACGCCGGCCACTCCGAACCCGATGACCGTTGCGGCGGCGAGCGTGAATGCCCGACCGAGGTAGGTCCCCAGGACGATATTGCTTCGCGGTACTGGGAGGGCGAACACCACGTCGAGCCACCCGGCTTCCTCGGCACCGACCACCGCGTCATAGCCGTAGATGAGTGCGGCCAGGGGGACGAGGTACGTCGCGAGGGCAGCGAGGCTGATGACGATGGCCTCGCCGCGACCGGGCCCGACGCTCGAGGCGCCGAAGCCGGTCACGAGCATCGCGAGAAGCCCGAACAACCCGGTGAGGGCGAAGGCCCAGCGGTTCCTGATGGAGAGCCGATACTCCTGAAACGCGATCGACAGGAGCGGCCGAAGTCGGCCGCCCACGGAAGGTTCTGCCTCCCAGCTCACCGATTCCTCGCCGTAGCCCATGCCGCCATCCGCCTCGGGACGGTCGTCCGTCATCCGGACACCTCGGCGGGGACTGATTCATCGTCCGCGAGCGCGTCGAAGAGCTGCCCGAGGCCGGGTTCACGAACCTCGAAGCCGGCCACGCAGTCGAGTTCGAGGAAGCGGTCGAGCAGGTCGGGCACCGCGTCGGGCGAAGAACGGAATTCGAGCGTGTCGGCGGCTGCCCGCTGGACCTCTGCTAAGCCCGTTACGGCGTCGAACGCCGGCTGATGGTCCGCAGTCGGGTCAAGCCGGGCGGACACGAGGACCAGCCCGTCCAGCGTCGCTCGGAGCTCCTTGAGCCGACCGGACGCACGCAGCCGCCCCTCGTGGAGCACGGCCACCGCTTCGCAGATCGATTCGACTTCCGAGAGGACGTGGGAGGAGAGGACGACCGTCAGATCTGGCTCGGCGTGGAGACGCCGCACGATGCGGTGGAAGGCCGCGACGCCAAGGGGGTCAAGACCGGCGGTCGGCTCGTCGAGCAGGAGGATCTTCGGCTGGGGAAGCAGTGCGGTTGCCAGTCCGAGCCGGCGGTTCATCCCGTTGGAGTAACCGCCTACCCCGCGGTCGGCCGCCTCGTTCAGCCCGACGATATCGAGTACTTCGTCGATTCGTTCGCTCCGCCGTGATCGGGGGATCCCCCGTACTTCAGCGTGGAACGCGAGCACCTCCCGACCGGTGAGGTTCGCCGGGAAGCCGGCGTTCTCGGGCAGGTAGCCCACCGCCCGTCGGACCTCCGGGCCGGCCTCGACCACATCGACCCCACTGACGCGGAGCGAACCGCTGTCGGGGGCGATGTGGTTCACGAGAAGCTTGAACAGGGTGGTCTTGCCAGCACCGTTCGTACCGAGGAGCCCGAACGTTGTGCCAGTGTCTACCTGCAAGTCTAGCCCTTCCAGGGCTGTGATCGACCCGTATCGCTTCGTGACGTCTTTGGCCTCAATCGCGTGCATAGTATCGTCTCCAGTGGTCGTGGGGCGGCCGGTCCAGGGGCGCGTGGTCGACGACTCCCGGAGCTTCGATGACCGGGAAAGTGCTCTCGGCGAGGCGGACGGCGTCGAACGCCGGGCTCCGGGCGAACACGGACGCCTGCGGGTGTTCGTAGATGAGGTGCTCGACCAGTCCGGCGGGTCGATACCGCACCTCCCCTATGCCGTCGTGGTCGACGTCGGATGACCGGGCGCCCGACCAGTAGTTGCCGTGGGTCGATCCGTTCCAGTCGACCTGTTCGCCGATGACTGCCAGCACCGGCCGGCGATTGCCGATGAACGAGTTGTTCACGACGTGCTCGCGGACGCTGCCAGCCGCCAGGTAGACCCCGACCTCGTTGCCGAGGACGAGGTTGCCCGATAGCTCGTTGTCGAGCGAGTTGAACAGATAGATCCCGTTGCCGTTCCCGACGAACGCGTTATCGGCGACGACGGTCTGGTCGACGCTCTTCAGCAGGATGCCGTGCGCGCTCCGACCCGTGTTATTGACCGCGGTATTGTTCCGTATCTCGAGCCGCTTCGATACCATCAGCGCGTAACCGGCGTCGTTATCGAACGCGAGGTTACGCTCCAACCGACAGTCGTCAGAGTACATGTAGTGGACGCCGTATCGGAGGTCCCAGAGGGTGTTGTCCGAGGCGATTACGTCGCTGGCCCACGAGTAGTAGAGACCGTCACGGACGTCCGTGATGCGGTTGTTCGTTATGTGACTTTCCTCGACCTTCCAGATCTGGATGCCGTTCCCTCGGTTGGAGACCGGATGGACGGACTCCCGGCCGACGATGGTGTTGTTATCGATCGACGCCCGGCTCACCCCGTCGAGCCAGATCCCGAACGTCACAGCGGTGACGCGACTATCGGCGACGGTCACCGACGATCCGTTCACCCAGATTCCGGCGTCATTGCCCGAGGCGCTGAACCCGGAGTTTCTGACCCAGAGCCGGCGGACGCTGACGCCGTCCGCGTCGATCGTCAGCACGTCACCCTCGCCGCCACCGTCGATCACGGCGAGGGTGTCCGGCCGGCTCGTGAGCGTCAGGTTCGGCGTGGTCACGACCACGTGCTCGTCGAACCGACCGGACAGGACGACGGTGTCGCCGGCCGTCGCGGCGTCGACGGCGGCCTGGACCGATCGGTAGCGGTGCCCATCGACCGTTGCAACGCCCTGCTCCTCGGGTCCATCGAATTGGTACGACGACGGGACGTCGACCTCGATCGGGCTCGGTCGCTCGGCCGTCGAGGCCGTCGGTATGGCGACCGACACCGTGACCGAAGCAATCAGGACTGCGATCGCCGCGCCCGCGAACGCCATTTCGAGGCGCTTGCTCATGGGTTCAGAGCTCGTTCCGTGAAGGAGTCACCTGGTCGTCGTCGCTCTCCACGCCGCGGCTGAGCCGTCGTCGGGTCGAGGCCAAACGGGCTCTGAGCTGGGCCGGGAGCTGCCGGATATCCGCCTCGGAGTCGCGGTAGTAGTACGAGATCACCAGGAGGCCGATAGCCGCCATCGCCAGGTAGACCCCGGTTCCGAACCGTGAGTAGCTCGTGATGTTTGCAACTTCGTACCGGCCCCAGATGGGCGGCGTGAACGGGTCGACGCCGACCACCGGCGCGCCCGGGTCGAGGTTGTGACCGGTCTGAAAGAGTCGGTACTGGATGTCGACGAGCATCACGGTGAACACCGTCACTGTCCCCACGATCTGCCACTTGAGCCCCCGCTTGAGCTTCTCAATCGTCGGCGCGACCGCGACGAATAGGCCGGTTGCCGCCACCGCGACGAACGCGACCGGCGCGAGCGACCATTCGGGCACGTCGACGGCCCGCGGATGGACCTCGTAGTTCGGCTGCCAGTACACCGGGTCCGGGTAGTAGAACCCGATGTACTGGTTCAGCTCCGCCATCTCCCAGTAGTCACCAGCGATATGTGGGAAGGCGTAGAGCCGCAGCTGGAGGATCTCCCCGGGGTACTGCACCGCTGTGACGTTGATGACCCACATCGGGAACAGCAGTGCCAGGAGGAACAGCGCTGCCGCTGCCGTCGGGAACGCTCGACGGACCTGGGCGAACTCGGCTCGGGTCGGCCAGTTCATTGGGGGAGGGACGTGTGGCGGCGATCAGTTCGTCCGATCAGGCGGGCTCTACGACCATCCGCGAGCGCATCTCCAGGTGGAGCGCGCTGCAGAAGTACGTGCAGTAGATCCAGTACACGCCGGGCTTGTCGGCGGTGAAGGTCACCTCGCGAGTGTCCTGTGGGGACACCGCGAGGTTGATACCATACTCGTTGATCGCGACGCCGTGGATGATGTCCCGGGAGCCTTCGATGTTCGTCACCGTGAGGGTCACCTCGTCGCCCTCCTGAACGGTGAAGTCACGCAGGCCGTACTCCGAGCGCTTCGAGGAGGTGTAGACGTGGACGGTGGAGTCGTCGACCCGCTCGATGCGGGAGTTCTCCTCGGTGACGTACTCCTTCTCGCCCTCGTAGTCCTCGCGGTCCCAGACGACGT
>CAZKPC010000109.1:0-4623 GCA_964554565.1 uncultured Halobacteriales archaeon
TCGTGACCAAGCCGTCACAGATCTCCTACGACCCGTGGGTTCACGCCTCGGTCTTTCTCGTCCCCGGGATCGGGTTCATCGGGCACGTCCTCCGGGAAGCAATGAGCGGCTGAGTGGGCGATCGGACGCCGAGGCGTGGCAAGGTCTGCTAGATTCCGGGGTCTGGCGGCGCTCATCGGTGGGGGCAATGATCGATGGCGAAGCAACCTATGCGTTCATGGCAGGGGATACTGCTGACTGACAGCGGGAAACCGGCTCGTTGATTCGGACGAGCCAGGCAACCACGAGCGTCCCACGCGACGGCTGGATGATCGAACTCAGGCGTCCGGCTCCTCGCCGTCGCCCGCCACTTCGTCGATGACGTCCTCGGCACTCCTGATCTCGGGGGCGGGCTCCGCGCCGTCCTCAGCGGGCTCGGGGGTCGAGGCGTGGACGTCGAGTTCCTCGAGGATGTCGTTGATCCGATCGAGGCCGATCAGTTCCCTGGTCTCCGCATCGAAGTCGAGGCTCTCGAGGGCGGCCGCCTCGGGGGCGACATCGCTCCCCGTGAGATGTTTCCCGTATCGGCCCATGAGGGACGTGAGTTCCTGGGGGAGCACGAACGTCGTGCTCTCGGATGTGCCGATGTCACCCAGCGTTTCGAGGCCCTCGTCGATGACCGCCCGCTCGCCCATCGACTCCGCGGACTTCGCGCGGAGGACCGTCGAGATGGCGTCCCCCTGGGCCTGGAGGATCTGGCTCTGTTTCTCCCCCTGCGCGCGGATGATGTTGGATTGCTTGTCGCCTTCCGCGGTTTCGATCGCCGACCGTCGTTCGCCCTGGGCCTCGAGGATCATGGCCCGGCGACGGCGTTCCGCGCTGGTCTGCTGCTCCATCGCCTGCTGGACCTCGGCGCTCGGGTTCACCTCGCGCACCTCGACGGATTCGACACGGATTCCCCACTCGTCGGTCGGGGCGTCGAGTTCCTCCCGGATCTTCGAATTGATCTGCTGGCGTTTGTTGAGCGTATCGTCCAGTTCCATGTCGCCGAGGACCGCCCGGAGGGTCGTCTGGGCGAGGTTCGAGACCGCCTTCTTGTAGTCGTCGACCTCGAGGAACGCGCGCTTCGCATCCATGACACGGATGTAGACCACGGCATCGGCGGTCACGGGCGAGTTGTCCCGCGTGATGGCTTCCTGCCGGGGCACGTCGATCGTCTGAGTCCGCATGTCGAACGGGTAGATCCGATTCACGAACGGCGGCACGAAGTGAATGCCCGGCTCGAGGAGGCCGCGGTATTCACCGAAGACCGTGAGCGCCTTCTTCTGGTAGGCGTCCACGATCTCCACCATCGAGTTGACCGTGACGACCGCGAGCGCCAGGATAACCAGGGCCACGATGAGGAAGGGACTGATCGACCCGATCACGCTCCCGACCGGGACGCCCAGGACGGTCGCCACTACCGCCACGACCACGACGATCGCGAGCAGCGTCGAGCCGTACTGGCCGACCGCCGACACGATCGCCCGGCGTGACGGGGCCATGACTGTTAGATCGCCTCACGGATGCATAAAGCCTGTTTCCCCTTCGACCGGCTCGTCGCGAAAAGAATTCAGAGGGCATCTACCCGAGAGGTTCGATGCGGGCGTCGCGATTTTCGGGGCGGAACGGGCTGTTCCTTAAGGAAGTTCGTGGAGAAAGCCTCGCCGTTCACGGGTCTTTTACCCACAAATCTCACATACCGCGTTCGATCTCACTTGACCACTGCTTCGTGAGCGGCTACTTCGGTTGAGCCGCCAGCTTCGGCTTACCCGGGCGGCCAGTCGTCGATCTGGGGACACGCCCCTCGGCTCTCGTCCGGATGAATCATGCCCAGAGCCGCGATTACGACCTGCCCAGTTCGAAGCCTTTGGCCATCACCCGGACTTCCTGCAGGCCCTTCCACATCGTCTCCCAGCCTGGCGGTGGATCGGATCCCCGGTCGAGGTACCCGCCGACCGTCGCCACCGCGATGGCGTAGGCCCTCCCGTTTTCACCCTCGAGGTCGGGATGCTTCGCTTCCAAGACCGCCTGTTCGGCCTCACTGAGAAACTTCCCGGGCGGGAGGCCGTGACTGCCCCGCCCCAATTCACGCAACTCCAGAACTCTCCAGGCGACCACCGAATAGATGCTCAGCAAGACCTCCATCCGTTCCCAGGTTTCGAGCTGGCGATCCTCGATCCGGCAGCCCGACTTCAGTACCTGATGCCAGTCCTCGATTTTCCACCGACACCGGTAGTACTCGATGACCGTCATGGCGTCCTCGAAATCCCCGACCGGCTCGGTCGTGAGGAGCACCCACTGAATCGGCTCGTCGACCTCCTCGGGGTCGGGCTCGATCTCGTCAACCCGGACGACGGTGACCTCGACGGAGCCGGTCATCGAGGGGTCGTTCTTGGGCGCCAGCAGCTTGCACGACCCGGCGGTGATCGACAGCTCGGCCTCTCGGCTGGGCCGGCCACCGCTTTGCTGGAGCTCGATGGTCGTGCGGCCGAGTTCGGGAAGCGACTCGCTCCAGTCGAACAGTCGAGATTCCTCACCGGTCGGGGGTCGAATCGACCGGTTCTGGTTGGCCCGGATCACGTAGCCGGCGTCGGGGACCTCGGTGGCCATCGTCTGGTAGTAGGAGAAGGAGTCAGCTCCCCGATCGTGGACGAAGATCGGGCGGGCATCCGGTGGGAGCGCCTCGAGGACGGCCCGGTCGCCCCGGAGCCATTTCTCGCCCTCGCTGGCCAGTTCGATCGGCGCCTGCCGGCCGTTCGTGACGTATTTCTCGTCGGTCGGGCGGTCGTCGACCAAGACTTGCTGGTCGAGCACGCCAGTCATCACCTGGCTCGTGGGATCGAGCCCGATGGCCGTATGGAGCTTGACGCCCTCGACGTCGATCGTGGAGTCGCCGATATCGCCGAGGCCCTCCTTGGCGGGATGGCTGGGAAACGTGAGATGGGTCGTGTCGGCGACGACCAGCAGTTCGTCCCGATCGGCGACCCGGTCGCGGTGGGCCTCGAGATGGCTGGCAAGCACGGCGGTCGGATCCACGGTCTCGTTGTCACAGAACCGGTAGACCGCCTTAGTTTCTGCCCAATCCTCACAGGCGGATGGGATCGAGTTTCCTGGAGCGCGCCCGAAACGCTCGGCGATCAGCTGGAGCCGCTCGTCGAGGCGAGCGTCACCGAGCTCGGCGGCGGTGAATTCGGTCGAGAGCGCCCCGCCGAGGTGGAGCCGATCGAGCAGTGAGAGTTCGCCAACGGCGGCCATACGGGCGAAGACAGTCGGTGCGGTATCAGTTTCAGTCAGACAGTCGTCATATATGTTCTCGGGAGATCGGCCTGACTTATGGGTAAAAGACAGCCCTGAAGGGCGAGGCTTTCGGCTCGAATTTTCCGTAAGACCTGATCCGATGGGATCTCGGAGGCGTTGACCGTCTCAGGACATTGAACGCAAGAGCGTTGACATCCTCCCCGCGCTGAAGCGCAAGGATTCCCAAGCGTTGGGATATCAGGGTTTTCAGCCCACCACCTCGGCCTGCGGTTGGAATCCACAGGAAAGGTCGTAAAGGTGGACTGATGGCTGTGCCAACCAGCCGGTACTCCTATCCTCGTCCAAACTGGCCGAAGACTCGGAGTTACGTTCGTTGATATCTAGTCGGATGTTCTCCGCCCCGTTTACGTCAGCGTTGAACGCATCATCGTGTTTCTCGCAGACGTACAAGCCGCGCTCAAGGCGTTGACTCTCATCTTTCCCACCACAAACGCAACACGTCTTACTGGTATCTCGCTCGGACACTTCTTCGACCTCGATGCCCTCGATCTTCGCCTTGTACGTGAGTATCCGGGTGAAGCGGTCGAACGCCCACCCGTGCAGGTCGAGGTTCCCGTGGTTGCCCCAGTTCTTGGACTCGCCGGCTTCTGCCTCTCGAACGCCGTTGAGCTTCCCGACCTTGATGCGCCCAACACCCTTCTCGAGACACCGCTCGATGATGTACGCGGCTAAGGCGTGGAGGAAGTGCGTGCGGCGCTCCGACCACGTCCGGTGAAGGCGGGTCGCCCGCTCGCCACCGCTGTCGTCGCACTTGGCGATCTCCTTCGGGAAGTAGTAGCCGTCCTGTTTCAACCGATTCCCGGGGTACAGGTCGGCCTCTTCCGTGCTGTAGGCGACGGCCGCGAAGTTGCAGATGCCGAGGTCGATACCTGCGGTTTCGGTGCCGGGCGCGTCGGGCGTGGCCACTTCGTGTTTACAGACGAGGTGCAGTTCCCACTTCTCGTTCGCGTTGTCATAAACGGCCCGAACCTGTTGGATGTTCTTGATTTCGACGCCTGGTCGGGTCTCGTATTCGACGAGGATGTAGTCCCAGTCTCGTGGGTGGTCTTTGTGGTTCGCCCCTTTCGACAATCGGATGCGGCTGTGTTTCGAGTCGTGTCGGAAGCCTTTCTGCTTCCACGTCACCGTGCTACGCGGGTGTTCTTCGTGGACGCGGTTGCCCTCCTCGTCGTAGTAGTTGCGTTTGCGGTAGCCGGGTGGATTCGCTCGACTGTCGGCTTTGCGCTTACCGTACCACGAGTTGAAGGCTTCAGCGAGTTCCTCCAGAACGCGCTGACTGGACTG
>CAZKPC010000110.1:0-4288 GCA_964554565.1 uncultured Halobacteriales archaeon
CGGCGTCGTGCTCGCCGACCTCGAGGTACGGGCGGATGTCGGTCCCGGAGATGATGCCGAGCACCCGGTCGTCCTGGTCGACGACCGGCGCCCCGCTGACCCCCGCCTGCTGCATCATCGCGTCGACGTCGCGCACGGTCTGATCGGGCGCCGCGGTCACCACGTCCTCCCGCCGGATGACGAGCTCGTCGGCCCGTTTGACGTCCCGGATCTGGGCGACCATCTCCTCGATCTCCATGTTCCGGTGCAGGACGCCCAGACCGCCCGACCGGGCCATCGCGATGGCCATCTCCCGTTCGGTGACCGTGTCCATCGCGGCCGACAGGACGGGCACGTTGAGGTCGACCGAGCGGGAGACCCGCGTGGACGTGTCGGCCTCGTCGGGTTCCACGCGGCTCTCCATCGGCCGGAGCAGCACGTCGTCGAACGTCAGCGCCACCGGCACGTCGAGTTTCCGTTGGAAAAGGGATTCAGCGTCGTTCGCCATGTCAACGGGATGCCACCCGCGGCCTAAAGCGTTGCGAGCTGGGCCGCCAGCCGATACCAGGGGGGCTCATAGGGACCGCCGCAGCAGCCGGGCGGAGTTTGTCAACAGCCGTCACGCAAGGCTTATCCCCAAATCGCGACCAGGAAGGAGTATGGCACCCGCCATGTCCACCCCGGTCCGTATCGCCGTCGAGCGCGCGGTTCGCTCCGGCGAGACTTTTACACGCTCGTTCGGGTGGACGAAACCGAAAGGTAGTTTCCGGTTCGGCGGGGCCGCGACCGCTCGATATCGGTCTCGAGCGCGCCATCACCGTTCGGTCGACGGGGACGGCCGACCCGTATGAGCGCATGAGTCGGTCGCGGCATCCGATCGCCCTCCGCCTGGAGCGACAGGTCGGCGGGGCGACCCGCTTGCTGGCGACCGTCATGGGCCTCCCGCTGGTCGACGGCATCTTCGCCGCCGTCGTGTTGGCCGGGCTGCTCTCGACGGTCGGCGGCATCATCCAGGTCGGGCTGCTGATCTTCGGTGGCAGCGCCACGGTCGCGGTGATCCTCGCGGACCTCGATGGCGACCGCCGGGAGGTCTTCAGGAGCGTCGCGGCCGTCGGCGGCCTGCTCATCCTCGGGGCAGGGGTTGAAGCGGCCATCGCGCCGACCATCGAGAGCGCACTGAACCTAGCGATCTTCGAGCGGTTCGCGGCGCTGGTCATTCTGGCCATCGCGGCGAAGACCGCGAGCGCCCGGATCGGCGAACTGCTCCCACGGCCGGCGGTCATCGTCGGGCTCGGCTTGATCGCGAGCGTCGATTTCGCCGATATCTCGGTGGCGGTCACGCTGAACCCGGACCTCGTCCTCCGGGCGATGGCCGCGGCCGGTGTCGGCGTCGGGTTCGCCCTCCTCGTGGCCGGTCTGGCGCCGATCCTGCGGGCGTATGTCGACCTCGATCGCTTCCGGTTCGGGAGCGCCGTGGCACTCGGCACCCTCCCCCTCGGCCTGCTCGGCGTTATTCCGGGGAACGCGCCGTTGGCCGTCCTCGCGGTCACCGGCCTCCTCGCGTTCGATCCGGAGGGCGGGGCCGCCTCGACCAATGAGCAAGCCCAACTCGCCGATGGCGGCCAACAGGACGAAGCGGTCGGGGTCGGGTCCAACGAGGGACGCCAGGAGCGGGCCCCCTGGCTCTGATACCAGAAGGGGCCAGACCGTGCTGTCGCGAGCGGGAGGCCTATAGGGCCCCACGACGCTTCCACCCGTATGGGTGAGAACCGCGTCGTGGAGGGGCGGATGGTGACGCCGGAGGCTCTGGCCGAACTGATCCATGGCGAGACGGTCATGGAAGCCGACGCGATCGCCGACGCCGAGTTCGAGTGTCCGGACTGCGGGGGATCGGTGCTGGCCGTCGATTACATGCCGGACGTCACGAGCTTCGAAACCGGCTACAAGTGCCAGGACTGCAGCTGGCAGGACACCGAAGACTGAGTCCGGTTC
Source organism: uncultured Halobacteriales archaeon (assembly GCA_964554565.1). Classification (GTDB taxonomy): domain Archaea; phylum Halobacteriota; class Halobacteria; order Halobacteriales; family Hikarchaeaceae; genus CAZKPC01. The sequence goes on from CAZKPC010000110.1 coordinate 1,972, forward strand.
CCCGTTCGGCAGCCTCGCGATCGGGGTAACCGAAACCCCTATACGACGGTTCGGCCTACCGGATTTCGCGGGGTTGTGGCCAAGCCAGGCATGGCGACTGACTCCAGAGGCGACCGCCCGGGACGACACTCCAGACTGATATACCGAGCGGCCGGGTGATCGCCGGCCGCGTTGACGACCCTCTGGAGGTCCGAGGCGACACCGGAGATATCAGTCGATCGGGGGTTCAAATCCCTCCAACCCCATGATCTCCGCCTTCAGAACCAGATCGTCCGAGCGACTGGTCTCCAGACTCGGTCGAGAGTCACCGGATCGGTGTCCTGAATGCTTACGCAGCGAGGAGATAGCGGAGCACGTGATAGAGCTGCTTGCCGTGCTGCCAGGCGATCCCGCGTGGTTTCTGAATTGATCGCGTCCGGATCGGCACCTCGCCGATCCGCGCGCCCTTCCTGGCGGCTTCCAAGACGAACGTGCCACACGTGCAGGCCGTGTCGAGGTCGAGATCCACCGCGAGAGACCGACGAATCGCCCTGAATCCCGTTCCCGAATCCCTGACTGGCACTTTCAAGCGGGTTAGTCCATTGAGGACCCGTTCCGAGGGCCGCGGGATTGCTGATCTCGCGCCGAGAACGAGATCCAACCGATCCTTTTCGACTGGATCCACCAAGGTCGCGATGTCGTCCGCTCGATGCTCTCCATCGGCATCGAAGGTCACGACGATCTCCGATCCCGTTTCCTGAAAGCCGCGTTTGAGCGCGGCGATATACCCGCGATTCTCCGGCTGGCGAATCACGGATGCACCGGCGGAACTGGCTGCGGATGCGGTATCGTCAGTCGATCCGTCGTCGATCACCAAAACCGGATACCGGGTAGCGACGTCCTGGATGGCCGAGCGGATCCGCTCAGCCTCGTTATGGGCCGGAACCACGACCGTAACATCGCCCATGGTTTCACCCGAAGCGCCCGAGGAAAAGAAATAGCAGGATCGTATTTCGAGTCCCGCAAACGCCCTGAGTCAGTACCGGTGGAACGCCGGGCGTCTGGGTACTCGACAGCCGAGCGGACCGTTTGGAAGCCGGTGTTGGACTGATTCCGAGGCAGCCTCGAGCATCGAGGACCAGGTCCACGTTCACGGTGCTCTGGGATCGCAACGTCTGGTCAGTTCCGATTCGAACGGCAACAACCCTCGCGACCGAGCCGTATGGACGTTCCGAGACCCCGGGTAACGGGCGGCCCGAAATCGCAGGATCGGCGGCGACCTCAGGCGTTCCCGAGGATATCCGTTGTGACGGTGGAGTCACCGCCGAGCAGATCGATGGTCGTCGTTTCGGTCTGGCCGGCGATCTCGATCGTCACGGTGATCTCGACCGAGAGCGTCGTGGTCTCACCGTTCTCGATGTGACTGACCCACCATTCGTCCATCTTCTGGGAGTCGATCACCATCGTGAAGGCCAGCGTGTCGGTGTCCCCGGGCGCCAACGTCACCGACGCCGGATCCGTCCCGTCGGCCACGGTGACCTCGTTCATCGTCATGGTGTAGGCCACGTCCGAAACGGTCACGTCGGTCCGGTCTCGGTCGTTGCGGAGCTCGATCTCGGCGTTGAGGGGGGTTTCCTGTGCCGTGGCCTCGCCCCACTCGGCGCTGGTCGAGAGCACCGTTACGGCGGGTTCGCCCTGGAAGTCCAACGTCAGGCTGCGCTGGCTGTTCATGTCCGCCAGCAGGTCCGTGGAGAACGTTTCCTCCCGTGACGGCAGCTCGAGGTCGAACGTGGTGACCCCGGCGTCGATGGTGGCGGTCGAGGCGATGCTGATGGTGGAGGTCTCGCCGTTGTTGATGTGGACGGCCCACCACTCCGGGACTTTGGTGTTGTCGAGGCCGAGCTGCAGTGATCGCGACGTGTCGCCTTCGGGAACGTCCTCGATCCGGGACGTCTCATCGGCGACGAGCACATCGTTGATGGCGACCGTCTGTCCGAGCGACAGGTCGACCAGGTCGTTCAGCGGCGAGTCCGTGTTGGGGTTGCTGATAGCGAGGGTCGCCTCCAGCTGGGTTTCCGCGTCAGTGACCTCGCCCCACGCCAGCTCGCTCAGTTCGATCGACGGCATCTCGTACTCGAGGTCGCCGCCGATCTCCGTCGTCGAATCAGTGGTTTCGGCGCCGCCACCGCCGAGCAGGTCCGTCTGGAGTTCCAGGCCGAGCTCGACGAGGTCGAGTTCGACCGTCGGATCGTTCTCGCCCCCGTCGACGATCAGGTAGGTCTGGACGCTGAGCGTGGTCGTCTCGTCGGCGTTCAGGTGGCTCACCCACCAGTCGTCG
>CAZKPC010000111.1:0-4284 GCA_964554565.1 uncultured Halobacteriales archaeon
CGGGTCCGCCAGCTCGCCCGGGAGCACGCCGAACGGGGCGAGCCGATCCCCGTCGACGAACTCATCGAGCTCTACGATTCCCACGGGATCCAGCCCGACATGGTCGAGGAGATCGCCGAGGAGTTCGGCGCCCGAGTGGAGGTGCCCGACGACTTCTACTCGTTGGTGGCGGCCCGCCACGAAGGCGGCCAGGCCCTCGAGGACGAAACCGCCCGGACCGGCGACGACCTCGAGGACTTCCCCGCGACTGACCGGCTCTACTACGAGGACCAGGACCGCACCGAGTTCGAGGCGGTCGTCCTCGACGTCATCGAGCGCGAGGACGGCTACGACGTCGTGCTCGACCAGACGATGTTCTATCCGGAGGGCGGCGGCCAGCCGCCGGATCACGGGACGCTGTCGACCGACGAGAAAACCGTCGAGGTCACCGACGTCCAGCGCCGGGACGGCGTGATCCTCCACCGGACGGACGACGACCCCGGCATGGGCGAGTTCGTCCGGGGGAACATCGACGGGGACCGCCGTCGGCGACTGATGCGCCACCACACCGCGACCCACATCGTCATCCACGCGGCCAGGCAGGTGCTCGGCGAGCACGTGCGCCAGGCCGGCGCCCAGAAGGGCACGGACTCCGCCCGCATCGACATCCGCCACTACGAGCGGGTCGATCGGGCGGACCTGAAAGCGATCGAGCGCCGCGCCAACGAGATCGTCACCGCGAACGTCACGGTGCGCCAGGAATGGCCCAACCGTCACGAGGCGGAGGCCACCCACGGGTTCGATCTCTATCAGGGCGGTATCCCCGCCGGGACGAACATCCGCCTGATCCACGTGGCCGACGACGTCCAGGCCTGCGGTGGGACCCACGTCTCCCGGACCGGCGAGATCGGCACGATCAAACTGCTGACCACCGAGCGCGTCCAGGACGGCGTCGAACGGCTCGTGTTCGCGGCGGGCGAGGCCGCCGTGGCGGCCATCCAGGAACTCGAGGACGCGCTGCTGGAGACCGCCGACGTCCTCGACGTCTCGCCCCAGGAGGCCCCCGCCACGGCCGAACGGTTCTTCGAGGAGTGGAAGGACCGCGGCAAACGCATCGAGGAGCTCACCGAGGAACTGGCCAGCGTGCGGGCGGCGGGCGACGACAGCGGCCAGGAGATCGAACTGGAGGAGACGACCGCCGTCGTGCGCCGGATCGATGCCGACATGGACACGCTTCGGGCGACGGCGAACGCCCTCGTCGATGACGGCCAGCTGGCGGTGCTGGGCAGTGGGACCGACGACGCCCAGTTCGTGGTCGCCGTCCCGGAGGGGGTCCCGATCGACGCCGGGAGCGTCGTCTCCGCGCTGGCCGAACAAGTCGGCGGTGGCGGCGGCGGCCCGCCGGACTTCGCGGAGGGCGGCGGGCCCGATGTCGACGCCCTCGATGGAGCCCTCGAGGCGGTGCCAGGGCTGCTCCAACAGCAACGCGACGCGTGAACCTGCCGTAAGGCCCTTCCTGGACAAGCTCGCAGGGGCTGTCAATGACCCGGCCGCGGCTGGCGCTGCTGAACGCCTCCTACGACGACGCCAACACGAGCCGGAACTTCCGGCGCGAGCTCGCCGCCGACCTCGCCGAGTTCGACGTCACCGAGGGCGAGCTGCCGGCGGGGTTCGAGTACGACGGCGTGGTCGTCACGGGATCCAAAGCGTCCGTGTATTGGGACGAGCCATGGATCGAGGCCCTGCTGGACTGGGTGGAGTCGGCCGTCGAGCGGGACCTCCCCCATCTCGGTGTCTGTTACGGCCATCAAGTCCTCGCGGAGGCCCTCGGCGGCACGGTCGACGCGATGCCCGAATACGAGATCGGCTACCACGAGGTCCGACGGGTCGGCGAGTCGACGCTGCTCGGCGACCTCCCGGAGCGGTTCACCGTCTTCACGACCCACCAGGACGCCGTCACGGAGCTCCCGCGGGGCGCCCGGCCGATCGCGGAGAACGAGTACTCGAACCACGGGTTCGAACTGGAGCGGGTGTTCACGGTACAGTTCCACCCGGAGTACGATATGCGGACCGCCGAGAGCGTCACCCGCGGCAAGGACCTCGAGCCGGGGAAGATCGACGCCGCGCTGGAGAGTATCACGGACGCGAACTACGCGGCCGCCTGCGAGGCCAAGCGGCTGTTCGATACCTTCACGCGCTACGTCAGCGGGCTGGCGGCGGAGGAGCCGCGGACCGTCTGAGCCGCCGGCCCGAACTGGTTCCCGCCGGTCGAGAACGGACCGCGCCTTCTTAGCCCCGGGCGGTCGTAACCCCGCCCATGTACGAGATCGTCATCGCCATCGATACCGACGAGGACCGCGCCATCTCGCAGGCCGAGACGGTGGCCGCGATGCCTGGCGGGCCGGCGGACGTCCACGCGACGCTGTTCCACGACTTCACGGACAACCCCCAGGGCGGCTCCGTCAGTCAGGTGGGCGCCGTACGCCGAGCCCGTGAGGTCCTCGAGGACGCGGGGATCGAGGTCACCCTTCAGGAATCGAGCGGCGATCCCGGCCGCGCCATCGTCGACCTCGCGGACGAGCGGGACGCGGACCTCATCTGTCTCGCCGGTCGCAAGCGGTCCCCGGCCGGCAAGGCGCTGTTCGGGAGCGTCGTTCAGGACGTCTTCCTCGAGACGGACCGTCCGGTCCTGCTCTGCAGCGCTGACGAGTAGCGGGCCCCCGAAACCGCCGGGCGGTCAGCGGTCCCTGAGCCGCCGGAGGAGGCCGACCAGCAACCGGGCGTAGCCAAGGGCCCCGAGGAGGGCTCCCGCCCGGCCGATCGTGACCAGCAAACCGGCCTCGGTCAACAGGCCGATGATCTCGACGGCCACGCCCACCGCGATCAGCCCGGCGACGGCCAGCGCCGTGCGGTCGTTCGCGCCACGGAACTCACCGACGGCCGGCGGATAGAACTGGTACGTCACGCCGATGATGGTCAGCCCGAGGAAGCCGAGGAGGTTCAGCCGGGCGTGGGCCCTGGCCAGCGAGCCGTCGAAGCCCACCGTCGCCATGTGGAGCCCGATCGCGACCGCCGCGACGCCGGCGAGCATTCCGACGCCGACCGGATAGAACCCCACCCGCCGTCGATCCGATCGGAGGAAGAGCCAGCCGTAGGCGATCGCGAAGCCGATGACCGCAGTGGCCTCCAGTAGCGCCCCCAGAACGAAGAACGGGCCGGCCGGCAGCGTGGCCGCGATCACCACCGGCCCGACCGCCCCGGCCGGTAGCACGATTCCGACCAGCACCGCCGGCGGGCGGGCCACCAGGAACCGGGGCAGGAGCCGGAACCCGACCGCGAACACGAGGAGCGTCGCCGTGCCGGCCGCGAGGAGGTGCGCCGCTCGGGGCGGATAGCCGCCGAGCAGCGTCGGCAGGCCGCTCCAGGTGGCGGCGAGTTCGTAGGACCCAACCACGAGATAGGCGCCAATTAGAGGGACGAAGGCGTTCGCGAACCGATCGACGCGCCGCCGATCGGCGTTGGGCTCGGCGGTTCCGGTCTCCCCGCCGAGGAGGTTCCCGCGGAGCGACCAGGCCAGCGCGCCCACGAAGACCAGCACGCCGGCGAGCCACGACAGGCCCGCGAACGCCCCGACCAACGACGGGAGCCAGCCGGCGGCGGTCCCCGCCAGCCCGGCTGCTCCGAAGGCCGTCAGTGGCAGCTGGACGTTCGGCGCCCGGGGGACCGCGAGCTCGCTGGCGAAATACGACGGCACGAGCGTGTAGGCCTTCGCGAAGACCACGTGGAAGACGAACCCCAGCAGGCCCAGCGCCACCGCGACCGACCGCGAGCCGCCGGCGAGCACGGCCCCCTGCCACACGACCAGGAACACGAGGGCGACGTGGAGCTCCCGATGGGCCCGCTGTGTCAGCCCGGCCGGCGCCATGTTCGACGGCAGATGCGGGCGGCCGTTAAGGGCTCGCCCGCCGGTCGCCCCGCGGGAGGCTTTTTACTGGGGGCCGGCTCCGTGGGACCATGCTCGATTACGTGGACCTCGAGGCCGACCTCGGCGAGGAGGAGCGGCTCATCCGCGATACCGCCCGACAGTTCGTCGAGGAACAGGTGTCGCCGGTCATCGGCGACCACTTCGAGGCAGGGACCTTCCCCCGGGAGCTGATCCCCGAGATGGGGGAGCTCGGGTTCTACGCGCCGAACCTCGAGGGCTATGGCTCGCCCGGCGTGAGCGAACGGGCCTACGGGCTCCTGATGCAGGAGCTCGAGGCGGGCGATTCCGGGATCCGTTCGATGGCCAGCGTCCAGGGCGCG
>CAZKPC010000112.1:0-4274 GCA_964554565.1 uncultured Halobacteriales archaeon
TGCCCGGGGAGGGGTTCGAACCCTCGGCCTCCGCATGTCCCAGGTCGACGGTGGCTGGACCAACGACGGTTCCACCGATAGCGTGTCCCTATGAGTGCGGCGCTATGACCACTAAGCCACCCGGGCGCGGCCGATGCTATCTGAGCGCCGGCCTTTAACCTTCCCATCCGGGCGCTCATCCCGGTGTTCCGAGGTGTTTCATTGGCCTGCAGGGAACGGCCAAATCGGCCGGCAGCGGACCGCTTAGTCCACTGCTGTGCTGGCCATCGGGTAGTTTTATGGCGGCCCACGCGCCATACGAGCCGTATGGCCGTACCGGAACCGGTGCGCGAACGGCTCGGCGGCGAGGAGCCGGGGGCGCACGTTTCCCTGGGCGGGGAAGACGAACTCTGGGTCACGCCGACTCGGGGCCTCGTCTACCGGGCCGAAGGGCTCCTCAGCGGGGAAACCGTCGAGGAATATCCACTGGAGGCCCAGACGATCGCGCTCTCGGAAGGGCGGCGGAAGACAACGATCCGCCTGGACCGGGGATACGACGGGGCCGACGAGTTCACGGTCCCGGCCGACCATACGAACGACGCGCTCCGGCCGGTGGTCCAGGGCGTGCTGACCTCCGCCGGTGTCACCGAGGACGGCGAGGGCGTCAAAGAGGTCTTCCGGTTGGGGGAACTCACCCTGGTAGTCACCGACGGGCGGGTCGTCAAGCACGTCGGGTCGCCGTTATGGGACGAGGAGGACTTCGAGGAATACCCCTACGAGGACGTCACGAACCTCGAGCTGGAACACGGTAGCGTCTCCTCGGAGCTCGTGATCGAGGTCGACGGGCGCCCACAACGGATCAAGACGCCGAGCGAGGACGCCCACGAGATCCGCAAGACCATCGAGGGCCCGCTGCTCGCCACCCACGCGGTCGATTCCGTCGCGGCGCTCCGCCGCAAGTTCGATCCGGAGGCCGAGGAACCGGCGGAACCCGAAACCGAGGAGGAACCGGCGACGGCCGACACCGAGGCCGACGACGGCCTCGGCTCGCTGTTGGAATCTGGCGGGCTGGCAGAGACCGGGGGCGGCCGCGCCGCCACCGCATCGACGGAACCGGACGCCGAGGAGGACCGCGACACCGAGGACTTGGCCGAGGAGGTGGCCGCCCTTCGGGAAGCCGTCGAGCGGCAAGGCGAGCGTATCGAGGAACAACGGGCCGTCCTCGAACGGCTCATCGAGGAGCTGCAGCGGGCCGGGTAACCCGGCTTACTCCCGGCCGGTGACTTTGCGGATGCAGGAGGAGCCGTACGGCCCCAGCTCGCCGGCCTCGAGGTCGATGAAATAGCCCGTCGAGAGATCGGCGCCACACCGGCGACAGCTGAACTCGCCCTCCTTCGTCACCACCTGGCTGGTGAACCGAATGAACGAGCCGGACTGCGGTCGGATCGCCGTGCCGTTCCGTTCGATGACGCCCTCGGCCTCGGCGGCCTCCAGGATCCGGCGGGTCAATTGTGGGTCCGTGGTGACGGTCTCGAGCCGGTCGACCGCCTCCGCGAGGGGTACCTCCTCGAACTCGAGCTTGCCTAGCAGCTCGACGCCCAGTTCGACCGGGTCGCCCTCCATCACCGCCAGCTGCGGCCCAGCGGGAGAAATCCCTTCCGGCGGGGCGGGCCACAGGCCTAAGCCGGCGGCCGCAAAACGAGGTCCTATGGACCCGATACGGCGACAGCTGGTCGCCGGGCTGTTGGTGGCCGGGCTCGTCGCCCTCGGGATCTTGCTCTCGCCAAGGGACGTGCTCGCCGCCATCCGGGTCCACCTCTATAGCCCGTGGTTCCCCCTCCTGCTCGTCGGGTGCTACCTCGTACGACCGCTGTTGGCCTGGCCGATCACGGCCATCTCCGTCCTCGTGGGCTACCGCTACGGACTCCTGCTCGGCGTCCCGATCGCACTGCTCGGGGCCGTCGGGACGAGCCTGCTGCCGTACGCGGTCGGCCGGCACCATCGGGGACACGACGGCGCCTTGGCCGGGTTGATCGACGGGAGCCGGCGGTTCTTCGACGCCACCGGCGGGCTCCGCGGACTCATCGCCGTCCGCCTGGCGCCGACGCCGGCCGAACCGGTGTCGATCGCCGCCGGCACCGGCGGGGTGACCGTGGTCCCCTTCGCGATCGGGACCGCGATCGGCGAGCTGCCCTGGACGATCGCGGCCGTGCTGGCCGGCCATTCGCTGAACCGGCTCTCGGTCGCCCCGGTGGCCACAGTGAACCCATGGCTCGTTGCCGCGGGCCTGCTGGCGGCGGCGCTGCTCCTCGCGGGGCCGGTTTACCGCTGGCTTCGCCGGTCCCAGCGGGGCCCGATCGCGGGTTGACGCTGCCGCTCAGAGGAACGGGTCGGCGCAATCCACCACGACGCCGTGGTTCGGACACACGTATTTGCAATGCTGGGCCCGGAGCCCGGCGCCACACTGCGGACACTTCGGCCCGGAAGTCCCGGGCCCGCCCCCGGATCGGTTCCTCGCGGTCAGCGGCCTCGCCCTCCGTTCAACACTCGCTCCAGCCGCAGGACTCGCAGGTCTTGCACCCTTCCGCGTAGTACAGCGACATGGCGCCACAGGAGGGACACTCGGGGCTCTCGCCCGCATCGATCAGGGACTGGGTCGCCCCGTCCGGCGCCTCTAGTTCCCGGGCGGCCGGCCGGCCCCCGTCGCTTTCGGGTTCCGGGGCCGCCGGTGGTTCGGCCGGCTCGGTTTCCGCCTCCGCGATCTCGTCCAGGTTGCGCTGTTGGGGGTAGGCCTTCTCGACGTCACCCTCCAGGTACCGGCGCATCGCGCTGCCGATCGCGTCCGGGATCGACTGGATCTGTTCGCCCTTGTCCCAGGCGACCTTCGGCGATCGGATGCCCTCGAGCTCCGACGCGATCTCGTCGGGATCGACCCCCGAGCGGAGGGCGGTCGAGATCGTCTTGGCGAGCGCCTCGGTGAAGCTCGCGGTGAACCCGCCGGAGTTGCCGATGTTGGCGAAGAGCTCGAAGGGCCGCCCTTCCTCGTCCTCGTTGATGTTGACGTAGACCTTGCCATAGCCCGTCTCGATGCGCTGGGTCACCCCGTGCAGCACGTCCGGCCGGGGCCGCTTCTTGGCGTTGCCGTACGATCCGGTTTCGATGAAGCCCTCGATCTCGGCCTCGAGTTCGGCCCGGACGTCCTCGTGCTCGAGGAAGCCCTCGATGCCGCCGAAGAGTTCCGATACCTGCTCGAGGATGACGTCGGCGGCTTCGTCCTTTTCGAGGTCGGCGAAATCGGTGTTCTGGGCCCGGGTCGTCAGCACCTGCTTGGACCGGGTGCCGTCCCGGTAGACGGTGACGCCCTTGCCGCCGTGCTCGTAGATGTACTCGTACACCGACTGCATGTCCTCGACGGACGCCTCGTTCGGGAAGTTGCAGGTCTTGGAGATGGCCGAGTCGACGCCGGCCTGGGTGGCACACTGGACCGCGGCGTGTTCCTTCGGATCGATCTCGGAGGAGACCACGAACAAATCGCCGATCGCGTCCGGAACGGTGTCGAGCCCGGCCACGCCGTCGAACTCGTTGTGCTCCATCTGGTCGAGGGCTTCGGCCTTGACGGCGTCCACGTCGACGTCGTTGGCCTCCAGCACCCGCAGGAAGTAGTCGTCGAACTCGACGAGCATCTCCTCGCCCTGGACGTCGTCGGAGACGTTCTTGTAGTAGGCGACGTTGTAGATCGGTTCGATACCGCCGGTGGTGTTACCCACCATCGAGGTCGTCCCCGTCGGCGCGACGGTCGTCGTGTTGTGGTTCCGGATGGCGAAGCCGTCGGCCCACTCGTCGGCGTCGAGGCCGGTCTGGTGCTCGAACCACTCGCGGTACGCGACGGGGTCGGCGTACTTCGAGTCCTCCCAGTTGGCGAAGGCGCCCCGGTCGGCGGCGAGCTCGTGGCTGGCCCATTTGGAGCCGTGGTTGATCCGCGTCATGAGCTGCCGGGCGATCTCGTTGCCCACCTCCGACCCGTACCGAACGCCGAGCTGGACGTAGAGCTGGGCGAGCCCCATGACGCCGAGGCCGATCTTGCGGTTGCGGTGGACGGTCTCCTCGATCTCGTCGACCGGGAAGTCCGACATCGTGACCACGTTCTCGAGGAACCGCGTCCCCCACTCGATGCGGTCGTCGAGCTCATCGAGATCGACGGCCTCCTCGAGGAAGGCATCGACGGCAGTGGCCAGATCGGGATGGGCCTCGGCATGCCGGTCGGACCAGACCCGCCAGTCCGGCCCGTCGGCTGC